>CAILAZ010000214.1 GCA_903832295.1 uncultured Acidobacteriota bacterium
GGCTGGTGTCGAAGCAGACGCCCTTCGGGACCATCTCCTACACCTACGACGCGGCGGGGGATGTGACGGAAATCTCGTCGTCGAACCAGAACGGCGCGGTGATGGCCTATCACACAGCCGTTCAATCTCATCGAGAGCTACTTGGAGCTTCAAGTGCGTCATCTCGTGTTCCTTCCTAGGCGTTCCCCGTTAAACATCCTTCAACTGTTCCTCATCCATACCAAAATAGTGACCGAACTCATGAATGACCGTGAGCCGGATTTGTGCGCGGATTTCGGCTTCTGTGGAGCACACCGCTTCAATATTCTTCTGGTAGAGCACGACGTAATCCGGTCCCGTTGGCAGATTGAAGACACTCTTCTGTGTCATGGGAATGCCGTGGAAGAGTCCCAGCAGTAGTGTCTTTGGGTGGGAGGCTGGGGACTGGCCGGGCGGTAGGTCTTCCACCAGCACGGCGACATTGCTGA
The DNA here is from genome assembly GCA_903832295.1 of uncultured Acidobacteriota bacterium. Classification (GTDB taxonomy): domain Bacteria; phylum Acidobacteriota; class Terriglobia; order Terriglobales; family Acidobacteriaceae; genus TOLSYN. The sequence goes on from CAILAZ010000214.1 coordinate 468, forward strand.
TGCGACTGCGGAATTCCTCTGGGAGCGAGTCGAGCACCTCTTGCATGACCTTGGCGAATTGTTCACGCTCCATGTTTCACGCAGCCCCAGAGTGTTTGATGCGAACATACCTGCCTTCAGCTACCCTGCGGTCGGTGCAACGACCTCGTAGGAGGCAATGATTTCGCGCCATCGCTCCGGTATCACGATGGAGGCTTTGGCCGTATAGTCATACGCGACCATCGCCGAGCGTCCTTGTGCAGCCCGTACCTGGCGAGTCTCGCTCCAAATCTCATACGCGAAATCGAACGACTTGCGTCCTATGCGGGAGATGCGGCACCCGACTGCAACCTCCTCGCGGTAGTCGAGAGGTTGCTCATAATCAAGTTCGAGCCGAGCCAGAATGATTCCATTCGCACCAGCCAGCGACTCCTTGAGCACCTCGGCAAAGTAGTTGCAACGAACCGTCTCGACCCACACCACATACGAAGCGTTGTTCACATGCTGCAACATGTCGATGTCGCAGAACGGGACTCGGAAACGGGCTATGCATCGAAAGTCAGTCAGTGCCATGCTTCGCTCCTAGATTGCCTATGATGATTCCAGCTCCGCCGCTATGGTGTACTCCCTGGCCGATTTGTCCCACGTCACCCGAAGTACATTGGGCTTGCAGCACACCTGACAGTCCTCGACGTAGGTCTGCTTGATTCCGGCAGTGGGGTCAACGACGGTCTCGTTCCACTCGCCGCAACCCGCGCATTGGAATCCCGAAGTCATCCGCCGTTTCAATGGGGTTTCATTCCACGGGCATGAGTTGCTTCACATGCTCAGATTCCTCACCCATCCAAGCCGGGTTCTGCGCCGTTGAATCGAAGATCGAGGTTGTCTTGAACGGCTCGAATGCACCGCTCTTTGCAGCCGTTTCCGTCTTCGCCAACAATGCCTTCACCTCCGCCTCGCTCAGTGGATGGAATGTGCGCCACGCCTCAAGCGCCTGCCCAAGGATTTCCATGCTATCGATTCCGGTTATCACAACTGACGTTGGCAGATTCAGTGCGTAGTGCAAGCACTCCATCGGCGTGACCGTCTTCGATCTCAGGATGATTCCATTCGCCATGGACTTCATGCCGAGCACGCCCATCTTTTTCGTGACGAGTTCAGGGACGACCAACTTCTCGAAGCTGCGGTAATGTCCGTCCATCACGTTTAGTGGCATCTGTGCAGTATCAAACTTGAAGCCGTTATCTTCCGCCACTTCGAGCATGTGCAGATGGATATGCGGGTCTTTGTGTCCGGTAAAGCCGATGTAGCGGACTTTCCCCGCCTTCTGCGCTTCCACTAACGCCGCGTTGGCACCCTCTGGGTCAAAGATGCGATGTGGGTCTTCAAACCGAATAATCTCATGGTGCTGCACCAGATCGATGTGATCCGTATCGAGCCGCTGGAGCGATTCGTCCAGTTGCTTTGCCGCAGACTTCTTCGAGCGCCCGTCAATCTTCGTCATCAGGAAAACACGGTCACGGTAGCCATCACGCAGAGCTTTGCCCATACGAATCTCGCTGATGCCATTGTTGTAGTCCCACGAATTATCCATGAAGTTGATGCCGCTATCGATTGCCGTGCGGACAATGCGGATGCTCAACTGCTCGTCCACATATGGCAGACCGAGGTGCCATCCGCCAATACCGATTGCGGAAACCTTCTCACCTGTCCCACCAAGAACCCGATACTGAGGTTTGCTTGAACCTGCATCCATTGACTTACCCTCTCTTGCTAGATGGATGCATGCGGGGCTGTCCCGTTGCCCTGAGCCGCCGACATTGATTCGGCGGCCTGGACATCTGGAGGACTCTTTCATTGCTTGCCGGACTTGGAAGGCTTGAATCAGTATCGCGGACGCAAATTGAACTGGTTGGGAGGCGCCGTGGAGGCACCTCCCCGAGATGCTAAGCCTTCGCCGCTTCCTTCGCTGCCGCCATCGCAACCGGAGCCGCTTTCTTTGCCGCCCAACTTGCTTTTGCCGCCTCAGCCAGCTTCTTCTTGGTGTCCGCACTCATGGCCTTGCCGACCTTCTTTACGACTGGAGCAGCCTTGACTGGTTTCACTACAACCGGAACCACAGCCGCCGCCTTCTTTGCAGCAGCCTTCGCAGCCTTCTTTTTCTTCGCCCAACGTGCCTTCTGAGCTTCCCCGATGCGCTTGCGACCAGCCGCGCTAATCACTCGCTTGGTGGAGACGGTAGGAGCCAGAGGAGCGGATTTCACGCTCTTCACGGAGGCAGTTTTGGCAGCAGACTTGGCTGGGGCAGCGGCGTTCCCGTTCAATGCTTCAAGTGCAGCGATTGCGCTATCGATGCGACCGCGCTGGGCGCGGAGGTCGGAGAGAATTTGTGCAGTATCCATAATGGGGGGATTACTCCTTCAGATGTGGATAGTAGCAGCGCCAGGCTACCCTGCACAACAATCGGTGCATGCAGATTCTATTCCTGTGCAATAAGAAAAGGCCGACGAGTTGGTCGGCCAGTCCTTAGTCCGAGAGGTATGGAGTTACTTCTTCGCAGCCGCAGCCTTCACTGGCGCGATGGCATCCTTCACTACTTTCGCGACGTAGAACTTTGCCGTGGTCTTCGCCTTGATCTTGATTGCCTCGCCCGTCTGCGGATTACGCCCTGTCCGTGCCTTACGCTGTACCTTCTTCAGCCGACCGATGCCGGGTACGACGAAAACGTCATTCTTCTTGGCTTCCTTCACCGCGAGTTCGGCCAACGTCTCAAAGAATGAAGATGCCTGTTTCTTCGTGATTGCAATCTTTTCCGCCATGAAGGCGACCAACTGAGACTTTGTCATCGTTGTAGCAGCCATTATTACGTTCTCCCTTGAGGGCTTTTTCGCCCAGATGAATTCTATATGCATGTAGCTGGGCTGCACAGTGCAAACCTCGCTATTCCTTCAGCTTCAGCTTGTCCTTGTTTGCCTCAAGGAACTCGCGCAAATCCTGCGCCCTGTCCAGAAGTTTTGTCCACTGCTCGTAGTACAGCGTGACTGGGAAGCGTCCAAGTCCGTAGACGGATACTCCGCCCTTGTCGCTCACCTTGAAGCTCATGGTTCCGCTGCGAGCTTCCTTGGCTTTCAGTGCTTCGAGTTGTGCTCTCAGTTCTTCGTAGGTTGGTTCGGTCATCAGGGGCTTCCTCTCTCTCAATACTGTATTGTCGCATCGCATCGGGACGGGTCGGCGTGAATGACAGCACCGCACCCATATCATCCAGCAAGAACTTCTACCGTACTCTTTCCTCCGCCGCAAGGTGAAACGTTCACGCTGACCGCAATCCGTAGTTCCGCTTGATGCCTTCAAGAAATCCACGCAAGAACGGCCACCCGTGAACTCTTCCAGATACGTCCGGAGCGGCAGCCGGAAAGAGCCGTCGCCCAGCGACCGTGGATCACTAGCGCCGAATGTTGCCCAACTTTAGCGCATGACCGCTCCGAACCAGACTCACCCACGTATCGCAGCCTCTCTGACTGCCATGAATCAAGAATAATACTAGTGCTAGCGACGCTATGCAGAATATTATATTGTAATGATCGAAAGGAGTTCCATGTTCAAGGTGGCGTTTCGGCTTGTATACCGCATCAGGGGAAGATGCTCCCGACATCCAGCCTACAACCCCGCGAAGGACGAGCAAGCGGGCATCAAGGGGGGATGTCAGGAGTGCTACGGACTCTTCCAGGCATATCGGGACTGTCTCACACTTCGTGAAGCGATCGGGGCCTTCGAGGCCACGGTTCACTCTTTCATCACCAACAAGCAGGCGCGCGGAAGGTGCGGGGACCATCGCGCATTTGTGCCGGAGGCGCCACCGCGCGCGCGGCGGCGCACCCAGGCAACTGGCGAGGCTATTGCTCCAGAGGTGCTCTCTGAACCAGCCGAGTGAGGAAGACGAAACGTTCGATTCGTTAGCGCCGGCGAAGGGAATTTTGTTCGGCATTCTGATCTCAATGGTCTTCTGGACGTGCCTTGGCCTCGTCATATCCCTCCGTGGAAGTGGGCTGTTAAGGCCGTGGCACATCAGAGCGTTGACCCAACCACTGCAGACTGTAGTTGAAGAAAGGCGCGCATAGCGGAGCTGACTGAGAGATGCGCGCCGAACTTCAATCCGTGCTGCAGACCGCCCGAGAGTTACCCGTCGAACAGCTTCCAAGTTTGCTCGGAGAACTTGAGGAGGTCCGCTGCACGGCAATGGCGCGTCTGGCGATGCCCACTTCCGTTCAGGCGCAGTCGGACGAACTGCTCAACATTGCAGAGGCCGCCCGTCGCCTGGGACTCAGCAAGGACTATCTGTACCGGCATCATTCGGAATTTTCCTTTATCCGCCGTGTCGGGCGCAAACTGCTGTTCTCTGCTTCAGGGATTGAACGATACATAAAACAGAGAATCCCTCTTGCCAGCAAATCGGCGAGAGCGTAATTCAGATGCCGATCTAAGCCCCGAATCAGATGAAGAGGGGATGCCGCAAATACAAACCGACGCGGCCCCAATCATAAAATCCATTTTGCAAATTCCGGAATCGCCGTGGAAGAAAGCGAATATCTGCGGTGTCGGAGAGCGGCGACCTTGGCTGAATGTGATTGTCATCGCGCACAAGTTTTATCTCAAACAAAGAAGGGAATGCCATGAACGGCAGAGGAGACGGCCGCATTTTCCAGCGAAAGGGAAGCCGCTTTTGGTGGATCAGCTATTACCGCAACGGCCAGGAACATCGGGAACCGGCGCAGTATCTCAGAGACAAGAAGGGCAGAAAAGCAGGCGACAAGGTCGAGGCGTCGGGCGAGGAACGCAACGAGGCCGTAAAGTTTCTCAAACATCGACTCGGAGAGCTCGCAGCCGAGCGGCACGGCGGCCCCGTCTTTGTCGGCCCTGAGCAGCAGCGGATCACGGTTTCCGATCTGCTCGACTCTCTAGAAGCGGACTACAAGCTGCGCGGAAAAGGCAGCCCACAGTTTCGTTCGCACTTGAAACGAGTACGCGAGTACTTCGGCAATTGGCGTGCCGTAGAAGTGAGCGTGGAGGCGGTGGACAAGTTCATCTCGGAGCAGTTGGAGCAGCATACAGCGGCAGCCACCTTAAACCGCTCTACACAACTGCTGGCGCAAGCATTCAGATTGGCGATGGAACGGAGGCGGCTCTCCAATGCTCCCGTAATCCGTCATCTCTCCGAGCGCGGCAACGCAAGGCAGGGATTCTTCACAGATGCGGAGTTTCGCAGCGTCATGAGGGAGTTGCCGCTGTACCTGAAAGACTACGCACTTTTTGGCTATCTGACGGGATGGCGGAAGGGCGAAATCGCCTCCCTTCGCTGGGCAGATGTGGAAGGCGATACTGTACGCCTCAGGGGGGAGTGCGCGAAGAACGGCGAGGCTCGCACTGTCACGTTAAACGGGGAACTTGCGGAAGTGATGAAGCGGCGCAAAGCAGCGCGCCCGGTGACAAAGGAAGGCGTCACAACGCCGGCCGCTTACGTGTTTCACCACGAGGGTGAGCCGATAGGCGATTACCGCAAGGCATGGGCAACGGCATGTGTGATGGCTGGACTCGGGACGTTCGTCTGCCCGAAGTGCAAGGGCGGAGTCGATGCCGATTTCAAGTGCGCGAACTGCGTTCAGAAGTGGAAGCGCGGCGAACTGAAGTACGTGGGCCGCGTGTTCCATGATTTCCGCAGAACCGCCGTCCGTAATATGGTTCGGGCGGGTGTGCCGGAGAGAGTCGCCATGACCATAAGCGGGCACAAGACGCGCTCAATGTTCGATAGGTACAACATCGTGAGTGAGCATGACCTGCGTGAGGCAATGCAGCGCACGCAAACCTACCTGGCCGCAACGGCAAAGCAGGAGCGGAAGAAGTCCAAGAAGCTCCAGTAAAGGGCGCGTCAGAATAAAACACGGACAGAACGCGGGCATTCTGGGGAAAACAGCGGGGCCGCTTATGCGGCCCCGCTGTAAGTACCTTGTTTTGTATGAGTTCTTGGCTGCGTGGGCAGGACTTATACTTGCGATCTTTGGGTTATGAGCGACCGGGCGCTCGCGTATCTTGCTGACTTTACAGCAACAAATGGCACCCATCATGCGCGGAGTGAAGCACCTTACAATTCTCGTATACATAACATTGAAATGAACGATAACATTTGATATGTTAGTGTGCAATATCGGGTTACATTCGCGATCAGCGAGCGGAGGTGCACGGTGATTCCAGAAATTCATGAACTCGACCGCTACCTCCACGACACTTTGGGCGTGGCAGTGAAGGCTACGCCCTGGCAAGGAGCGAGCCATCTGCCGCCTGTGCTCCGCGAAAGATACGAGTTCGCGAAGGCAGAATTGCTCGGTCTGCCCATCCTCCTCATGATCGACAGGAGTGCAGAGGAGCAGGCGCCGGTGGTCGTGCGCAAGCACATGGAGATGCTCAAACTCAAGCAGGAGGCAGAGCTGATCTATGTGCGCGAGCGGGTGACCACCTATAACCGAAAGCGGCTGATCGAGCAAAGGGTCCCGTTCATCGTTCCGGGGAACCAGATGTATCTGCCCATGCTGGCAATCGACCTGCGCGAGCACTTTCGGCGCATTCGCAGAGAGACATCCGCAATCAGCCCGTCCACCCAGGTTTTTGTTCTTTATGCTGTGTTGCGCAAGGCAGGGAAGGAACTGATCCCGTCTGAAATGGCCGCGCTCTTGGGCTATTCGGCAATGACGATGACGCGAGCTTTCGACGAGCTGGAGGCCGCAAACCTCGCTGAGATAAACGTCCGCGGACGCGAGCGCTGCTTGAGGTTCATTGGGGACCGGAGGGAGCTCTGGGAGAATGCTCAGCCCTTTCTCCGCAGCCCGATCAACAAGCGGCTTTTCATCCGTCATACCGAAGGCGCGGACGGCTTTGTGCGCACTGGACTCACCGCTTTGGAGCACTACACGATGCTGGCCGCGCCGGCCTACCCGACCTATGCCTTGAGCCGGGAAGAGTGGAAAGCACTCCAGAAGCGGCACAAGATCGCCGTGGTGCCTTCCCAAGACCCCGATGCCATTGGAATCGAGGTATGGTGGTATTCGCCTAAGCGCTTCGAGGCAGACGGCTTCGTGGATCGGCTATCCCTTTTCCTATCCTTGAAGGCTGATCACGATGAACGAACCGAGGCCGCTCTGGAGGAAATGATGGAGAGGTTCGAATGGTAAAGGGCCTTGAAGTTTTCCGGGAGCACTTCCGGGACTACGCGAACCGATATCTGCTCATCGGCGGCGCGGCCTGCGATCTCGCGATGTCCGCCGCCGCTCTCCCTTTTCGAGCGACGAAAGACTTGGACATCGTCCTTTGTGTTGAGGCTCTGGACGCCGCGTTTGTGCAGAAATTTTGGGAATTCGTACGGGCCGGCGGCTATGAGAACCAGGAGAAGTCAACCGGCGAGAAGCAGTTCTATCGCTTCCAGAAACCGACAAACCCAGACTATCCTTTCATGCTTGAACTGTTCTCGCGGCAGCCAGATGTCTTGCAGGTTGCCGAGGGCAGCCACCTCACGCCGTTGCCAATCGAGGAAGAAACTTCCAGCCTCTCCGCAATTCTCCTGGACAACGATTACTACAACTTCATCCGTGCGGGCAGCCAGGAGATCGAAGGTGTCACCACGGTCGGTGCCGCCCAGTTGATCGCTCTGAAAGCGCGAGCTTGGATTGATCTGACCGAACGCGAAGCCCACGGTGAGAAGATCGACAGCAAGACAATCAAGATGCACAAGAACGATGTCTTTCGGCTTTACCAGATTCTCGATCCAACTTCCGATCCAGCGGCCCCTGAGGTCGTCAAGAGTGACGTGCGCGAGTTCATCTCGCGAATGCGAGCCGAGGAAATTGACCTCAAGGCTCTGGGTGTCGGCGCCGCTAGACTGGAAGACATTCTCGAAGAAATGGCCCGAGTATTCCGTTTGTAAGGCTACCCATCATTGCGAGAGTGAGTCAGGAAAAACAGCACATCTGTCAAGGGCGGAGTAAAAGGGAGCCAGTGTGGCGGAGTAAAAGTAGTCCAGTGGAAGGTTATGGAACTTCGGGGAGAATGGCGTCTGGAGCGTAGCGGAAGACGGCATTCTCCCCGAAGTGCGTTCGGCGGGTGGACGGCAAGACTGGACTGTTAGGGGTTGGTGGTGGCGCGTTTGCGCTTGCTCTGCTTGAGGCGGAAGCTGTCGCCGTTCATCTCCAGGATGTGGACGTGGTGGGTGAGGCGATCGAGCAGGGCGCCAGTTAGGCGCTCCGATCCGAGAACCTCAGTCCATTCGGCAAACGGCAGGTTACTTGTGACCAGCGTTGAGCCGCGTTCGTAGCGTTGGCTGAGCATCTCGAAGAGCAGTTCAGCGCCGGTCTTGGAGAGTGGCACGAAGCCCAACTCGTCCACGATGAGCAGCTCATAACTGGCGATCTGTTTCTGGAAGCGCAGCAGTTTCCTTTCGTCACGAGCCTCGATCAACTCATTGACCAGTGCGGCAGCGGTAGTAAAGCGCACGCGGTGACCGTGCTGGCAGGCAGCTAGGCCGAGAGCCAGTGCGATATGTGTCTTACCGGTTCCGGAGTTACCCAGCAGCAGTACGTTCTCGCGTCGGCCGATAAACTCACATCGTGCCAGTTCCAGCACCATCGCCTTATTCAGCGAAGGGATGGAAAGGAACTCGAAGCTGTCCAGACTCTTGAGGACCGGAAAGCGTGCTTGCCGTATGCGACGTTCGATGGCCCGACGCTCGCGGTCCAGCAACTCCAGCTCAGTGATGCGTAGCAGGAATCGCGGGTAGTCGACGCTCTCGGCGGCACACTGCTGCGCCACCTTGTCGTACTCGCGCAGGATGGTCGGCAGTCGCAACGCACTCAGGTGATGCTCCAGAAGAACCTGCGGCGTGTCGGTTGTTTCCGGGTGACCCGTCGATGGATCCATGCTGCTCATGCTGTTACCTCCACCAGTAGCGTCATGTAGTCGGAAGCTTGCGTCATGCGTACCTGCGCCGACGGTAAGTAGGGATAGTTCTCCATGTCCAACCGCGGCGGTCTCTGCTCGATGCGGCACAGCAGAAGATGTTTCACCGCATCGAAGCTGAGGGTACCCAACCGCAATGCGTCTTCGATGGCGCGAGTTACTTCTGCAATGGAAAAGGTCTCCATCAACCGCAGCACCTGCACATACTCGCGGCTGCCGTGCTTGCGCAGACGGGCTTCCAGCAATCGTCGTAGCGTGGCGAAACACTCTGGCAACTGCCAGCCTGCAAGCGGTGCCGCCTGATCCAGTGCCCGCGTCTTCTGTTCGAGCAGCGCGAGGTAATGCAGTGGATCGAAGATCACCGCCTCGTGTTCATAGCTGCGCGGATGGCGTGCAACTACCTCGCTGCCGCAGGCGATCACCACCTCGTGCACGTAGCCCTTCACCAGCACCTCGCGATGCCCATAGCAAGTCGGAACCGAGTAGTCGTTCGTGCGATAGCGCACCAGCGCGAGGGAACTGACACGCGTTGCAACCTTCTCGCAGGCTTCATACGGTGAGACTGGCAGCGGTAAGAACGCTGCGCGGTCACGCTCGAAGCGTTCGCCGATCGTCTCCGTGTGACCACGAAGCCGACGCTCCCGCCGCTGACGGCACTGCGCTTCCAGATAGGCGTTCAGCTCATCCCAACTGCTCACACGCGGAATCGGAACCATGAAGTTCCTGCGGGCATAGCCGACCAGTCCCTCGACCTTGCCCTTATCGTTTCCCTTGGCCGGACGTCCGAACTTATCAGCAAACAGATAGTGGCTCTGCAACTCCGAGAAGGCCCGTGTCTTCTGCCGCTCCTCGCCACCCAGGATCTTAGCCACCGCAATCTTCGTGTTGTCGTAGAGAATGCGCGTGGGCACACCGTCGAAGTACGCGAAGGCCCGCACATGGCCTTCCAGAAAGGCTTCCGTCGTCTCTGCTGGGAACGCCACCACGAAACCATCATCGGAGTGCGGCAGGTCCATCGCCAGAAAATGAGCCTTGCGCTCAACTCCGTCCACTACGACCAGGGCCTCGCCAAAGTCCGCCTGTGCTTCTCCCGGTGTATGCGTCAGTGGCACGAACATCTCTCGCGACCGTAGCTCCGCCGCATGAATGTAGTCCTTCACGATGGTGTAGCCGCCGGAGAATCCATGCTCTGCTTTTAACCGCTCGAAGATCCGCGTGGCCGTGTGCCGTTGCTTGGCAGGCCGTGTCTTGTCTTCTTCCAGGATGGCGTCGATCACGCCCAGCCACGGCCCCAGCTTGGGCCGCTTCACTGCTTGCTGCCGCTGGTAGCCGGGAGGCACCGAGTAGCGCAGCATCTTCTGAATCGTCTTACGCGCGATGCCGAACTCGCGCGCTACTGCCCGTTGGCTCCTGCCCTCTACCAGTACTGCTCGCCGAACCCGCCCATAAAGCTCCACCTTGAACATCCTCCGGTGTTTCATGAACTCCGCTGCTAACGCAACCAGCTCACAAAACCAAAATCCGGCGGACTACTTTTACTCCGCCGCAACACACCGCTCATGCAGCGTGCTGTGGCCTATTTAATGGAATGGTCCGCCGCCTTTACCCAGCCAGCGACTGAGGTATAAGAAGCGTACGGAGGAGCATCCATGGAACTACACACGATCGGCATTGATCTCGGCAAGACAGTCTTTCATCTCGTTGGTCTTGATCTGCGCGGCGAAGTTGTGGTGCGCAAGAAGTTATCTCGAAAGCAGTTGCTGCACTACACCGCAAACCTGCACGTCGGGCTGATCGGCATGGAAGCCTGTGGCGGCGCACACTTCCTCGGTCGGGCACTGCGCGAGCAAGGACACGAAGTGCGGTTGATGCCAGCTCAGTATGTGAAGCCCTACGTGAAAACGAACAAGAGCGATTTCATCGATGCCGAAGCCATCGCAGAAGCAGTCGCACGCCCGAGCATGCGCTTCGTGCCGATCAAGACCGATGATCAGTTGGATATGCAATCGCTACATCGAGTACGCGAACGCTGGGTGATGCGTCGCACGGCCATCGTTAACCAGATTCGCGGATTATTGCTCGAACGTGGCATCACTCTACGGAAAGGGCGGAAGTATGTGGATGCAGCTTTGCCTGGCATCCTGGAAGACGCCGCGGCAAAGCTATCAGGCGCATTGCGCATCCTGCTGGCTCAGCTAAAACTGGAACTCGATCAGATGGCGGTGCGGATCGATGAGGCCGATGCTGTACTCAACCAGACCGCTCGTGAGAGTGCTGCCTGCCAACGCCTACTCGCGATTCCAGGCATCGGGCCAGTTACCTCAACTGCACTCATTGCTGCCATCGGAACCGGAGCGGCCTTCCACAAAGGGCGGGAGTTTGCAGCCTGGATGGGGATTGTTCCACGCGAACACTCTACGGGAGGAAAGCAAAAACTGCTCGGAATCAGCAAACGAGGGAACACCTACTTGCGAACGTTGTTCATCCATGGGGCACGCGCTGTCCTACAACAAAGAGCCAAGCAGACCTCTGGTCTGAGGGCGTGGCTGGCGCAACTGACGGCCCGCACCCACCCCAACGTCGCCGTCGTTGCGCTGGCCAATAAACTGGCTCGCATCGCCTGGGCCGTGCTGGCAAAGAACGAGGTGTATCGGCCGCTGATGTTGATCGGCCCGGCCGCGGCCTGACTGGCCTGCAAATGACGCCTGGCTTGATGCCAGGCTTGGAAATCGCATCCGCGATTCCCACATTCGCAACCCAGCGACGACGACTACGGAATTATGATTTCCTGCCAGGTCTGCTGGCGAACAATGAGATGACTCAACGGTCAAACCCGGCGCTCTCCAAACCTGTGGAGTAAAAAAGTCTTCACAAGACTGACTATTTAAGAAGGACGAGAGCGCAGCGCATTCCATCATGGCCAGGAGAGAACTCTCCAACAAAGGCCGAATACATTTGCGCAGACCAACACGTCACCATCATTTTTCGCTTGCAACATAGCGGCGGACCATACATTTACTCCGGCGCTCATAACATCAGGGCCTCAAGGACGATTGCGCTCTGCAAACAGTGTCCTCAGGCATTCGCAAACACGCTAATAGCCGCGCTTCCTATTGTCGATTATGATGAATATCGAAAATAGCGATCATCGCTATTTTCGTTCTCTCATAAGGGGGGAGTATGGCAGAAACCGAGCACATTCCTGGCAGACGGGTTTCCCAAGGCGCATATTCGGCGTTTGTTCCTGCTCCGTTAAGCGTGATGCGGCATCTCGGTGTCGCGCTGTACTTAACCTGTAGACTTGCTACCGAAAAGGGACCGTTTCGATGTTGGGGGCGGTCTGTCATACGACAGGCAGTTCAACCGCCGCCGGCATCTGACGAAATTGCGGATACCACTCTCGAAACCTGGCATCAAACAGGTTGTCCAACATCGCGCATCGCACTTGAAGCAACAAATGAGCGTCTTCCGTAGACCAGCACATCGGCTAACGCTTACCCATCCGTTGGTTTACGGGTGACTCATTCCGGATTCGGCCGGAGCGCTCGAGATCCTGAGACCGTGACGGTGCGCGTAAGCGTAATTCGTCAAGCCACTCAAATTGTTCACAAGGTAAACTCGCAAACTTACGAGGTGCTGCCAAAATCGTTCTACGCGTTCGGCGTCCACGGGTTTCAGAAATTCTATGGCACCTCCAGCGCCATGGAATATGCTGCGCATACGCTCGATCGCTGCAGCCCACTTTCCGTTCCCCGAAAATCTGGGCACTCTTGGATTCGGCTGGAATTGAACTCGTTGAAGCTAAAGGAAAAAACGCGACCAGTAGAACTTCAGAGCTGCTCAGTCTACCTTGCTCGCGGACCGGAGAGGAATCAGGTAGAGGATGAAGCTCTGCCGCGAGTGCTTACGTGTTGCTTCCGTGTTTCGTCAGTGCTTCAAAGCCGGAGATCACGTCGAACAGTTCCTCGTCGATGGATTCCTGCCGAATACGGTGTAGCGTGCGGCTTAGTTCCTCCAGAATGTTTTCGATGTTTTTCTCCGCGCGCTGCATCGCCGCCAGTCTGCTGGCATTCTCGCTAGCGAGTGACTCTGAGCATGCTTGAAATAGCAGGACAAAGAGGTATTCGCGAACGAAAGCCTGAAGTGCCTTCGGAACTCCGTCGATGACTTCCGGCAACATCTTTGTTGGCCAGGGCGTCGCGGCAAGTTTATCTTGCCAGCTCTGATCCAGCGGCAGCAGCCGCTTGCCGACAGGCTCATAGGTCGCTCCGGATTTGGGCTGGTTGTGGAAGACATAGACGGCCTTGACGTCTCCCTGCTCGCGAGCCGCCTCGATTTCAACGAGAATCTGTCCAGTGAGAGACGTAATGGCGTTTACCGACGTCGGAACGGACAATGAGCTGACCTGGCCCAGCCCTGTGTCAGCCATCAAAACCTGAGCGCGCTCTCCGACCCCCCAGATTCTCGTGAGCTTGCCTGGCAATGTCTTCAGTTTGGCCACAGCGAATTCCACCAACACCTCGTTAAACCTTCCGACCAGACCCTGATCTGAACCAAATACCACCGCGCCGACTGATTTTTCCTGCTGAGCACGCCTGCTCTCTGCAGCCGCAACGGGACCGGACCGACGGAGACACACGGCCAGACCGAGCTTTACCGTCCCTAAGTACTCATCCATCGATCGGACCGCTTTCTCGTATTGTCCAATGCTGGAGGCTGCCAGCGCCTTCATGGACCTGACGACGCCTTCGAGGTCTTTCGCACCGGAAATCTTGCGGCTCAAACTATCCGTGGAGCCGCTCATGATGCAGGCCTCGCAGGGGTCGCGGCGTCTGTTTTGGCTTCGGTTTCGAGTTCGCTCTTGGCTTTTGCCTGGGGTCCGGCCTTAGCTTCATCACCCTTGGCTTCGGGCTTAGGCGCAGGCTTGGGCTGGAACGAAGCAAGAGCTCTAGTCGCGATGTCAAGAATTGATTGTCGGTCCGCGTCGCTTAACTTGTCGGATGAGATGAGTCGCTCGCCAACATCGGCCGGAATCTCCGCAGCCGCCTTCCGCAGCGCCAACTCGGCGTCACTCGCCTTCTCCAGAGGCACCGGATCAAAAAGACCAGCCGTCAAAGCCAAGAGCACGATAATCTGTTCGATCATCGGCACCGGCTGTGATTCTGACTGTTTTAAACAGGCACGGATGCGCTTCCCATGGTCGATAATCTTGCGCGTTGATTCATCGAGGCGGGTGCCGAACTTGGCAAATGTTTCCAGTTCCTCGAACTGCGAATAGGCAAGTTTGAGACTGCCCGCTACGGCGCGGTAAGCGGCTCGTTGTGCTGCCCCACCTACCCTCGAAACCGACTTTCCCACATCAACTGCCGGAAGGATTCCCAATTCAAATAGCGTCGGCGACAGGTATAGCTGCCCGTCCGTGATGGAAATGAGATTGGTTGGGATGTAGGCAGAGATGTCTTCCGCCTCGGTTTCGATCACGGGAAGCGCGGTAAGAGAACCGCCTCCTCTTTCCTTGCTGAGATGCGTCGCCCGCTCCAGCATCCGCGAGTGAATATAAAAAATGTCGCCGGGAAATGCCTCGCGACCAGGAGGACGGCGCAGCAACAGAGAAAGTTCACGATAAGCGCGTGCGTGTTGCGTCAGATCGTCGTAGACGATGAGCACATCGCGTCCTTTTTCCATGAAATACTCGGCGATGCTCGTCGCCGCGTATGGCGTGATGTAGACAAGGCCGGGCGCGTTGTTGCCTTCGGCGACGACCACAACGGTGTAATCCATCGCTCCTTTTTCGCGAAGGTTGGCCACGACCTTGGCGACGGCGGATGCACGCTGGCCGATCGCGCAATAGACACAAAGCACGTTTTGCCCGCGCTGGTTCAAGATGGTATCAATTGCAATCGCCGTCTTACCTGTCTTTCGATCACCCAGAATCAATTCGCGCTGGCCCCGTCCGATTGGAATAAGCGCATCGACAACTTTCAATCCGCTCTGCAAAGGCACGCTGACCGGCGCGCGATCCATGATCGCCGGTGCCGGGCGTTCCACTGGTAGACGTTGGTCCGCGGCAATCGCGCCTTTGCCGTCAAGCGGCTTGCCCAACCCATCGATCACACGTCCCAACAGACCTTCCCCCACGGCAACGTCCATCACCCGCCCCGTGCGTTCGACTTCGTCACCGGCATGCAGATCCGCGTATTCGCCAAGCAGGATGACGCCGATTTCGTCTTCATCTACGTTGAATGCGATGCCAAGCAGGCCGCCTGGAAACCTCAACAATTCTTCGTAGCCCGCTCCGGGGACTCCGGAAACCGTGGCAATGCCGGTGGTGATGTTCGTGATAATTCCCACTTCGCGAGGCGTGAGTTGCGGGACGAAGCTCTCGCGGGCCTCGCGCATGCCTGCAAACGCGCGATCAATCGCTTCCTGCAAGACATTGGCCGGAGTGTTCATTTGGCCTCGACGGGTGCAGCCGGCTTCGGTGCGGATGCGCTGGCAGGCTCTGGCTTCGGCTCAGGTGTGCTAGCGGGCTCTGGCTTCGGCATGGGTTTTGACTCCGGCACGGATTGAGCATCCAGGAGTGCTCCGACTTTGTGGTCGAGAGTTTCTAGGTAGTCCGCGATGCTCCAAGAGATCTTCTGTCCATTTGCTGTCAGTTCAATCCCGCAGATCTGCGCCTGCGAAGTCTCAAACCGAATGCGTATTTCAGCCGCGAAAGTTTCATTGAGCGCATTCTGAATCGCGGCCTTCTGTTCATCAGGTAAGTCAAAGGCGCACCGCACAATCGACGCATCGGGCGACGCCTTGAGTGCATCACCCAGTTCCTGCTTCGCCTTGCCATTCATCTCGCGCAGGCGGCGCGTGAAGACCTCACCGATGCGTTCTTCAAGACTTACCGTGGCGAGGTCAGCCAGTGTCTTCCGTGCGATTCCGAAGACTTGCTCCGTAGCTAAGCGGGTGATCTCGCTTCCCAGCTTTACGTGGTCATTACGTAGAGCCGTGACTTGTGCGGCGCGCAAACTGTCCGCCGCTTTCTGTGCTTCTCCGAGGAGACGTTCGCGCTCGGCCTTCGCCTCTTCCGTTGCCTTTGCGAGGAGAGTGCTGCGCTGTTCATCGAAGGCCTTGTTCTTGCTCTGGAAGTCGTCTCGCTCCTTCTGTGCATCGGTCTTTTTCGCAGCGGCGTCGGCAAGTTCAGCAGCAATGCGCTTTTCCCGGGCGTCGATGGCGTTGAGGATCGGCTTGTAGAGAAAATGCTTCAAGAGCCAAACCAGAATGAGGAAGTTCAGCATCTGAGCGACGACGGTGAACCAGTCGATGAGCATGACTCACTTCTTCCCCGCTGCTTGAGCGATGACGTGAGTCCAGAATGGGTTGGCGAAGATAAGAATCATCGAGACAACAAAGCA
>CAILAZ010000215.1 GCA_903832295.1 uncultured Acidobacteriota bacterium
ACCCGCACGGCCCTGCAGAACGCAGGCTCGATCGCGGCGCTGATGCTTACCACCGAAGCGTTGATTGCCGAGATTCCGGAACCGAAGCAGGAAGCTCCGCAGCACGGCGGCGGCGGCGGCATGGGCGGCATGTACTAAACTTCTGCATTGCAGACGGAGCCCCGCTTAACCGCGGGGCTTTTTGCGTTGGTGAGCGAAATCACGAGCGGGTGTTTGGCAGCTGGTGTATAAAAGGAGGATGCAGTTGCGCAGGCTCATTTCGTCAGGGTTGCTGGTGGCGGTGCTTTTGGCACCGGTGCTGGGGCTGGCGTGTGCGTCGGCGTTCACTCCGGCGAAGGCGGGTTGCTCGCATTGCGCGATGAAAGGCCACGGGCGGCAGGCTCCGGCTCCGGTGGCTCCGTGCTGCGGGCGCAAGGCTCCGGCACCGGCGATGAACGAGCCTTCGGCGCAGATCGTAGCTCCAGTGCAGATTGCGCTGCTGCCGGCGGTGGCGATGAAGGCGACACTGCCATCGCGTCCGACGATGCGCGTTGAGGTTGCGGCAACACCGCCGCAACTGGCTCCACCGCTCTCCCTGCTTTGCACCCTTCTTATCTGACATCTCTTCCCTGCTGCTGACTTGTGCCTGGGCTCTGGCCTGTGCGCGTGCGTTTGGCATTTCTAGCGGAAGAGAGATGATTCATGTTTCGACAATTGTGTTTGCTGCTGGCGTTGTCAGCGATGGGCTGGGGACAGGCGCCGGGCGCTGATGCGGCTGAGTTGCGGCTGGCGGATGTGGAGCGCGAGGTGCTGGCGACGAATCCGGCGCTGGGGCGGGCGGCGACGCTGGTGGCGGCGCAGCGGGCGCATGTGGGGCAGGTGGGATTACTGCCCGATCCGACGGTGACAGTTTCATGGATGGGCGATCCGGTGCCATTCAAGGTACAGGATGGCGATCCATCGAGCTACCGGGGATTGACGGTGATGCAGATGATTCCGCTGGGGGGCAAGCGGGCGCTGCAGCGCGATGTGGCACGCAAGGATGTGGCGGTGGAAGAGGTTTCCGAGCATGCGGCGAAACGGATGCTGCTGACGGAGGCGCGGATGGCGTTCTTCGACTATGCGTACTACGGGGCGGCACTGGATATTACGGAGCGGAACCACCTGAGGCTGGAGCAACTGGCGGAGATCACCGAGGCGCGGTACCGGGTGGGCAAGGCGATGCAGCAGGATGTGCTGCGGGCGCGGCTGGAAATTTCCATGCTGCTGCAACGCACGGCGGCATTGAGGCAACAGCGGCTGACGGCGGCGGCACGGCTGAACACGCTGATGGGACGCGGGGCTTGGGCTCCGCTGGGCGCGGCGGCGGCCGAGATGCCGAGCGTGCTTCCGGCGATGGAGAAACTGGCGGCTGTGGCCGAGTCAAATGACCTTATGCTGGCGCGCGAGACAAGGATGGGCGAGCGCGAGAGCGCGGCGCTGGCGCTGAGCCGCAAGGACAGCGTGCCGGACTTGAACGTGGGATACATGTACCAGCAACGCACGGGAATGCCGGACATGCACGGAATGCAGTTCACGGTGAACCTGCCGAGGTTTCACCGCGAGCGCGTGCGGCAGGAAATTGCAGAGGGCGAGTTGCGGGTGAAGGCGGCGAACGAGGGAGCGCAGGCACGGCGGCTGGAACTGAGCTACGAGTTGCAGCAGGCGTACGCGGCGGCGCAGACGGCAAGGCAGATGGTGGAACTGTACGACCAGGCGATTCTGCCGCAGGCGGAGTTGGCGCGGGATTCGGCGATGGCTTCCTACACGGTGGGCAGTGTGGACTTTCTTACGGTGCTGACCAGCTACACCGCGATTTACTCCTACCAGCTTGATTACCACCGACAGCGCGCGGACTACGAGATGGCGGTGGCGCGCATACACGGATTGACCGGCAACATGGAGGCTCACTGATGAAGACGATCGTTCGCATAGTTGCACTGGTGGCCGCCGTGGCGCTGATTGCTTACCTGGTGATGGGCAGGCGCGTGGGTTCGCACAGGGCGGTGCAGGCGAAGGCGGCGGAGCAAACGGTGGCGCAGAAGAAGATTCTGTACTGGTACGACCCGATGCATCCGGCGTACCACTCGGAGAAGGCGGGGATCGCTCCGGATTGCGGGATGGCGCTGGTTCCGATGTATGAGTCGAAGACTCCGGCAGAGCAGGCGAGCGCGGACGCGGGGCTGATTCACATGCCAAAGAGCCAGCAGCACGCGCTGGGAGTGCGGCTGACGACGGTGGAGGAGCGCGAGGTGAGCCGCACGCTGCGAACCTCTGGCGTGGTGACGGCCGACGAGACGCGGATTGCACATGTCCATTTGAAGACCGCGGGCTGGGTGGAAGAAGTGTATGCGAATTTTGTGGGACAGCTGGTGCAGAAGGGAGAGCCACTATTCACGGTGTACAGCCCGGAACTGGTGGCAACGCAGCAGGAGTATTTGATTGCGCGGCGGGGAATGCAGCAGTTGGGGAAGTCCCAGTATGAGGATGTGGCGAAGAGCTCGCAGTCGCTTATGGATTCGGCACGCGAGCGCATGAAGCTGTGGGACCTGACGGACAGGCAGATTGCGGAGCTGGACCGGACGGGCGAGGTGAGCAAGACGATCACGGTGTATTCCCCGGTGAGCGGATTCATCACGGACAGGAAGGCTTTTCCGCACACCTCGACTACGGGAGACATGGACCTGTACACGATTGCGGATCTGTCTCGGGTGTGGGTGACGGCAGATGTGTTCGAGGCGGACCTGCCGTATGTGAAGGTGGGACAGCAGGCGGTGATTCGCTTTCCGTATGCTCCGGGAAAGGCGATTACGGGGCGGGTGGGATACAGCTACCCGGTGCTTGATCCGCAGACGCACACGGCGAAGATACGGATTGATGTGGGGAATCCGGGGATGGTGCTGAAGCCGAACATGCTGGCGGATGTGGAGCTGACGATCAACTACGGACGCCACGTGGTGGTTCCGGCAGAGGCGGTGCTGAACAGCGGCACGATGCAGACGGTGTTCCTGGCGCGCGACGATGCGACGTTTGAGCCGCGGCAGGTGACGATGGGCGCAACCGTGGACGGGATGACGATTCTGACTGCCGGGGTGAAGAAGGGCGAGTCGATTGTGGAGAGCGGAAACTTTCTGCTGGATTCCGACACGCGGCTGAACGCTCCGGTGCAGATGGGGGGCACGAAGTGATCGGCGCGATTATCGAATTCAGCGCACGTCACCGAGTGCTGGTGCTGATGCTGGTGGCGGTGGCGGCGGTGTTTGGGTATCGCGCGATGCGGAGCACGAAGCTGGACGCGATTCCGGACCTGAGCGATACGCAGGTGATTGTCTATGCGAAGTGGGACCGCAGCCCGGACATCATCGAGGATCAGCTTACGTACCCGATTACTTCGGCGCTGCTGGGAATGCCGAAGGTGAAGGACATCCGGGGATTTTCAGATTTTGGATACTCGTACATCTACATTGTGTTTGAAGAGGGGACGGATATTTACTGGGCGCGCTCGCGCACGCTGGAGTATCTGAATGCGATTACCGCGCGGCTGCCGAAAGAGGCGAGCGTGGAGTTGGCTAAGGACGCGACGGCGGTGGGGTGGGTGTACCAGTACGCGCTGGTGGATGAGAGCGGACAGTACAGCCTGGAGCAGATGAGAGGATACCAGGACTGGTATCTGCGGTACGCGCTGCAGTCGCTGCCGGGAGTGGCGGAGGTGGCGCCGGTGGGCGGGTTTGTGCGCGAGTACCAGGTGAACCTGGACCCGATAAAGCTGCAGGCGTACAAGCTTCCGGTGAACGCAGTGGCAGACGCGATCAGCAAATCGAATAACGATGTGGGCGGACGGCTGGTGGAGTTCAGCGGACGCGAGTACATGGTGCGGGGGCGGGGGTACCTGCGCTCGCTGGACGACATTGGAAAGATCGTGCTGCTGAGCAACGCGCAGAGCGGGACTCCGGTGCGGGTGCGCGACGTGGCAACGCTGGCGTATGGGCCCGCGCTGCGACGCGGAGTGACGGACCTGAATGGGCGCGGCGAAGCAGTGGGCGGCGTGGTCATCATGCGGGTGGGTGAGAACGCAGAGAAGGTGATTGAGCGGGTGAAGGCGCAGTTGGCTCTGATTGGGCCTTCGCTGCCAAAGGGGCTGAAGGTGGTTCCGGTGTACGATCGCTCGGAGCTGATCGACCGGGCGGTGGAGAATTTGCGGCACACGCTGATCGAGGAACTGATCATCGTCAGCGTGGTGATTCTGATTTTCCTGTGGCATTTTCCGAGCGCGGCAATTCCGATTATCACGATTCCGATCACGGTGCTGATTGCGTTTATCCCGCTGCAGCTTTCAGGAATGACGGCGAACATCATGTCCCTGGGAGGAATTGCGGTGGCGATTGGCGCGATGGTGGACGCGGCGATTGTGGTGGTGGAGCAGACGCATAAAAAGCTGGAGCACTGGGAGGCCGGAGGCAGGAAAGAAGATTTCCGGCGGGTGGTGATTGACGCGGTGAAGGAGGTGGGCGGGCCGAGCTTCTTCGCACTGCTGGTGATCGCCGTGTCCTTTATGCCGGTGTTTGCCCTGGAGGCGCAGGAGGGCAGGCTGTTCAAACCGCTGGCGCTGACCAAGACCCTGGCAATGGTAATTGCAGCGTTGCTGGCGATCACGCTGGACCCGGCAATGCGGCTGATGATGACACGGGTGACGGCCTTCCAGTTCAGGCCGCGTTGGCTGGCCGGGGCGGCAAGCGCGCTGCTGGTGGGAAAGATTCGCAGCGAGGAGGAGCATCCCATCAGCAAGCCGCTGATGAAGGTGTACCAGCCGGTAGTGGAGTTCTCACTGGAGCACAAGTGGGTTCCGCTGACGGTGGCGGTGCTGCTGATGGCGGTGACGATTCCGGTGTACAACAAGCTGGGTTCGGAGTTCATGCCGCCGCTGGATGAGGGAACGCTGCTGTATATGCCGACGACAACGCCGGGGATTTCCGTGGGCGAAGCAGCCAGGCTGCTGCGCGAGCAGGACCGCATTCTGCAAGGCTTTCCTCAGGTGGAGTCGGTGTTTGGCAAGGCGGGACGGGTGGAGAGCGCGACGGATCCGGCGCCGTTCTCAATGATGGAGACGGTGGTGGTGCTGAAGCCCAGGGAGCAGTGGCCGGAGCGCGAGCGCTGGTACACGCACCGGCTGCCGGGGTGGACACACGGCGCGCTGCGGCACATCTGGCCGGACCGGCAGACGAGCGCGGAACTGGTGTATGGCATGGGCGGGATGAACGAGGCGCTCACCATGCCGGGAGTGACGAATGCGTGGACGATGCCGATCAAGGGGCGCATCGACATGCTGACGACGGGAGTGCGGACGCCGCTGGGAGTGAAGGTACTGGGCTCCAACCTGGAGGAGATTGAGCGCATTGGACACGACGTGGAGCAGACGCTGCACGGCATTGGAGGCACGGCCAGCGTTTATGCGGAGCGCACAACCGGCGGGTACTTTCTGGACTTCGACCTGAAGCGCGACGCACTGGCACGATACGGACTGACGGTGGACGATGCGCAGTCCGTACTGATGACGGCAGTGGGCGGACAGACGGCGACGACCACGGTGGAGGGCCGCGAACGCTATGCGGTGAGCGTGCGCTACTTGCGCGGATACCGCAGCGATCTGCAATCGCTGGAGCGGGTGCTGGTGCAGATTCCGGGCGGGGCGCAGGTTCCGCTGGGAGAGATTGCGACGCTGTCCATGCGCTCAGGGCCGGGGATGATTCGCGATGAGAACGGACGGCTGAGCGGATACGTGTTTGTGGACGTGGCGGGCCGCGACCTTGGCAGCTACGTGGCGGAGGCACAGCGCGCGGTGCAGGCCAAGGTCAGCGTGCCATCGGGATACCAGCTGGTGTGGAGCGGACAGTATGAGTCGATCCAGCGGGTGCGGGAGCGGATGAAGATGGTGCTGCCGATCACACTGTTCGCGGTGTTCCTGCTGCTGTATGCGAATACCGGGTCGGTGGCGAAGACGTCGATCATCCTGCTGGCAGTTCCCTTCTCCGGCATTGGCGCGATCTGGCTGCTGTACTGGATGGGCTACAACATGAGCGTGGCGGTGTGGGTGGGGTTGATCGCGCTGCTGGGGGTGGACGCGGAGACGGCGGTGTTCATGCTGCTGTACCTGGACCTTTCCTGCGCGGAGGCGGCGGCGCGAGGACAGCTTGCGAGCTGGAGGCAGTTGCGCGATGCGATTGAGCATGGCGCGGTGAAGAGGCTGCGTCCGAAGGTGATGACGGTGGCATGCATGATCTTTGGACTGCTGCCGATTCTGTGGTCGAACGGTGCGGGAGCGGATGTGATGAAGCGCATCGCGGTGCCGCTGGTAGGTGGAATTGTCACGTCTTTTCTGATGGAACTGGTGGTGTATCCTCCGCTGTTCGCCATCTGGAAGTGGAACTGGGAAGTGAAGCTCGCAATCCGGCGCGCGGAACTTTCTGAATTGTCTGAAGCAGAATTGAATCCAATCGAAACATAACCATAAGGAGAAGCGTAATGAAGAGAATGTTGGCGTGCCTGATGATCCTGACAGCCCTTTGTACCATCCCCGCGATGGCTGCGAGCACAACCTTGGCGGGCGTAATTACCGATGACATGTGCGGCAAGAAGCACATGATCGAAGGCAAGTCGGATGCGGAGTGCATCCGCGAGTGCGTGAAGAGCGGCGCGAAGTATGCGTTGCTGGTGGGCGACAAGGTCTATGTGCTGGCGGGAAAGACCTCAGAGGTCGATGCGCTGGCGGGAAAGAAAGTTACGGTGACGGGCGAGCTGAACAACAAGACCCTGACGGTGAGTTCAGTGAAAGCGGCGAAGTAGATTAAAGCAGCGGGGCGGGAGTGCCGATAGAACGGTTGGAGCATGGGTGCATGGCAGCCGCGCTTCAGGCACAGATAGGCGCTCCCGCTTGACACACCAGCGGGGTTGCTTTATCGTCAAAGACACTTACATGCGAATTACCAACACATTCCGGACAACAACAGGCACAACAGGCCTGGTGCCGGGCGCATGTGAGTTCCGCGAAGAGATCAGATAAACAAAACTGATTCGCACCCTTCGAGAACCCATCGTCCGGCAGACGATGGGTTCTTTGTTTTGCGCGAAATTGTTCAAGGAGCCGGGAATGATCGTAATGAAATTTGGCGGCACGTCGGTACAGGACGCTACGGCGATCCGGCGCGTCGCCTCGATTGTGCAATCGCGGGTGGCCGAGAGGCCGCTGGTGGTGGTGAGCGCGATGGGCGGCGTGACGGACAAGCTGGTGCAGGTGGCCGAGTCGGCCTCGCGAGGCGAGTTGAGCGCGGCCCTAGGGTTGCTGGATGGCATTCGCGCCCGTCATGTGGCTGCAGCCAGCGAGATGCTGGACGCGCAGAAGGCAGCGGCGTTTTTGGAAGAGCTGGATACGCGGCTGGCCGAGGCGACGGCGCTGACGGAACAGATTGCGAAGCAGGGTTCGGCGACTCCCGCGCAACACTCGCATATGCTGACCTTCGGAGAGCTGCTGTCAAGCGTGCTGGTGACGTCTGCCTTTGGAGCGATGGGTATTCGCTCGGCGCACGCCGATGCGCGCAAGTTGATTGTGACGGATGCGCGGCATCCGGCGGCGAACCTGCTGGCAACGCAGACGCGAACGAAGCTGACCGAGGCGATTGTGCCATTGCTGGAGCAGAAGCTGGTTCCGGTGCTGGGTGGTTTTATCGCTTCGAGCGAGTCCGGCGAGATTACGACGCTGGGGCGCGGGGGCTCGGACTATTCGGCGGCGATCATCGGCGCGGCGCTGTCGGCGGCGCGGATCGAGATATGGACGGACGTAAGCGGGATTCTGACGACGGACCCGAGGATCTGTCCGAAGGCGGAGCGGATTGCAGAGATCAGCTTCCACGAGGCAACGGAACTGGCGTGCTTTGGGGCGAAGGTGCTGCATCCGGCGACGCTGCTGCCGGCGGTGGAGCATGACATTCCGGTGGCGGTACTGAACTCGCACAAGCCAGAAGAGGCAGGGACGATCATCCGCGCAGTGGCCGGGCATGGACGCTCGGCGTTCCGGGCGATTGCGGTGAAGCGAAACATTTCGGTGTTCACCGTTCGCGCGCCGCGGCACGTGGGGTCGCTCAGGTTTCTGGATGATCTGTTCAGCCTGCTGCGCTGGCATCATCTGCAGAG
>CAILAZ010000216.1 GCA_903832295.1 uncultured Acidobacteriota bacterium
ATCACGAGCGCGGCCGCTGCTCCAGTCGCAGGCGCAGTTCGGTTGCATTCTCGGCCATGGCCTCCCCGGCGCGCCCCTCCGCGGCCAGGCAACGCGAGAGAGATGCATGGTAGCCCACACCCTTGTATTCCGCACTGATCGCCATTCTCAAATGTCCCTCCGCATCCAGAAGCTTGCCGGCGGAAAGCTCCATCAGTCCCAGCCGGTAAGCAGCGTGGGCACGGATATACGGAGGCGGAAGAGGCTCACCTGGCTTCAGCGCAGCAGGCTCCGTCAGTTGCAGAACCTTGAGATATTCTGCCCTCGCCTCCTGCAAACGTTGATTGCCCTCCAAGATTCCGGCGCGTGCCAGCCAGATCTTCGGAGCGTTCGGCCGATAGCGCAAGCCTTCCTCCAGAATGCTGAGTGCCTTCGCGGAATCACCGGACTCGCTGTAAACAAATGCAAGTTGCAATTGCGCCTTCGGCTGCGATGGAGAAACTTCAAGAGAGCGGCTCCACAGCGCCTTCTCGCACGACCAATAGCCCATCTCATGCCAGGTTAAAGCGGACCATAGAGCGACAACCGCGAGGCCAACTGCAAAGCGCGCGCGTGTTCCGAGTTTCCCGGCGTACAAAATACCCCAAGCCACCAGCGCGCAAAATGCATAGCCCGGGATATACAGGTAGCGATCATGTTCGGAGACCATGGGCGCGAGGATCACTGGCGGCGCTATTGCAAGCGCAAACCAGCAAAATAGAAAGAGGGCGGTCTTCGACCGTCTGCGGCTCCAGGCCCACGCCGCCGCCGCGGCTAGCGCAAGTATCACAATTCCGGGCAGCACAAAGCTGCGCAGCGTTGGCACCTCCACTACGTTCGCTGCATACTCCACACTCAAACCCCACGGCATCATCAGATGGGATAGATACCATAAGATCGCGTACGGCGCTGTCCACAAATTGGCAAGAGAGAATGTTGGATGAACATATTCAACGCTTCCAGTCGCGGGGAGAATTACCCGGTGCCGGACGACAAGGTACAGGGCCGAGACTGCTCCGTACGGCGCCAGGGCTCGCACAATCAGCCATACCCGCCCCTTCCGAACACTGAAGAGCCACAGGTGGGCACCTATCAGCATGGGGACAATCAGCATCGTCTCCTTGGTAAAGACCGCTGCCGCATAGAGCGCCACCGATCCACCGAGCCACACCGCTGCCCGGCTCTCGCGCCACTTCAAGTACAGAATCAAAGAAGCAAAAAAGAAGACTCCGCCAAGGCCCTCCACGCAACTGCTGCCGACCCAGGCAACGCTCTCCACCTTGGAAGGATGCAGGCCGAAAAGAATTGCAGTCAGCATACCCAGGCGCAGATCACCAAAAAGGCGGCGGCCGAAAGTGTATGCCAACATCACCACAGAAATATGCAGCAATACTGCTTGCAAGTGAAACCAGGCTGGAACGCCCGAGGTACACACTCTGATCAGCAGAGACCACACCATTGTCATCGGGCGGTAATAAACAGAGTGCGCGTTACCATCGAACCCAAAGATATCGTGAGTAAAGAACTTCGGAATGTCGGTCAAGGAAGTCCATGGGTTTATCGCATTGTCGTCATAGACCGGCAGAAAGCCGATGGAGCGTGCGTAGAGCGCCAGTAGCAGCAGCGCACCCAGCCGAATCAGCCACGGCTCGCGTGCCAGTCCTGCAAGTATCCGACGAGAAACAGGCGTGCTCTCCGCTGCTTTAGGGTGGGGTTCGTGCATGACCGTCATAATTTTTCCTGTGAAGTTTATCGCACGCCTGCCCCGTTCCGAAGTAGATTTGCGCCCACTGGCGCTCCAAATCGTTACCAAAGCTGCGGTGATCGGTATGCTCAGGATATAATCAGGACAGTATTCCTGAGTATTCGTTCCCTCGCTTCGTAACTGAATCGTGCAACGGACTCGTGGCAGAGTTCTCTGTCTCAACTCGCGCGCCGCACGCCTGGCGCCTCCAGCAACCAGTACGCTCAAATAAGGACTAACGGTTTGACCACGCAGATTCGCAACATCGCCATCATCGCCCACGTCGATCACGGAAAGACCACGCTTGTTGACTCCATGCTGCGCCAGAGCGGCGTATTTCGCGCCAACCAGGAGCTCGTGGACCGCGTCATGGATTCCAACGATCTCGAACGCGAGCGAGGCATTACTATTCTCGCCAAAAACACTGCCGTGTTTTACCACGACCTCAAGATCAACATCGTGGACACGCCCGGCCACAGCGACTTCGGCGGAGAAGTAGAACGCGCGTTGAAGATGGTGGATGGCGTCATGCTGCTGGTGGATGCCAGCGAAGGTCCGCTTCCGCAGACCCGCTACGTGCTCTCCAAAGCCCTGGAAGCGCACCTGCAGCCCATCGTGGTCATCAATAAGATCGACCGTCCCGATGCCCGCTCCCAGGAAGTGCTCAACGAGGTGTACGACCTGTTTATCGATCTCGATGCGGAAGAGTCTCAGCTTGAGTTCCCCGTTCTCTACACCAACGGAAAACTCGGCACCGCAACGACCAATCTCGATGTCCCGGGAACCGACCTGCAGCCGCTTTTTGAGGCGATCGTCAAGACCATTCCTCCTCCTGCCGGTGATGCTGCCGCGCCGCTGCAGATTCTGGTAGCCAACCTTGACTACAGCGACTACCTCGGACGTCTCGCGATTGCGCGTGTATTCAACGGCACCTTGCGCACGGGAGAAGAAGTTGGCATCGCAAAGCTCAGCGGAGAAATCGAAAAGGTCAAGATTACCAAGCTCTTCAGCTTCAATGGCCTGAAGCGGACTGATATCACGGAAACTGAGTTAGGCGACATTGTCGCCGTCGCGGGAGTAACCGGAATCACCATCGGGGAGACCATCACCAGCTTCGAGACGCCTGATCCCCTTCCTCACATCCTCATCGACGAGCCTACGATTGCCATGCAGTTTGTGGTGAACACTTCGCCCTTTTGCGGACGCGAGGGCCAGTACGTGACCTCGCGCAACCTCTCGGAACGCCTCGACAAAGAACTGCTCACCAACGTCTCGATCCGCGTTGATCAGAATGCGCCGGATACCTTTACCGTGATGGGCCGTGGTGAATTGCAGCTCGCCATCCTCATCGAAATGATGCGGCGCGAGGGCTTTGAGCTTGCGGTCGGTAAGCCGGAGATCGTCACCCGCACCATTGATGGCAAGCTCATGGAGCCCGTCGAGATGCTCACGGTGGATATTCCCGAGGAGTACATCGGCGTTGTCATTGAGAAACTTGGCGCACGCAAAGCAGAGATGCGCAAGATGCACAATCACGGCTATGGCCGCGTCCGTATCGAATTCAGGGTTCCCAGCCGCGGACTGATTGGATTGCGCAGCGAAATGCTGACCGAGACTCGCGGCACCATCGTCATGAACTCGCTCTTTGATGGCTACACTGAGTGGCTCGGAACCATTCCCCACCGCGCCGCCGGAGTACTTACATCGGACCGCAATGGCGCCACCACCACGTATGCGCTCAATGGACTGCAGGAACGCGGCGAGTTGTTCGTCGGACCCGGCGTTGAAGTCTATGAGGGGATGATCATCGGCCAGCACTCGCGTGACAACGATCTCGACGTCAATGCAGTGCGCGAAAAGAAGCTCACCAACATGCGAGCCTCCACCTCCGATGAGGGCATACGCCTGATCCCCTTCCGTACTCTAAATCTGGAGCAGAGCTTGGAATTCATCGCGGACGACGAACTGGTTGAAGTTACCCCCAAGTCGCTCCGTTTGCGTAAGAAGATCCTTCAAGCTGGACGTCGGCCACGCAAGGGAACGGAACCGGTCGCCAGCGAAGCGTAACCTTTTTGAATACGGCGTCAACAGTCCTTGTTGGCGCCGTACTACCGCCTGGAAACCTTGTTTCGGCATGCATTCCAGTCGCAGCAACTCATTGCAATTTTTGGAAAGTTGCCCCCGGACCGGTACAATTCGCGGGCAGACTAAGTTTTTCGCACTAGCTCTCACGAATTGACGGATTGCGGCTAAAATAGCTGCACCGTGAAGTCCTAAGATTTCGCTGATCGAAGGGGACAAACCTTGAGAACAAAATGCTTCCTCGGCCTCTGCGCCGCAGCCATTGCCTTCTTCACCATGGGTTTCACCGCTGAGTCGCAAGCCCAGCAACTTTCGCCCTCGCTCCAGGCGGCCGTCGGCCACTGGCAGGTGATCAATGACGAGGGCAAGCCCGGTGGACAGGTGGAAACCTACGTTGTGGATGGCAAGCTATTTGGAAAAGTCACTCAGCTCCGCCCTGGTCGCCAACCCGGTGCCGTCTGCGACAAGTGCTCCGGCGAACTTAAGAACCAGCTCATTCTCGGGATGGTAATTCTTCGCAACTTCAAGCCTGACGGCGACGATTGGACGGGCGGAACCGTGGTGGACCCCGACAACGGAAAGGAATACAAAGGGAAGATCTGGTCCGTGGGCAAAGATAAACTCTACATGCGCGGGTTCATTGGAATCTCGCTGCTGGGAAGAACGCAGTCCTGGGTTCGCATCCCTTAAAGCAACGAACTGTGCTCTGCTCACGCGGGCTCCGGCCCGCGTGTTTTAGTCCACTGCGCGTTGCTCCGGCTCGACTGTGGAATGATCGCAGCAGCGTTCACGCCGATTCTCTACCAATATGCGGAGAATGTAGAGCACCACCAGAATATTGCCGAGTAGAACGACGAGCTTTGTCCAATGCGGGTGTGAGATCAGGGCAAACAGCTCAAACGGTACATAGATTGCACCCGAAATTACGGCGAACCACTCGGCCCAGTGCCGTTCATTCCATAAACCAAAAGCTTCCACAAAACGGCAGGTTGAGTACGCCAGTCCAACCGTCACGGCAGTCCAGATTCCGCGCCCGGTGGTTCGGTCGGCAAGTTCGTAAAACCAGTCTGCAACGCGCGAATCAGGATTCAATCGCAACCAGTCGATTAACTGGTCCACTACCGAATCCAGGTCCTTGTGCAGCAATGAGAGCAGCACAACGCACAACGCAAGCACGGCGGCGCCTTTGAGCGCTTCAACAACCGCCACCGTCCGCAACCCGTATTTGTGGCTCATCTTTCCCATTAACCTGCATCACCCGGGCAGCAAACAAATACACCACCGAGTCCAATTTACACGACCACGCCCGGATAGGCACGCATTAGAATTCGCCCGTCGGTCACTCACTCTGTTTCCGGCACCGCAACCCGCTTGTGCTTCATACAACACGGACTCTGCCCAGTTCATCCCAAGAAAATCGATAATGATTTTGTTTGACTCACATCTGGAGGATGTGCTCTGAAAATGGCGACCGTCGAGCAACGCCCCCTTCCTTCCTCCCCCCGCGTTGGCTTTGCACAGCATTGGATCGAGCGCATCTACCTTGGCATTCATTCACATGGCGGTCGTTTGCTGGCGTTGCAGATTGGAATGTATTTCGCCGCGGCATTGGCACTGGCGGTAATCAAGCCATTTTGGTTTGACGAGCTCATCACCTTGAACATAGCTCGTCAGCAAAGCGCCCGGGTCATGTGGCAGCTTCTCCTGCGTGGAGCTGATCCCAATCCACCGCTCTCGCACCTGCTCACCTCATGGTCCATGCATCTCTTTGGGCACGGAGAGATCGCTGTCCGCCTCCCGGCAATGTGCGCCGGGGCGGTCACTCTGCTCTGCATCTACGAATTCCTGGTTCGTCGCATTCCGCCTCTCTTTGCCTCCGTAGGAGTCTTCTTTTTCATGATGACTCATGCCTTCGATTACTCCTACGAAGCCCGCTCCTACTCTTTCCTGATTTGTTTTGCTTCTGCGGCGCTCCTGGCTTGGCGCTGGACGCATGAGTCGCGGCATCAGTCCCTTGCGGCAGCACTACTGGCCGTTTCGCTGGCGCTCGGACTCTCTTCCAACTACTTTGGTGTGCTCGCTTTCTTTGCAGTTGCTGGCGGAGAACTTGTCTCTACCTGGCAGCGTCAGCGCATTGCTTGGCGGGTGTGGGCTGCCCTGGCTGCGGGTGCCTTGCCGCTGTTGGCCTATCTGCCCCTGGTGCATGCCGCTACCACTCGCTTCTCGCCCTATGCGTGGAACAAGCCCTACCCCAACTTCATGATCGACGCCTACTTCCAAATGCTGGATGCAAGCGTCTGGCTGGCCTTGGCCGTTACGTATGCGGTGGTGGTGATTGTGGTTTATGAACGCCCGCAGTCGGGGGTTCGGCGTACCCACATGCTTCGTCTCCCGGAATTCGTCGCGATCAGCCTGTTGACTGCCTACCCGGTGCTCGGATACGTACTCTCGGCGGTACGCGGAGGCATGATCAGCCCGCGCTTCGTACTTCCCTTTTGTTTCGGCGTTTCCGTCACAGTCGCGATAGCTGGGTTCAGGCTTCTCGGCAAGAACCAGGGCGCCTCCCTGCTTCTGCTCTTGACCAGTTTCTGCTGGTTTGCCTATCGCGCTGGAGACGTTGCTGGAGACTACAGCAACCAGCGTCAGGCACTGGAACGTATCATCGCAATGCTCCCAAAGCAGGGATTGATTGCAGTCCCTGACTCCCTGCTGGCCACACCCTTACAGTTTTACGCACCGCCATCGGTTGCAGACCGCTTGGTCTTTCCCTTGGACTTTGCCGCAATCCGCAAGTACAAGCGCGAGGACTCGCCAGAACAGAACCTGGCTGCTGCCCCGGAAATCTATCCCGTGCCGATCATGCCGCTGAGCCGCCTCAATGCCCAGCATTCCACTTATTACGTGCTGGCACCCGGCGACAACTGGCTGCTGCAAAAACTCCACGACGATCAGGTTCCAGCAAGACGACTTTCTCTCGATTTCCGCTCGCATGACCTTGGCGGCTTCACGCCTCTCTCCCATCACGATGTTTCGCTCTTCCGGGTTGACAATTTCAGTCCCGGGATATGAACTTGATTCTCACACCATGAAGAAGACTGCAATTATCATTGGCGCTGGACCGGCAGGTCTCACTGCCGCATATGAGTTTCTGACCCGCAGCGATATCGTGCCGATCGTGCTCGAGAAGAGCGAATACATGGGCGGAATCTCCCGCACCGTGGAATACAAAGGGAACCGCATCGACATCGGCGGCCACCGCTTCTTCTCAAAGAGTGACCGCGTTATGAACTGGTGGCTCCAGCACATGCCTCTTGAGGATTCCAGCTCCGGTCCTGTCAACCACTCCATTCACTATCACAATCAGCAGCGCCAGCTGCCCACGGATGCCCCGCGCGCAAGCGGCGAAGCGACGATGCTTCTCCGCGAACGCCGCTCACGGATCTACTTCCTTCGCAAGTTCTTTGACTATCCAATCACTCTCAGCGCCGGCACGCTGGGCAATCTCGGCCTGCTTCGAGTCATTCGCATCGGCATCAGCTACGTTTGGAATGCGCTGTTTCCGCCACGCCGTATTGAGAACCTGGAGCAGTTTTTCATCAGCCGCTTTGGAGGGGAGCTCTATCGGACTTTCTTTCGCTCCTACACCGAAAAAGTCTGGGGCGTTCCATGCGACCAGATCAGTGCCGAATGGGGAGCTCAGCGCGTGAAGGGCCTGTCCATCACCCGCACCATAGCGCATTATTTCCGCCGCCTGTTTCAGCGCAGCAGCGATATTCGGCAGAAAGAAATTGAGACCTCGCTCATCGAACAATTTATGTACCCGCGGCTTGGTCCCGGCCAACTCTGGGAGGTTGTTGCCGGCAAAGTGCTGGCCATGGGAGGTACCATCCACACTGGCTTCAATGTGGAAAACATCCAGGTGGAAGGCGACCAGGTGGTCCGCGTCTCGGGGACCGCCGGAGACACCAGATCCCACGTCTTCAATGGGGACTATTTCTTCTCCACCATGCCTATCAAGGAACTCGTCGAATCGCTGAGTACGCCTGTTCCCGAGGAAATCCGCGAAATCAGTGACGGTCTCCAGTACCGAGACTTCGTCACAGTCGGCCTGCTGGTTAACAAACTCGCGGTTAAAGATCCCGATCAACCAAACACATTGATTAAAGACAATTGGATATACATCCAAGAGCCAGAGGTGCGCGCCGGACGGCTCCAAATATTCAATAACTGGAGCCCTTACCTGGTGGCGAACCCCAATACCGTTTGGATCGGAGTGGAGTATTTCTGCTATCAGACCGACGACCTCTGGACCATGCCTGAGAACGAGATGGCATCTCTCGCCGCTCGCGAGCTCGCCACCATTGGAATTATTGATGCCGCCGACGTTCTGGACTCCACTGTACTTCGCATGCCAAAGACATATCCTGCGTACTTCGGCACCTACGACCGCTTTGACGAGCTGCGAGACCACCTGCTGCGTTATCAGAATCTTTTTCTGGTGGGTAGGAACGGCATGCATAAATACAACAACCAGGATCACTCCATGCTGACCGCCATGACCGCCGTGGACAATATCCTCAGCGGACGGCTCGATCAGTCCAATATTTGGGCAGTGAACACCGAGATGGATTACCACGAGGAAAAATCAGCGGTCCAGCCACTTCCGCAGGAGCAGAATCAAAGCTCGGCCGTCTAGCTTCCTGGTGCGGGAAGCAGGCCTCGTTCTTAGAAACGGTTGGATGACCACCGCCCCAAGGCGGCTTTCAGGCTAAGATACAAAGATGAAGGTTCTTACCAAGTTCCTGCTTTCGGCAGTGGCACCCGGTCATTTCCCTCCCCCTGACCTGCCGGAGGTCGCATTTCTTGGCCGCTCCAATGTCGGCAAGTCGAGCCTCATTAATTCGCTTGTCAGCGCCAAGGTCGCGAAGACCAGCAATACTCCTGGGCGCACCCAGGCCATTAATTTCTTCGAAATTCGCTGGCCCGGTCGTCCCCGTCCGGAACTGGTGTTTGCCGACCTGCCCGGCTACGGCTATGCCCGCGTACCGCGCGAAATCTCCCGCACCTGGCCAGAATTCATCGAGCCTTACCTCGCCGAGCGTGCGACCCTCGCCTTGTGCCTCTGCCTGGTGGACGCAAACATTCCGCCGCAGGCCTCGGACACACACATGATCGAATACCTCCGCCAGACCAAGCGGCCCCTGATCGTGGTCGCCACCAAGGCAGACCGCGTTGGGACGCGCATTCAGGCCTCACTGAACGCGCTTAAAAAGGCTCACGGCGTCGATTCCGTGCTCGCCTACTCGGCAAAGTCAGGCTTGGGTCAGGATGAACTCTGGAAGCGTCTTCGCGCCGCGAGCAGCCCTGCCTCCAGCAGTGAAAGCGCCTAGGTTGCTCCTCCGGTCCGTTCCAAATCTGTTATTTGGATATTACAGCTTGCTTACCATTCGGAACAGCAATCGCATTTAAATCATTGTTAGTGCACGACTTACCTTCGAATTAATCATCTCCGCTCTGGGGAGAACTGGAAATTTACCCCAAAATCGTAGTATGATGGATCGATATTTTGTCCCGTTCGGCTCCTCTGTAGGGTGCACGGGGCACAGAAGCAGTTTCCCAGACTCTCACATGACAGCGCGGGATAAGCAAGCCCACGAGTGAATTAGACAGCAATCTGGTTTTTGGTACGTTGTATTGAATTCTGAGCCTTTGTGGCTCACATCTGGATGCATCAATTTCATCGCAGAGGTAAGGATAAATCTCATGGCAAAAAGACGCGGCAATCCGAACTGGGGAAAGCCTGAACCGATCGGTCCTGTTACCCCCACCATTACCGAATTTGAGCAGGTCGTCCGTGAGTTCAAACTCACTCCGGATCAATACCTCCGCTCCACCCGCCTGCGCGAATGGGCGCGCCGCAATAAGAATTCGAAGTACATCCCTGAGCCGCTTCTTGAAGCGTGGGGATTCGAGATCGAGTCCACGCTGTAAGTCCGACCGGAATCTCATCATGTCGAGGCCGCCATTGTGGCGGCCTTCACTTTTGCTGCCGCATTTCAATCGAACTCTGCTGACAACATTTCTCCTTATCACGGCGCTCTCGATTGACTCCCATGGACTCTGGGTGCGAAGATTCAATTGTTACAGTCAGATCAATAGAAGGTTACAAAGTCTGGGCAGTCTATTCGTGACCTGCTAGCCCAACAGGAGATTTCCTCCCAGCTATGGTCCGTTTCATCCCGCGCGAAATCAAGTTCTTCGACCTCTTTGCCGACATGGCCAACAACCTGACCACCGGAGCGCGCCAGTTGCGCGATCTCCTTCAGGATTATCAGGACGTCTCTGCAGCGGTTCAGAAAATCAAGGGTACCGAGCACAAGGGCGATGACATAGCACATGCCGTTTTTGTCAAGCTGAATTCGTCGTTTATCACGCCCTTTGACCGCGAAGACATTCACACCCTGGCCAGCTCTCTGGATGATGTTCTTGACTACATCAATGCTGCCGCTGATCGACTGACCACCTACAAGATCACCAAGCCTCCTGCCGCCGCTGTAGAACTGGCGACCATCATTCTTCGCCAGGCAGAGGAGCTTGCCAAGGCCGTTGCCCTGCTGGAAAAAGGCGATGCCTTGATCGAATACTGCGTGGAAGTCAACCGACTGGAGAACGAAGCGGACGGCATCAGTCGCGCCGCCATCGGTCACCTTTTCGAGACTGAAACCGACCCTATTCAGCTCATCAAGCACAAGGAACTGCTGGAAGTTCTGGAGATGGCCACCGACAAGGCTGAGGATGCAGCCAACGTGCTGGAAACCGTGGTACTCAAGAGCGCCTGAGCAACGGCCGACATCGCGGACGCGTAGCGCCTCCGCTAGAGGAACGTCTTGAACACTGGATTGATTCTGGTCATCGTCACTTGCGTGGTGGCCCTCACTTTTGATTTCATCAATGGTTTTCACGATGCCGCCAACAGCATCGCCACCGTCGTTTCCACCCGGGTACTTTCGCCAAAACTTGCGGTAGTCTGGGCGGCATTCTTCAACTTTGTAGCCGCCTTCCTGCTCGGCACCGCCGTCGCGAAGACCATCGGCAAGGGGATGGTGGACCTCAGCATTGTTACCCAGTACGTGGTCCTCGCTGGACTGATGGGCGCAATTGTCTGGGACCTCCTCACTTGGTGGTGGGGACTGCCAACCTCATCCTCACATGCCCTCATCGGAGGCTATGCCGGGGCCGCTATTGCACGTGCCGCCGTACTTCACGGATGGCGAACTTCGCTCAGCGTGATCATCCCCGGTGGGTGGACCAAAACTATCATCTTCATATTCCTCGCCCCTGTAATGGGATTTGTGCTCGGCTTTGCATTCATGGTGGCCACATACTGGCTTTTCCGCAACAAGTCGCCCCGGCAGGTGGATACGTGGTTCCGCAAGTTGCAACTCCTATCCGCTGCCTCCTATTCGCTTGGGCACGGAGGGAACGACGCTCAAAAGACGATGGGAATTATTGCCGGTGCGCTTTACACCGGCCACATCATCTCTGAGTATGACATCAAGCATGACTGGGGCCACTACCACTGGCCTATCATTCTCTGCGCGCACGCCGCCATCGCGGCCGGAACCTACTTCGGCGGATGGAAGATCGTTCATACAATGGGCAGCAAGATCACCAAGCTTAAACCTGTCGGCGGATTCTGCGCTGAGACTGCTGGTGCCATCACTCTGTTCGGAACCGCACTGGCCGGAATTCCGGTCTCCACTACGCATACCATCACCGGAGCCATCGTTGGCGTTGGAACCACACAGCGCCTGTCCGCGGTCCGCTGGGGAGTTGCCACACGTATCGTCTGGGCTTGGGTGCTTACCATTCCTGCTTCTGCGGCCGTTGCAGCCTCACTATTTCTTGTAGTGCACTATCTCAATCCCGCCGCATAAGACTTTTCGCCGATCATTCGATTGGGGAGCCCGAGGGCTCCCCAATCTATTCATGACCAAAGTGTCTCTACCAGACTCTGCAAGCTGGTTGTTTCACCATTGGCTGTCCCGCCTTGCATCCGAAGGCCTTGGCAAAATCCCCCTGGTTGCTGAGTGGTATGTTTACGCGGTAGAGGGGTAGCGAATGCGGATTAGTCGTGATCTGCATGCGTTCCGCGTCGGGACGCGCGTTATGGCACCAGCTGAACGCATAGTTGGCGTAGAAGCGCTGGCGCGCCGTCAGGCCATCCTCTTCCGGTATATCCAGCGACTTGCCCTGTGCCTTGTATAGATTCTCCAGGGCCATCATCGCCAGGTGGATGCCGCCATTGTCGGCCGTATCCTCACCCTGCGTCAGCTTCCCGTTTGTCTTTACCCCGGCGCCCAGTTCTGGAACGTCGTGGGTATATTCGGCTGCAATGCAGTTTCCACGCTCTTCATAGGCCTTCGCATCTGCCGGAGTCCACCAGTCGCGGAGGTTGCCCTTGGCGTCAAACTTACGCCCTTCGTCATCGAAGCCGTGTGTGATCTCATGCCCAATCACCATCCCGATAGAGCCGTAGTTCGCCGCGTCTGACTGCTTCGCGTTGAAAAACGGTAACTGCAGAATTCCTGCCGGGAAGTTGATCGTGTTATTTTGTCCGTCGTTATAGGCGTTGATTGTCGGCGGAGTCATCCCCCACTCCATCTTGTCCACAGGCTTGTTCACTTTATTCAACTGCCGGTGGACCTCAAACGCATTCGCCGCATCAACGTTTGCCAGCAGGTTATCCGGGACGATTTTCACCGATGAGTAATCCCGCCATGTATCGGGATAGCCAATCTTCTGAATCATGGCATCCAGCTTCTCAACGGCCTGCTTCTTGGTGACATCAGCCATCCAGTCCACCTCGCCGATGTCCTGCTTGAGCGCCGTGCGAATGCCAGTCATCAACTCGACTGCCTTGGCTTTGCTTTCGGGCGGAAATGCAATCTTCACATACTCCTGTCCCAGGGCTTCGCCCAATCTCGCGTCCGCCGAAGCCACGCAACGCCGCCACTGTGGCAACATCTTCGGAGTCCCCTGCAGTGCCGTGCCGAAGAACTCAAAATTCGCCTGCTCCATTTCGGGAGTTGTTTTGTTG
>CAILAZ010000217.1 GCA_903832295.1 uncultured Acidobacteriota bacterium
CGGTGTATCTTTTATCATTGTGGTTTCCGATAGCCTTGGATTTCATTTCGAGGCGACCAAGTGAGCCCATTCATGATAATGTGGTGCCTGTTGTTCTGGACGCCGTTCATCTTTATCACCGGCTGGCTATTCGGATACCGGGCCTGCGATAAACACTGGAGGAACCGATGACGAAAGCCGAGGCGTTAGCCAACTTCAAGTCGGAGACATGCGCCTGCGGTAACGGCAAGGCGCTTCTGTATAGCTTCTGCCGATGCTGCTACAGCCGCCTGTCTAGGTCGCAGCAGACGGCTCTGTGGCGAAAGATCGACATGGGCTATCAGGAGGATCACATGACAGCGCTAGCAACACTGCGCCGGTTGGGGCGCGTAAAGGAGGCAGCATGACGGTTGAATCGATAAAGCAGGCAGTGAGTGAGGCTAATCGGTTTCTCCATACTGCCAAGGTAGCTTTGAATACTCAAGATAAGTACAAAACAGTGAACGGAATTGAAATCAACACGCTGCCCGATGGAAAGGCCAATGGAGCCGTTAAGCGGGCCTCTATGGACCTGACTCGGGCACTGGCTGAAATGAGGCGACCATGAGCACAGAAGGGCTTGAGAAGCAGGCGATGAGCGTATAGCGAGGGAGCGAAGCCGTGACCACTAAGCAAATCGAAGAACACTCACTCGCCTATCAGGCTGTCGCTGATCAACTATTGGCGCGCTATACCGAGTTATTTCCTAATTACGCATGGACTGATTCCACTGCGGCGCTTAACTTGATGGCGGCAGAGGTTAAGACTCTCCGAATGGAACGAGCGGAAGCGATAGAGTCTAAGGATACTTGGATGCTGGAATCAAGACGTATTCAGCAACACTCGGAAAGGCTCGCATCGGAGATACTTAGACTTCGTTCACTTGTCGAGTTTGCGGAGCATGACGATAGCCTGTTTGCCCGCATCCTGAACTGGCTCGCTGGCCTGATCGAGCCGGTGCTTGAACGATGGTGCGACCGCAGCGAAAAGAAGTGCCGGGAGAATCAGATACCGAGATGAAGAAGCCGCTAATGATCGAGCTTTTCGCTGGCCTGCACGGTTGGGGCGAAGGCGCAGTTGCAGAAGGTTTCCGTGTGGTGGGGTTTGACATCGTTGACATGTGTGCGATCCTTGGCCGCAAGCGACCGAAGGGTATCGATCTCGTGATTCAAAACGTGTTGACCTTACACGGAAGCCAGTTCAAAGACGCCGATGGCATAGTCGCCAGTCCTCCCTGCCAGGCGTACAGCTACCGCGCGATGCCGTGGAGCCGCGCTAAAGCATTGCCGCCACCGTCAAACGAACTGTTCGATGCGTGCTTCCGAATCCAGCGGGAGGCTTGCGAGGCGGCAGGGCGATACATTCCGATGGTGGTCGAGAATGTCCGAGGGGCGCAGAAGTGGGTAGATCTTCCAGCAAAGAACCGATGGGGGTCGTTTTTTCTGTGGGGAGATGTTCCGGCGCTTATTCCGACCGGGAAGCCAAGGAAGCAAGTGGGCGTTCCATCTTGGTTCTACGAAAACTACGAAAACACTGCAAGGCGGTTTTCATCTCACAGTAAAGAGCGAAAGCAATGGAGCGCTGAGATTGCAAAAATCCCGATAGAACTTTCGTCGCACATCGCC
>CAILAZ010000218.1 GCA_903832295.1 uncultured Acidobacteriota bacterium
AGCGTGAGCGGCTGCAAGCGCGAGTTGTAGATATTGGAGAGCGCCACCACGCCGCCCAGCGTTGCCGCGTTGAGCGCGCCGGAGGCATTGTACGTCGCATAGCCGCCGCCGCTTGCGCCTGCCCGATTATTTGCCTTCAAACTGCCCCACTCAAGCCAACAGAAGGCTTGAGTGGGCCACCTGTGATCTTTCAAGAG
The DNA here is from genome assembly GCA_903832295.1 of uncultured Acidobacteriota bacterium. Classification (GTDB taxonomy): domain Bacteria; phylum Acidobacteriota; class Terriglobia; order Terriglobales; family Acidobacteriaceae; genus TOLSYN. The sequence goes on from CAILAZ010000218.1 coordinate 198, forward strand.
GTTGTCCATTCGATCTGAAACGGAGAAGCTGATTGTGACGAGCAATCCTGTTTCCCCGAAAAGGACCGAATGCACATCCACAAGAATGCCCGACTTACCCTCCGCAGTCGAGAGCAACTGGCACTGTTTGTTGTCGGCGGCCACTCTGTCAGCGCTGCCGCACGGCGCTTTCTGGTCACTCCCAAGACGGCGGCCAAGTGGGTCGGCCGCTTTCGCACTGCGGGCGTCGAGGGGCTCTGCGACCGTTCCTCGCGACCGCTTGTCTCGCCACGCGCTACGCCAGCCGAGCTTGTCGACCGCATCATCGAACTGCGTCGCCAGCACACGCCCGGCTATCAGATCGCGCGCGCAACCGGCCTCAGCCCCGCTTCTATCAGCCGGTGTTTGCAACGTGTCCGACTCAACCGCTGGCGCGATCTTTATCCTGCTCCGCCGGTGCAGCGATACGAACATCCCTTCCCCGGCGATCTGCTGGGCTGGTGGCCCACATCTCGCCCCACCAAGCAACCATTGGTGCCCCATCGATAAGAACGAAGGCGTTGTCAAGGCGAGATTTTCCTGAGCGGTGCGCGAGCACCGCTTGGTCTGTCACCAGAGAAACAGTTTGAGGACCAAGGCTCTGGAAACATCACTCGCTGATCACTTCCGATGGAACCGCTCGTTCCACCAACCATCGATACGGCTTTTGACTTCAGCCATGATTCTTCATGCGAACACCCAGCCGCCGGGCCGGTGCGAAAGTGGAAAACAGTTTTTCGTTTTCCAAGGCGCGTTGTCGGCGCCGTCTTTTGCACGGGCCAGTCTGGATGCGAGAGCGCCCAATCATTTTCTCGGACTAGCTTGCGCCGTCCATGGGGCACCGCGAGCTGCTCTCGATACGAACGATCTCCGGATACGGCTTCTGGCTGCGAAGCATCCAGTAAAGCCGAACTGCCAACCGACGTGCTGCCGCCACCTTGGCCACGCCCTTCGGCTTGTTGTGGCAGCGATGTTGATACTGCTTGCGAAATCCTTCATCCAACCGGTTGGCCGTGTGCGCTGCTTCCACCAGTAACATGCGCACAAAGCCGTTGCCTTGCTTGCTGATCGCACCCAGATGTTGTTTGCCACCGGAACTGTGTTCGCGCGGAATCAACCCCAGGTAGCTGGCCACCTGCTTGCCTCGTTTGAACCGCGCAACCTCGCCCAGGGTCAGCACAAAGGCCAGCGAGGTGATCGGTCCAACCCCCGGCTGTGTCATCAGCAATCGAGCCTGTTCGTTCGCGTATGCGGCCTTCTCCACGGCTTGATCCAGTTGGCCAATCTGGAGATCCAGCACCGCCCGCAACCGCTGCAGATCCTCTCTCCGGCATGCCGCCCAGCCCTCCAATGGAAGTGCGCCGAACGCCTTCTGTCCGGCTTCCGTCCACAGCCGCGCTTTTCTCTGCATCCCGCGATTCATCGCCAGATGCTGCAGCCCATTCTTCACCCGCGTCCGAATCTCCACCAGCTTCTGCCGATGAATCAGCAACTGCCGCAGATCCCGCACCTCGGCATCCGGAACCCACAATCGCGGAAATCGTCCCTCGATCAGCAGCTTCAGAATGTGTCCGGCATCGCGCTTGTCCGTCTTCTGCTTGCGTACATAGCTGGCGCGAATCTGCGCTGCATCGCCGATCCACACCGTGTGACCCAGCTTCTCCACCAACTCCACGAACCACTGACTGTTGCCACAACTCTCCAAGCCGATCAGCGACGGTACTGGCAGAGAACGATAAAACTGTTCTGCTTCGCCGCTGCCGTTGACCAGCTTGCCTTCCACAATCTCACCTGTTGAGGAATCAAAAACTGCAACTTGTTGCCAACTGGGATGGAAATCACACCCTACAATAATCATGAAGGCTTCTCCTGACCCAGTAGCCTTGGCCTCAACCAAAGAATACCGAGTCCGCTGAAGCCTTCGTTCTTATCCCATCATTTCTGGCCCGTCGTTGGTGTGGGAAGCAGGCACTCTACAAGGTCCGCAAGGGTTCCTTCGTCGCTTCCTTCACCCTCTCCCCATCCATTCTCCGCCCCCATCCTGTTGCTTTCGCAGTCAATCCATTCCATGTACCACCAGAGCACCCAGAGGGGGTGTTCTCCTCTGCCGTTCTGGTGAATCCTTTCGGACCTGCCTCAACCATTGCACCCAGCCGCAACACAGCCTTCCCAACGATTACCCACCCCGCCAATCCTTCTTTCCCCTGCGCTTCTGCACCAAAAACAGTGCACATCGCGCAACCCCGCCAAACATGCGCCTCTCCCGCACTCCCCGGGTGCCACTCCCTAATTCACATTTTCCAGTCGCACCCGAATATTGCTCGCAAGCGCACAAACTGCCGTCAGTTTTTCCAGCGCCTCCGCCGGCATCTCCGCGCTTCGCATCGCCAACTCGGTCGATAGCAGTATCCCCGTCACCGCGTCGCGAATCTCGCTGCGGAGCTGTATTTCCGCGGCCCGAATCGCAATCAGCCGCGACTCGCGATGCCGCCGCATTGCCGAGCGCAACTCCCGCCCAATCCGCTCCGCGTTGCTCACCGCCAGATTCACATACACCGGAACCGCCAGCCCCAGATGATTCATCAGCGACTCCAGCGCCTCACCCTCTGTCTCCACCATCGGATCGTCCATCACCACCGCCGAGTATTCGTTGCTCCGCAACAGCGATGATGCTTTGCGAACTGTCTCGCATACCTCAACCGACTCTCCCAGCACTTGCTCCAGTGCGTTGCCGCATTCCGCTCGGCGTTGGCTCGATGTCACAAGTAGAATCATGATCTCCTCCCATGGCCCGCGCGCACGCGTGGGCAAAGAGCGCGCGGACTTTCCGTCCACGTCCCACTGTCAGTCGGCAGCTCTCTTACTGCAGAGCGCCGTATTCTTTGAGTTTTCGGTAGAGTGTTGTTTTGCCGATGCCGAGCAGCCGCGCCGCTTCTAATTTGTCGCCGTGCAGCAGATCGATCGCGCCGAGAATGGCCTGCTTTTCCATCTCCGCAATTGGCATGATGCCGCGCCGGGGAGTGGTTCGCTCCACTGTCGGTTCACTCTGCTCGCGCCAGTTCTGAATGGTTGTCGGAAGATCGGCAATGTGCACGGTCGGACCACTGGTCAGAGCGCAGGCGCGCTCAATGCAGTTCTCCAGTTCACGGATATTGCCTGGCCACTCGTAGCTCAGCATCAACTTCAACGCATCGTCGCTGATATTGCGCTGCACTCCCGTCGAGCGCGTCAGTCTTTCCAGGAAGTGTCCCACCAGGAGCGGAATGTCCTGCTTGCGCTGCCGAAGCTGAGGAATTCGCAGACTCAGCACATTCAACCGGAAGTACAGATCTTTACGGAAGGTGCCCTGCGCTACCCCGTATTCCAGGTCGCGATTGGTCGCCGCCAGCACCCGCACGTCAATCGGAACTGCCTTGGTGCCGCCCACCGGACGCACTTCCTTCTCCTGCAGTGCACGCAGCAGCTTCGACTGCAAATCAATCGGCAATTCGCCGATCTCGTCCAGGAAGATCGTTCCTCCGTCAGCGGCCTGCAGCAGTCCGTCCTTGTTCTTCGCCGCTCCCGTGAAGGCGCCCTTCACGTATCCAAACAGCTCGCTTTCAATCAGGGATGGCACCAACGAGCCGCAGTCAATCGCCACGAAGGGCTTGTCTCGATAAGGCCCGGAGAAGTGGATCGAGCGCGCAACCAGTTCCTTGCCGGTGCCGCTTTCGCCCAGTATCAACACCGGATGCGAGCTGTGCGCCGCCTTCGAGATGATGCGATAGAGCTTCTCCATCTCCGGAGAACGTCCGATGATCGCGCCGAAACCTTCTTTGCTCTTCACCTGCTGACGCAAAATCCGGTTCTCGCTGGAGAGTTGCAGATGTCCCAATGCGCGGTCCAGAATCAGCCTCAGCTCTTCGAGGTTGAAAGGCTTGGTCACATAGTCATACGCGCCCTGCTTCATCGCCTGCACCGCTGAGTGGACGCTGGCATAGCCGGTCATTACGATCACTACCGTCTCTGGACGGCGCCGTTTGACCTCTTTGAGTATTTCCAGACCACCCAGTCCGGGCAGACGCAGATCGAGCAGCACAACGTCGATGCTCGTGGTGTCCAGAATGCGGAAAGCATGTTCCGCACTATCGGCGATAAATGTGGAGTACCCAATGCCATGGGCAACATCGCGGCACCCTTCACGGATCGACCTCTCATCATCCACGATGAGCAGGTTCAACAGGTTCGCCTCCGCTTTGTCCCGGTTTGGTTCCATGGCTAGCGCACCCAAGATTGTACTGATCGCTACTTCCGGGCTAGAAGTACCTGCATCACCCGGTCGTGTGCCTTGGAACACGTTCGAATTGTGACTGGGTACCCGCGAGCGTGCGGGTCCCATCCCTGAGTCAATCATCGCTCTTGCCTCCCTATGCCCATTTGCGCTCCGCTTCTTGCCATGGAACTGCGCGCTACTTCTACACCTGCCATTCACGCCGCCGTCCTGCTTCTACACTTCACCGCAGTTGCTGCGGCAGTCCTCCCCGGGGGTGTTTCCGCACGAACGTCCCCCTTCGTCGCATCCCTCCATTCCGATGACGGTGGTCAGCAACTGCATGCGAAGCTCACGCACCAGCACGCATCCTCGCGCACTGTCTTCGCAGATATTCGCCGCATATTGGCGAATTGCCTCCCTGTCCGCCGCCTGCGAAAGCAGGCCTGCGGCAATCATGACCCCGGTGAAGACATTCGCCAGTTCGTGCAACTGCCGCCGCATGGCAAGCAAGCCCTCATCACCCAGAACAACGCATCGGCAATTCGCCAGTACTGAAAGTTGGCTCATTTCTGTCGGGTTCAATTCGGAGTTCATGCAATCTCTAATTGCAAGAGTCGTGCCATTTCGGGGCGCTTGTATAAGCTGTTTCCAATCAATGGCTTACAAGCTGGGACCTCTCACCCGAACGCATGGCGTGGATACTCCATGGTTCCCGGAACGGAACTAATGCCACTTAATCCATTACGCATCAATAGGTTGCAGATTTGGGAGACTTCCGTAATCGGGCGGATCACTCTGGAGCGTCCGAGCTTATTGCAAAAAGGACTCCGAACCTTGTCGGTTCGGAGTCCCTGAAACACCCTGCTGCCTGCAGCGGTCTGTAATCCCAAATCGCCGAAGACATCCTATTCTTAGCTAGTGCGGCCCTCTGTCAGCGGATGGAGAGAAGTCCTTTACCAGCAACCCATGGTGCCTTGTTGCCAGGAACAGACTATCTCCTTGAACGGCCGCGCCTGTGACTTCGTAGGGCGCGGCCAACTCGGACTTCCAGTTCTGTCCGTGGTTGCGGCTCAGGTAGATGGTGTTGGACCCTGCAACGGCGGCGAGCAGCAGGTCGCCTTCCGCGCGAATTGCCGTGACCTCCCGCGATGGCAGACCGCCCAGAACATGCTCCCACTCTCCCTCGCCCTGCGCATCGCGCACCCAACGCAGCGCCCCCTCGCGAGTTGCAATCCATGGCACGTCATCGCCGCCGACGGTTACGCAGTATATCCTTGTGATCCATCCCGGAACTGGATGGTGCGTCCAGTGCGCCCCGTCATCGCCGCTGAGCCAGACCTCTCGAAGTGTCGCCGCCGCTGCCGTCCGCTCATGGACCGAGATCGAGAAGAAGCCCTTCTCTCCCTTCACTTCCGCGGTACTCCAGTTCTTTCCGTGGTTACTGCTCGTCAACACGCCAGCCTCGGTTGCGGCGTACCAGCGGTGTTCTCCAAGGGCCACGGCTCCGGCGCGCCCCTCGAAGGCGGCGTGCGCGATGCCGGGCTGCGGGGGCTTTGAGATAATCAACTTCCCATTCTTCCCGCGCACGGGCTTGCGGGGTGCAGCCGGAGTTTCACTGACCACATCTTTACTTGGCTCCCAGCGCTGCCCTTTCGTGTCGAAGATGTACAGGCCATGATTTGTCGCCGCCACCAACTGTCCATTCGGGGACTGCTGGAGATCAAAGACATCTCTCCCCTGCAATCCCTCGCTCATTTGCGACCAGGCGCCGTCGCGGGCGTGGAAAACTCCGCCGAACTCCTTGTCATTAATCACGCCCGCATAGAGATCTTTGCCGTGCTCGGAGTCAGCGACCACCGACGTAATCTGGCGTTGAGAGAAACCATCATTGGAGGCACTAAATGTTAACCCTGCGTTATCTGAGGCAAACACGCCGCCACGGTCAGTGGCGATCAGCACACGCTTCGAGTTGCGCGGGTCTATCATTACGTCGTTCAAAATGAAATTCGGCGGTGAGATCAGTTTGAAAGCCTTGCCTCCATCAACCGTCTTCCATAGGCCTTCGGTGGTCCCGGCATACACTACCTTGGGATCCACAGGATCCTGCTGCAGTACGCGGGTCCGGCGCGCCGTACCTGGAATCCCCTGCACCTTGCGGAAGAGTTCGCCGCCGTTTTCGCTCTTATAAATACCCGAGCACGCGCTGGCGAAGACGATTTGCGGATTGGCCTGGTCCACAATAATGGAGAACACATCCGAGTCATCGATGACTCCCTGCTTGATGTTCCGCCAGGTTGTGCCTCCGTCGGTTGTCTTCCATGGCAGGTGCCAGGTCCCCGCATAGATAATTTTGGGATCACGCGGATCGATGGCAACGGATTCGAAGTTCTTGAGATCAGGGTGTCCGGTGGGAGTGATGCGGCTCCAGTTCTCGCCCCGATCATTGCTGCGATAGAGCCCGTCGAGTGCACCCACAATCAGAAGCCGCGAATCGGTGTTTGCCAGCGCAAGCGCCTGGATGCTCTTGCCCCGAAGCCCGGAGGGCTCGCTCCAATTGCGTCCGCCGTCGCGCGTGATGAAGAACCCGCCGCCCTCACCCGTAACGCTCCAGGCTGCGACGTAGATGGTCCTCGAGTTCGCCGGATCGAAGGCGACGTTCTCCAGCATGAGATCATGCCCTGCGCCGAGGTGCGCGAAGTACTTCCAGTGCCGCCCCCCGTCGACGGACTCAAACAGGGTGCCCGCACCAGAGCCGAGCAGGATATGGTCGGGATTTGACGGGTCAAAGACGAGAGCGCGGGCGTTTCCTCCGTAGGGGCCCATGGAGCGCCATTGCGCGAGCGCAGAACCAAGACACAGAAGCAGTAGTGCACAAGACAGCAGAGTGAAACGTCTCAACATTCGACTCCTCATCACACGCCAACAGAATTGTTGCATGGCAAACACGCGCTTCGCCGGACTCAGGGCAAACAAAATCCCCGACTGTGCGCCAGTTGATTAGCGCATCCAGCCGGGGATAGAGGCATCGGGCGCAGCGCTTAGTTGCGAGCGCCCGGTGATCTTAGCTTGCACATTTACGGCTTCGGCTTCATCTTGTGGGCCGCTTTTTTCACCGGCGGTGCCACACGCGGAATTGCCTTCACCTTAGTTTCATCCACAACCGTGGTGCCCGTGGCGGGGAACGTCGCACCGGCCGGTACGATCCAGAGTTCGGTCTTCTGGTCTTCTCCGGTACCGCTACGGGGCTCGATGCGCGAAGCATCCACGCCTTTTTCCTTGGTCAGATAGTCCTTGGTATTCACGGCGCGTTCTGCCGCAAACTCAGGAACCTTCTTGCTGCCCTTCTTTGACGTGTTCTCAGCTGCCGTGGCGTACCCAACCACGACACCCTTGGCATCCGGTGCAGCAGCCAGAGCGTCGGCAAAGCGGTCGAGTTCACCTTTGGCTTCGTTGTCCACGCGAGTCGGGCGCTTCAGGTCGTGCTTGAACTCGATTAGGCCAAAGTCCTTTGCACTCGGCGGAGGCGGCGGAACGTTGACCTTCACCGAAGTGCTGGCCGAGGCGGCGAGGTTGCGGTCATCGGTTGTCGTGCAATGAACGGTCACGGTGCTGTCCGGAACGCCGGCGGTGTCCAGCGTGTAGGAGGTGCCGCTTCCAGACAGGCGGCCTGCGGTTGCCGTGCAGTTATAACTCAGCGGGCGATTGTCTGGGCTGCTTCCGTTCACTGAAATAGTGGACGGGTCGCCCGACGTCAACGAGGAAGGATTGGCCGTCACAGAGAGAACCGGCGGGTGCATTGGTGGCTCATTGACGCTGAAACCAGCCTGGCAGCTTGCGCTCTGCTGGTGTTTTCCCTTGCCGTTATCTTCGATCTTGGCGGTAATCGTGTAGCTTCCCGGGGCCAGCCCCGTGGTGTCCACGTTCGCGGTCGTCGAGGTTCCGGCAATCTTTCCACCGGTGCTGGCATACGAATAGGTAAGAGTGCGCTTGGGCAGGAAGCCAGCCGGAGTAACGGTGACCTTCACCGGCGCGCCGGCGTCCACTGCCTGCGGCTCAACGCTGCAAGCGGCCGATACCTTGCCCTCTTCCACAGGCAATCCGAACTTAAAGAGCAAACCGGCCTGCAGCCGCACGCCATTGAGTCCGCTGCTGGCTCCCGGAGCAGAGAGCTTGTCGTAGTAGGAATGCACATAATCAGCCTGGAATGGCCGAATCGAGAATCGCGGAGTGACCGGATAATCGAGTCCACCGCCGGCAATCACCGTCAAAGCATTCTGGCTGGAAATGTAATGCGGAGATAGGTGCTGCACTCCGATGAAAGCCTCTGCAAATGGCACAACGTGCTCTGTGCGAAGCTTGAACTGGGGACCAACCGTAAAGGAATGTGCGTTTCCAAAATCCTTGTTGTAGTGGCCGTTCACGTCAAAAGCAATTCCAGCCCAGCGGTTCAGATTGTAAGTAAACTGCCCTGCCCAGCCCTTCTTGAAGTCGGGGATCTCGCCACCGACCTGAAAATCATTCACTACCGCGTTGGGAATAGTGCCCCCGGCGTGATACCACGAATAGCCGCCGAATACCTCCACCTTCGGGGCATCCTGCGCAAAGGAAAACGATGACGCACAAAGAACAACTCCGGAAACGAACAAAACTGACAACAGGCGACGCAACGACATTTAATCTCCTCCAGAACTTCACTTCAGACAACGGTTGCAAGATTCTTGAGCGAATAATCAGAACCTAAGGCATTCAGCAATGCCCACGGCTCAGACTTTGGCTCCTAAGGGAAAGCCCTTGCTTTCTGCTACGTATTCGATTCTAGCTCAACTCAAAGTACCCGTTATGTTCCTTTTAGCTCACATTTCGCGCTCTTAAGCAGTTTCTGGCGGGCCATCTTCGGTTCAGCGCAAAGCCATCCGTGTGCCGCCGCTGGAAGGGTAAGAAAAAAATGCCGCGCAAAAGTTACACTGCGCAGAGTTTCTGCATCTAAGTTACATAGTTGCGTATCAGGCAGACGGGCGCCTCGGGAAACTTTTGCTCGTTGAGGAAGTCAAAAGGAGTGAATTCCGAATGGGGCTGGAAAAAGTACTAATCGTCGAAGACGAAGAACATGAGCGCTCAGGCTTGGCGGAACTGATCTCCGCATGGGGATACCGCACTGAGACGGCCCGCGACGGCGTCGAAGGTCTCGAGGAGATTCAATCCTGGGGGCCGGGCATTGTGGTAGCCGACTTGAAGATGCCTCGCATGGATGGAATGGAACTGCTGGAGCGCGTCTCACAGACGCCTCGCGAGCTGTCATTCATTCTGCTCACCGCACAGGGCTCCATAGACGCAGCGGTCGCTGCGATGAAGCTGGGCGCGTATGACTTCATTGAAAAGCCTGTGAATCCCACCCGGCTCCGCAATATTTTGCAGAACGCAGCGCGGCAGCGTGGCACGGACCGCGAGTTGGAAGCCACTCGCCGCCTGCTGCGTGACAGTGGCCAACTCGGCTCGCTGGTCGGCTCGTCGCGCAAGATGCAGGAGATATTTCACCTGATCGAGCTCGTTGCCCCCAGCACGGCTTCCGTGCTGATCACCGGCGAAAGCGGAACCGGCAAAGAGCTTGTCGCGCGCACGATCCACGAACTCTCTCCGCGCAAGAACCGGCCGTTCGTCGCTATTAATTGTGCTGCGATCCCTGAAACGCTGATCGAAAGTGAAATTTTCGGTCATGAAAAAGGCGCCTTCACTGGCGCGCTGGAACGTCGCACCGGCTGCTTTGAACTCGCCGAAAGCGGCACCCTCCTGCTCGATGAGATTGGAGAAATGCCTGTGGGCACGCAGGCCAAGCTCCTTCGCGTACTCGAAGATCGCAAACTGCGACGCCTGGGCAGCAAGTCGGAAACCACCGTGGATGTGCGTGTGCTGGCTGCAACCAACAAGGTTCCGGAGGAAGCAGTCGCGCGCGGCCTATTGCGCAACGATCTCTATTACCGGCTGAACGTGTTCAACATCAATATGCCTCCCTTGCGCGACCACAAGGAAGACGTACCCAATCTTACGCACACTTTGATCAAGGAAATGAACGCAAAGCACCAGCGCAACGTGCGCACAGCCAGCGACTCCGTGATGCAGTTGTTCGAAGCATTCTCCTGGCCGGGCAATGTCCGCGAACTGCGCAACACCTTGGAACGCGCCGTCATCGTTTGCGATTCCAGTGTGATTGAACCGCGCCATCTTCCTCCCGCCTTTGGGAGCAGCCCCGTGCGCTTCCCCGCCAGCGAGGCTGATGGCATACACGTTGGTGTGGGCACCACGGTGGACGAGGCCGAGCGGCAACTGATTCTGAAAACTCTCGAGTCAACCCACAATAACAAGACGCGAGCGGCTGAAATTCTCGGCATCAGTCTGAAGACTTTGCACAACAAACTGAAGGAGTACGGTACGCAGGGGCAGCCGATCACTTCAGGCGCGGGAATAGGACGCGAACTCTAGGTTGAAACGGAACCTCGCCCCGGGAGCTCAATGCCTCGGCTGAGACTCAAAACCAAACTGGTATTGGCAATCAGCGGACTCGTATTCGTCCTGGTTGCTACGCTCTCCTGTCTCTACGTTTCCCAGATTCTCCGTCAGCGCATCAACCAGAGCTATGACAATGCAGACTTCATTGCACATGAGGTTTTGCACGCAACTCGCCACGCACTGGAGACTGAACTGCCCAACCGCTCGGCGGAGGAGTCAATCCGCCAGCCTGATTCCATTGCCGTCATCCTGCAACAGGACAACTCGGTCAATTCCTTGTTGCAGTCCATTGTCGGCTACAACCCCGAGGTCTATGACACGGCGCTTGCCAGCCGGTCAGGGATTGCACTGGTTCACACTGACGCCAGCGCGGTTGACAAGTTCATGCCCCGCCGCCCTGCTCTCTCCGCGCTGCGCGATGGTGGCTTCCTGGCCCAGATTCGCGCCGTCTATGGTCCTGCACGTGTCTATGAAGTGACATTGCCGGTGCAGCGCCAGGGGGAACCGTTTGGCGAAATTCGCGTCGGGCTCTCCACACTATTCCTCAAGCAGGAGCTCGTTCCGCAACTGAACCGGGCATTGCTGCTTTCCGGCATAGCCGTCCTGTTTTCCCTGGTAGTCGCGGCCGCTCTCTCCAACTTCGCGCTCCGCCCGCTCGGCGTCATCGCGCGGCGACTGGATGCGATGACCGTTGCGACGGAAAAACTCGAGCCGGAAGCCGAGAAGACGGACGAATTCGGCGCGGTCAGTAATCGCATCGACCGCCTTGGGCGCCAGATGCACGATGTCCGGGAGGTCTTCTCCGCCCTCAAGGAAAACCTCGACCAGTTAATGTCCACCTTGCAGGACGGGCTCATTCTTTTCACCCGCGACGCGCGCATCGTTCTCGTCAGCGCTTCAGCGGAGCGCTTCATTGGCCGTCCGCGCGGCGAGATGCTGGGAAGAATGGTAGAGGAAGTATTCAACGATTCCAGCCTGCTGGGGAGAATTGTCCTCGACGCATTTGCTCTGAGGCAGGAGGTTCCTGCACGCGAGATTGAGATGGAACAAGGCCGTCGCGTTCAGTTGGCGTTGGATTTCATCTCCGAGCGCGGAGTCCCGATCGGTGCGTTGCTCACCGTGCGCGACGCCGAATCTGTCCGCCGCATTGAGAACGAGATTGAACTTTCGCGTCGTCTCGCGGCCATCGGACGCCTCACCTCTGGCGTGGCTCACGAAGTGAAGAATCCGATTAATGCAATCGTCATTCACCTGGAGATCTTGCGAGAGCGCCTCCTGCAGATCGATCCTGAGACGCGCCGCCACATGGACATCATCAACTCGGAAATTCATCGGCTCGATCGGGTGGTAAAGACACTGGTTGATTTCTCACGTCCCGTCGAGCTGAAACTCTGCTCGCTTGACATACGCAGTTTGGCCTCTGAAGTCATCGCGCTCGCCTCGCCGGAAGCGCGCTCCCACAAGGTAGAAGTAATTCAAGATATGGGGGAACTGCCACTGCCCGTGCGCGTTGATACCGACCTGATGAAGCAGGCCGTGCTCAACGTGGTGATCAATGCGGTGCAGGCAATGCCGGATGGCGGAACACTTTCCATTCGCGCCTTCTCGGCTTCGCAGGCAGCCGTGCTTGAAGTTCATGACACGGGGCCCGGGATTTCTCCAGAGATACGCGATAAGATTTTTCATCTGTATTTCACAACCAAGAAGTCCGGTAGCGGAATTGGCCTGGCACTGACATACCGGGCGATGCAATTGCATAACGGCGCACTTGATCTGGATTCGGAAGCTGGAAAAGGAACAACTTTCCGCTTCATGCTTCCGCTTGCGGCACAAACTGCGGAGAGGAACGCGGAGCCCCTTGGCGAAGCTGCTATTCCTCCGCAACACCAATAGGTAGCAGAAAGAAATATGCTCGATTTTCGTTTGCAGGCTCGTATCCTCTCGACAAGCGCACTAACGGGGCTGGCTCTCTGCCTCGCATTCGCGACCACCGGGTGCGAGAAGAAACCCGCTCGCACCGTGCCGACCGTTCTGGTACCTACGATTGAGACCCAGCCGAACCCTGCGCCGCCGCAGCAGAAACCTGCAAACGAAGAAACCACACCGCCATTGACCGCACCGGTTTCCGCGCCTCCGCAGGACGAGCAAAAACCAAGACCCAAGCCACGCAAACCCGTGGTACGAAAACCCCCCGTGCAGCCGGCACAGCCTGCGCAGGCTGAAGCCCCAAAGACTGAGTCTGCAAAGCCCGTGGTGCCGGACTCCTCGGTGCAGATTACTGCGGATGTCCCGCGCGCCGCCGTGCAGTCCCAAAAACAGAATACGGAACAGCTACTGCGTAACTCCGAGGGCAAACTGTCGCACATCAATCACAGTTTGAGTGAAGGCGAGCAGGCGATGTTACGGCAGGCGAAGAATTACATCGCGCAATCCAACCAGGCATTGCAAGGCGGAGACATTGAGCGCGCCTACAATCTCGCGGTTAAAGCCAACTTGCTTTCCAGTGAACTCGCGAAGTGACGCGGCGCCTACCTCGCTTCCTGCGCAACGCTGGACGATTCAAACACAGGTGCAGGCGGGTAAGCATCATGCGAAGAAAGAGGGGTGGCGAACCACCCCAATCTGCGGAGTTACTGGATAGAAGTTGATCTGTAGTCGCGGGTTAGGTGAGGAAGTATGGTCTCACCGGTGCGGGGAATTATGTTGTCACCGAGATTGAAGCTGCCTACAACCTGTTGGAGACCGAGGGCAAGGTCGGAGAGATTCTCACAGGCCTTCGCCGACTCCTGCACTCCAAGGGAGGAATCGCGGGCGAGCCTGGCAATCTGCTCGACGTTGCCATTGATCTGGCTGGCGGCGCAGCTCTGCTGGTTGGCTGCAATGGCAATCTGGGAGATCATGTCGCCGACCTGTTCGGCCTCGACGATGATCTCCTGAAGGGAATTGCCAGCCTTGGTGGTGGTGGTTACACCGACCTGAACCTGATCGGTTCCGGCTTTCATATGGGCGACAGCTTTGGCGGTCTCCTTCTGTACGGTCTCGATCATCTGGGTGATCTCCTTGGTGGCCTTGGTGGTGCGCTCTGCGAGTTTGCGCACCTCGTCGGCGACGACGGCAAAGCCGCGCCCCTGCTCGCCAGCGCGGGCGGCCTCGATGGCAGCATTGAGGGCGAGGAGATTGGTCTGGTCCGCGATGTCGTCGATGACGGCGATGATTCTGCCGATCTGCTCGGAGCTACGGCCTAGTTCCTCAATGCGGCTGGCACTGGTGGAAACGGAGTCGGCAATGGCCCGGATTGCAACGAGTGCTTCACTGACGACTTTGCCGCCCTGACGCGCGGTCTGGGCGGCGCGCCTGGCTGCTTCGGTGGCCTGCGCGGCGTTGGATGAGACCTCGACTACGGTGGTTGACATCTCATGCATGGCGGTTGCGACCTGCGTAGTCTGATCGGTCTGTGTGGCTGCGGACTGCGCCACCTGAACGGCGGTGGCGGAAACCTCTTCCGTGGCGCTGGCAAGCGTGCCGGAATGGCGCTGAATGGAGGCCACGGCGGAGCGCATGGCAACGACCGTCTCATTGAGGGACTGGCCAATCTGGCCGATCTCGTCCCGAGTGCAATCCGGGAGCGAAACCGTGAGGTCGCCTGCTGCAACCTGGCGCAAGGCACCGAGCAAGCGGGAGACGGGACGAGTGATGCCGCGAATGATGAGGAGTCCGAGGACTGAGCTGAGAGCGATGATGACGCAGACGAGAACCAGCATGCTGCGGGCTCCGGCGGCAGAGTCAGCGCGGGCAGCCTGCTCACGCGCGGCGATGATCTCAGCGCTGACCTTTACGGCCTCGGTGACGCCCAACATGTGCTGCTCATAAAGCGGTTCCAACTCCTGCAGGCGGAACTGCTTTGCCTGCTCCAACTGGCCGCCGAGAATGAGCGCGAGGTAGCGCGACTCGACGAGCTGATAGTAGCGTTCGCCGGCAACGCAGGCCTGGCCATCAAGAGACCTCTTGAGGCGAGGATCCTTGACTCGCTGGTTGTAATACTGGCGACGTTCGCGGAAGCCCGCGGCACTGGCACGTATCTTTTCGATGAGGCTGTGCTGTGTAGCGGCGTCCGGAGCGCTTTCCAACTGCATCAACTCCATGCGCGTCCCCATTCCTTCCAGACTCAAAGCGGGAGGAACGTAGTCGGCAAACAGGTCTTTGTCGAGAGAGATGAGGTTGTAGGTTGCGCTTCCGATCTCCACGCGGTTGAGAGTGTGAAGGGCAATGATGGCAAAGAGCACAGTTCCCAAGAGGGCGGAGCCGATCATCACGCCCAGCTTCACCTTGAAGTTCAAGTCTGCAAATCGCAACATTGGGCACCCGCTGACTGAAAAGATGGGCGGGCAAAAAGCCGCCCACATTTCAGTTAACGGCACGGATCCGAAATAACTTGAGGGACAGTAAGGCTCAGAGCTTGGACATCGCCTCGTTCAGTCCTTCGAAGACCTCGGCGTAGTGGCCGCTTTCGGCTGCACCGCGCAGACGCCTGACGTTCTCAACACAGATCTCGGTGACTGATGGCTGGGTGGCGAGAATTTCCATGACCTCGGCGACGAACTTCTCGAGGGGCATAGCTCGCGGGTCGGAAGCGCCATTCATGAGGTCGGTAGCGACGTAAGGCGGGATGAGTTCCAGCACTTCCGTGCTGGTGCCGCGAAGCTGGTAACGCAGCGACTGCGAGTAGGAGTGAATGGCGGCCTTGGTGGCGCAATAGGTGGGCGTTGGCGCGAGCGGAACAAAGGCGAGTCCGCTGGAGACGTTCATGATGGCGGAATACGGCTGTTTGCGCAGATGCGGCAAGAGCGCCGCGGTGAGGCGAATGGGGCCGAGCAGATTGGTGGAGACTATGGCTTCGGCGTCGGCAAGATCGTCGGGCTGCGCGAGAAGGTTTTCAGGGCGCATGATTCCGGCGTTGTTGATGAGCACGTTGAGCGCGGGAAAGTCTGCGGCAAGCTGCGAGGCGAAGGGTCGAATGGAGGCGCGATCTTCCGCGTCAAAGACAACAGACTTCATTCCGGAATTTGCGGCGGTGACTTCGGCGAGCGCGTGCGCGCGACGGCCCGCGATGATGACCTGATTCCCAAGAGTGTGGAAGCGCTCGGCGAGAGCGCGACCGATTCCACTTCCGCCGCCGGTGATGAGAATGGTGTTGCCGATGATCTTCATGATGGTCTTTCTCCAGACTTGAATCTTAGCGGCAGGAACGGGCGATGGAAAGGGCGCGGAAAAGATGCTGGCGCGACGATGAGGAACCTTCCTCACCTCCCCCCTATATTTCCCGCTAAAAATTTGAAAGCAAGAGAGTTACAGGAACAGAAGAGGCGGAAAGCCAATTTCAGAAAACGTGAGGGCTGAGAATTTCCGGCGGATTCAACCCTTGTTGCGAAATGCGTATCTATTGTGGATTGTTTGGTTTACAGACATCGAAGGAGGACTCTTGCGCGATTTGGAGCGAAATTGGGACACTTTGAGGCGAAAAAGTGCCACGCAGGGGGCGGAGTGGGGGAGGTTTTGAGGCGTTTTGGGGAAGGCCGAAAAACGCGATTTCGGGGGTTTTGCACTGACCATGGTGCAGGAAGATTTGGCAGTCGTGCAATCGTTGAAAATGCTGTAGTTGGGACTTGTGCAATGGTTGAGCGAGTTGTTTTGGGTAACCATTCAGATAAGGGGAGCCTCCCAGAGAGGCACGCTTGCGTGCTCCAGAGGAGGCCCGTATTCCGATCTCCGCAATTGAACTAGGCGGCGGTGATGACGACTTTTCCTACCTGCGCATTCGATTCGAGATATTTGTAGGCCTCGACGGTCTGTGCGAAGGGGAATATCTTTGCGACCTTCGGGTGGAAACGGCCGTCGGCCAACCGGTCAAACACGTACTTCTTTGCTGCGGTCAGCTTCTCGGGGACGCGTGTGATCTCCCACAAGGTGAATCCTCGAATGCTGAGCCCTTTGCCGAGAGCGGCCATCAATGGAAAGGGCGTGGGCTGCAACGAAAGCGCGCCGTACTCGATGATGATTCCGCCGATGGCAGCAGCCTGGGCGAGCTTTTCCACGAAAGGTCCAGCTACCGGGTCGAAGATGACACGCGCGCCCTTGCCGCCCGTGATCTCCTTTACGCGCGCGACGATGTCCTCTTCCTCGGTGGCGATGACGTGGTCGGCACCGAGAGACAGCAATTCAGCTTTCTTCCCGCTCCTGCGCGTGGTGGCGATGGAGATGGCGCCCTCGGCCCTGACGATTTGGGTGGCGGCAATGCCTACGCTGCTGGATGCGGCGGGAATCATCACGAACTCTCCTTTCGCCAGATGCGCCGTGTCCATCAACGCGCCGTACGCGGTGAGATACTGCATCCAGACGGCAGCGCCCTCGACTGGGGATAATTTTGCAGGATACTCACCCAGGGCCGAAGCGGGGGCAATGACCTCTTCGCCCAGCATGCCATATTCATTCATGGAGAATGCCGGGATGGTAGCGACCTGCTTTCCCAGCCAGCTCTTGTCCACATCCGGGCCAACCGACTCGACGACGCCTGCCGCCTCATAACCGAGGCCCGAGGGCAAGCCAGCCGATTCGAGATACTGGCCACGGAAGTACATTGCCTCGGCCCGGTTCAGGCCCATGGCTTGCACTTTTATCCGCACCTCTCCGCTGCCCGGCTGCCGGGGGGCCTGCTCTTCGAACCTCAAGACCTCGGGTCCGCCGAACTCATGAAAACGAACTACCTTTCCCATGTTTTTCCACCTCGAGGGAATTGGATTGGCGATCGCTCACCGAGGATTCGCGGGAGCACTGGAATCATGAGGCGTGGGGGAGCGATCTATTGGCGCACCGGGTTGGACGGCAGCCAGAGGCGAGCATCAAATCAGAAATCCGAGGGTGTCAGGAATGACCGGAGGCAATGGTGATCTTCCACTCGCCGGAGCCGATCTGCTGGATACCCTGCACGGAGAAGCCACGTGCGGTGGCGAGACGAGGCACGTCTCCGGTGGCGGCGGGACAGTCCACGAGGAGGTTGAGCTGGCTTCCGCCGGGCAGTTTGTCCAGCAGGGGCTCGATGGCGTACTTAGGATACGGACACATCCACCCTCTGAGATCGACTTGAAACGAATTGTCCCCGAGTTTGATCGTGCTTACCTGTTTCATGTTTCGTTTTCTCCACGAATCGGATGGCGATATAGAACAGCAGCAGGAAGGCAAAGACGAATGCCACGGCCCCATACCATCCGAGGAGCGTGGGAAGAAATACGGGCTTGCCATAGAGCCATCCCTGGCCAACGGGAGCGCCGTAAATGTGAACCCAGAGTCCGGCGGCGAGCATGCCGCCGATGATGGCGAGCCAGGAGCGCATGTAGCCTTCTCCGCTGCGGGCAAGGATGCCGAGGCCGCAGCCTCCTGCGAGGGTCATGCCGGTGCCAAAGACGAGGCCCCCGATGAGATTGTGCAAGCCGAAGGGGAAGACCATGTGCATGGGCTGGTAGCCATGGGCCTTGAGGAGCGCGAACGGAATTACGCCGAAGCCGATGCTGAGCAGGGTCCACTTCATGACGCGGCCGTCGCGGGAGACGGTAAGGTCACGGAAGGCGGCGACGAAGCAGAAGCGCGAGCGCTGGACGATGATGCCGAAGAGGACTCCGAAGAGGAAGAGGCCGCCGACCTTGCTCATGCCCGCTTGACGGTAGAAGAGGGCGGCAGTGGCGATGAGGACGAGGACGAGGAGTCCGGCCCAACGCTGCCACGCAGCTGACTTGATGGAAGCGGCCTCTCCGGTAGTGGCAAGAGTGAAATCGACGCGGGCGACGGCACGCCGCATTTCATAGCGGAGGAAGATGCCTCCGAGATATGCGCCGAGGAGGAGTCCGATGGCGGAGAGAGGGCCGCTGAGGGAGAGCGCCATGGTGGCTACCCAGAAGCCTCCCATATTGCAGGGCGGCATGAGGACGGTTCCGAAGCCCATGAGAACTCCGCCGATGATGCCTACGACGGCTCCCTGCATGTCTTCGCGACGAAACTTCCACTCGGTGGTGAGCAAGGCAGCCATGAGAGCACCGGCGATGATGCCGATGTCAATGAGGCTGTGCATATCAGACAGGATTGGTTTTACGGGATAGGCGGCGAAGGGGCTGGAGGTCTTGAAGCCGAGGTGGGTGTAGAAGCTGGCACCCCACATGGAAATCTGGGGGAAGACGCCGAGAGCGCGAGCATATATGAACATGGCGACGTTGGTGGTTACGAGCGCAACGGCACCAACGCCGGTGGGCCAGGGTCGGCACAGAAAAGGGGTCTTATTGTGCTGCATAGAGGCCCTCCAGCACGATGTTCGAAGTAAAGGTCTGCGAAAGATGCCGAAACGCGATGAGCTTATGGATGGGAACTGCTGCGATAGTAACCCGGGTCGATAGATCCGTAAACGGATTTCGGTAACAAAACCCGCCTTTGGGGGCGGGTTTCGTTATGAATCTGGGGAATGAATGGATGAATCCACAAAAGTTTGCGAGCGCGTGCAGTGCCGCAGGTTCCGGCGATTACATTTCCTCGGCTTGCTTGAGGGCGTGAATGAGGGCGAGGAGGGCTTCTCTACAGTCCGTGCCTTCACGCAATGCCTTTTCCGCCGGTTCGAACATGAGATTGATTTCAGGGCGCATGGAGTCGCGGATCTTCTCGCACTCGTGTTCCCAGGATTTGTTGTGGAGCACGCGAAGGAACGTGTGAGCTGCGCGGGAGTTGAGGTGCTGCTCCTTGCAGAAGTTCACGAATTCGATGCAGGCTCCAATTTGCGGCTCGCAGACTGGCATATTCTGCCCTTCGGAAACCGCAGCCGTCTGGTCGAGAGTTTTGGTAGTCATAGCGGTTACAAGATAGCGAGGAAACGGCCATCAAGATGTGATTTACGGCACAGGAAGGCGTGATTTCAGGCTTGTGGCGGGGAAGAAATCCGCAGGAAAGACCGGCCCGAAGGCAAGGGGGCGGTGGGAGTGTGGCCCGCTCAAGGATGGCTGGACGCGGGAGCCGGTTTCCAGTTCACGCCTTGGGCTGCTATCCTTTGAGGACGGGAACTTTCTGATATCAAAGCCTGGGGAGCATAGACATAGATGGCAAATAGCCTGGAAGGGCGCGTGGCGGTAATTTTTGGACTGGCGAATAAGCGGAGCATCGCCTGGGCCATCGCCCAGAAACTGCATGAAGAGGGCGCGCAGATCGCGATTACGTACCAGAACGAGCGCCTGCGGTTGGAAGCCGAGGAGATTATCAGCAGCCTGCCGGGAGCGCAGGGCTTCCAGTGCGACGTGACCAGGGATGACGAGATTACGCAGGTCTTCCAGCAGATTGGCGAGCGTTACAACGGGAAGATCCATACGCTGGTCCATTCAGTGGCGTTTGCTCCGGCAGAGGACCTGAAAAACGACTTTCTGCTGACCAGCCGGGAGGGCTTCCGGATTGCACACGACATCAGCGTGTATTCGCTGATCGCGCTGGCGCGCGGGGCAGAACCGCTGATGACCGAGGGGGGCAGCATTATCACGCTGAGCTACCTGGGGGCGGAAAAAGTGATGCAGGGCTATAACGTGATGGGCGTGGCCAAGGCATCGCTGGAGGCGACGGTGCGCTATCTGTCCGCCTCGCTGGGGCCGAAGGCGATCCGGGTGAACGCTATTTCGGCGGGACCGATACGGACGCTGGCGGCGCGTGGAATTGGCACGCTGGGGGATTTCCTGAAGCTGGTATCGGAGCGGGCTCCGCTGAAAAGGAACGTGGACCCGATGGAAGTTGGGGCAACGGCAGCATTTTTGGCGAGCGATGGCGCCTCGGGAATTACGGGCGAGGTGATCCACGTGGATTGCGGATACAACGTGATGGGCTACTAGGAAAGTTCAGAAGCGAAGACAGACGCCGCGCCGGGTCAGCAGAAAGTCTGCTGGCAGGGCGCGGCGAATCTTTTTGGGAGCGAACTAGTTGGGAGTGGTGAGGCGGACGGTGCGCTCGTCGTGCCCGACGCGGAGAATGACGATCTCGGCGTCTTTCTGCTGGAGGATGCGGGGAAATTTCTCTCCCCACTCGATGAGGAGGACGTTGCGCTCTTCGAGCATGAGGTCGTCAAGGCCGAGGGAGTCGAGTTCTCCGGGCTTCTCAAGGCGGTAGAGGTCGATGTGGAAGACGTCGCGATTGGGGCCGTGGTACTCGTGGATGAGAGTGAAGGTGGGACTGGTGACGTCATCGGCGTCCGCGGCTCCGAAGCCTTCGGCGATTCCCTTGACGAGGGTGGTCTTTCCGGCGCCGAGATCGCCACGCAACAGGACCACGCGCGCCTGCTGCAAGTGCGCCGAGAGCTTGCGTCCGAGTTCGACGGTTTGCTCGGCGGAGTGCGAGGTGAAGTCGCGGGTCATGGGCCGAATCATAGCATTGCGGGCGGCGGTTGGAACGGAGAATACGTCAGCAGAGCCGGATGTTTGCGGAAGCGGAACGCTGGCGCATGAGACGGAAGGCGGTGGGAAGGAAGTCGAGGAGATCGGTAGCGACGAGGGATTCCTCGCAGAGTTGAGCGGTGGCGGCATCCGCAGCGAGGCCGTGGAGGAAGACAGCGGCGCGGACAGCTTCGTCCATGTGGGAGGGAAACTGGGCAATGGCTCCCGCGATCATCCCGGTGAGGATGTCTCCGGTGCCCCCGGTGGCCATGCCGGGATTTCCGGTGGCGACGACCCAGACGCTGCCGTTGGGATAGGCGACGACGGTGCGGAATCCCTTGAGGACGACGATGCAACGGTGGCGGCGGGCGAAGTCGCGGGCGCAGGCAGAGCGATCGGCCTGAATCTCAGCGACGGGACGGCCGGAGAGTCGGGCCATTTCTCCGGGATGGGGAGTGAGGATGAGGGGATGGGCGCCTCCCTGGAGAAGGGCGGGGGAGGAGGCGAAGGCGTTGAGGCCATCGGCATCGAGCACGACGGGGCAGTGCGCGCCCTTGACGAGGCGCTGAACGAATTCGGCAACGCCGGGACGCTGGGAAAGTCCGGGACCGATGGCGAGAACCTGGCGGGACTTGGCGAGTTCGAGGCAGTGGGCGGCGTCGGCGGGAGAGGCGTGGGCGGAAGCGGGGTCGCCGAGAGGCTCAGCCATGAGCGTGGGCGAAAAGGCGGCGACGGAAGAGAGCACGGCGGCGGGAGTGGCGACGGTGGCGAGTCCGGCACCGACGCGAAGAGCAGCCATGCCACACATGGCGGCAGCACCGCTTTTTCCAAGCGAGCCAGCGACAACGAGGACGTGGCCGAAGCGTCCCTTGTTGCTCTCCTGGGGGCGGGGGGAGAAGAGGGCGTCCACCTGGTGGGGGGTGACAGCATAGAGATTCTGGGCGGATACGATGGCCTGCTCGGGGGTTCCGATTGGAGCGACAACGACAGGGCCGCGAGTGAGGGCGGCGAAAAGATGCGCGGGCTTGGGCGCAGTAAAGGTGATGACGGCGCTGGAGTGGCAGATGACAGCTTTGGGATCAACGGCGCTGGAGGTGACGTCGGAGTCCGTGCCGGAGGGAAGGTCCACGGAAAGGACGGGAGCGGAGGAGGAATTGATGGCGGAGATGGCCGCCTCGGCAAGTTTCCGCTCGGGGGTGGGCTCGGGACGAGGATGGTAGCCGGTTCCGAAGATCGCATCGACGATGAGGTCCGCGCCGGAAAGGCTGCGGGTGTACTCGCGGACCACATCATCGAGCGAGGTGAGCGCGATGGGCCGAAGTGGGACCCTGGCCAGCATCTTTGCAGCATCCGGCTTGAGTCCGTCAGGAGAGCCGAGGAGAAGGACTTCGACTACTTTGCCTGCGCCATGGAGCCGGCGGGCGGCGACGAAACCATCACCACCATTGTTGCCACGCCCGCAGACGACAACAATGCGGGAGGCGTTGGGCCAGAGTTCACGAACGAAATTGGCGACGGCGGTTCCGGCGTTTTCCATCAGGGTGAGGGAGTGGACTCCGTGGCGCTCACTGGTGGCGCGGTCAATGGAAGACATTTCGGCGGCGGTGGTGATCTTCACTTCTTGACTCCAGCGAGGGCTTCGAGTTCGCGCAGTTTGGCGGGTTCGCCCATGACAATGAGATGATCGCCGGCACAGAGGAGCGCATCGGGGGCGGGACTATACTTCATTTCCTCGCCCTCGCGCTTGATGGCCAGCACGGTGATGCCAAGGTCATGGCGGATTCCGGAGGTTCTGAGTCCCTTGCCGACATAGACAGAGGAAGGCTCAATGGTGAGTTCCTCGAGTTCAAGGCCAAGCTCAGAACTGCGCACCAATGCGACCTCAAGAAAGTTGATGACGTGGGGGCGAAGGAAAGCCTGGGCGATGCGGAATCCGGCGAAGCTGTAAGGGGAGATGACCTGATCGGCTCCGGCGGTGCGCATGTGTTTTTCAGCACCCTCCTCACTGGCGCGGGCGATGATTTTGAGAGTGGGGTTGAGGCTGCGGGCGGTAAGCACGACGTAGGTGTTGGTGGCGTCAGTGGTGGTGGCGGCAACGAGTCCGGCGGCGTGGTCGATGCGGGCGGCGAGAAGTTGCGCCTCAAGAGTGGCGTCGGCATGGGCGATGAGCCAGTTGGTCTCCTGCCGGATGCGCTCGGCCTTGGTTTCGTTGTTCTCCAGGATGATGAACTGCGCGGGCTTGCTTTCCAGTTGACGGGCGACGGCGCGACCCACGCGACCGGCTCCGCAGATGATGTAATGCCCTGTTAACCGCCCGATCTCTCGTTCCATTTTCCGCCTGCCAAAGAGGTTGTTGAATTCGAATTCGAGGAGCGCCTGGCCGAGGGCTCCGAGGATCATGAATACCAGACCGACACCGGCGAAGATGATGGCTACGTTGAAGTAGCGCCCGTGCTGAGAGAGGGGATGAACCTCCTGATAGCCGATGGTGGTGAGGGTGGTGAGCACCATGTAGAAGCCGTCAAACCAGCTCCAGTGCTCGAGGAAGTGGAAGCCGGCGGTGCCGATGATGGCGACGCAGAGTAAAGCCGCCGATAGTGCCTTGATGTTTCGCAGTGCTCGCATAGGCGCTCTGGCGAAATTGTACTCCGGGGATGAACGTTTGCGGCAGGCGGGCTGCTTGCGTGGGTTTGGGAAAGGTCATACTGGCGGAGGTGGGTGGGGCGGTCCGCGTGTGCGGTTCGCCCCGGAGGAGCTGTGCTACTTGAGTGCAGGGCCCGGGGGAGGAGTCATCTGCTCGCGCAGGCTGGCATTCATGGCCAGGAACTGCTCTCGAGTCAGGGCGGGGTATGGCGAGGAGTCCGCATGATCGACCTCTTTCAGGAGCACGACCAGTGCCGCGGGAGAGGGGAGGTAGAGGACTTTCCTCACCTGAACAGAAGCACTCGGCATGGATGTCCCGATGTCCTGACCTATGTCATAGATGATCCCATTGGCTACATCGATGAATCCCTTATATTCTTCCGCGGCATATCGCTTCAGCCGGGCTGTTCTCATTCCCGGAGCCATGCTGTGGCGGTAGATGGCCTGTCCGAGGGTGAAGTTTACGTTGACGGGTTGTTTGATGATACCGATGGTGTCGTTGTAAACGACATGGATGAACCAGACCTTGTCGTCCTGGTTCATCGTCCACAGCCACACCCCATCGCACTGACCGGTGGCGAAGAGCTTGGACGGGTGCAGCACCATGCAGGCAGGCAGCGAAGAAACAGCCTGGTCGCGCGAGATCTGCGCCTGCACCGCGCTGGGAGACGAAGTGGGAGCCTGGGCGACCAGAGGAAGGGAACAGAGCAGTGTGATCACACACACTGAGATTAGAGCCCGAATTCTCATGGGACGTGCCTTTCCGGAAGAGTGAGCGGCTTTGCCGGCGGCCGCCCGTCGCCACGGATAGGAATCAGTTTGCTGCGGGAGTTTCCTGATGGAAAGCGTTCAACCACTTCCCTCCGCGCTTTACGTAAAGCGCGCTGGCATAGACTGCCGGGGGCAACTGCTGGCCGCCGCAGGCGGCATCCTGATCGACGCGGTAGGTGAGAAGAGCCATGTCAGGACTGAAGAGCGAGAGCTTGAAATCCTTGAACTTGTAGCTCTTCACCTTGCAGGCGCCGCTCTCGATGTCGGCAATCGACTGCTTCTTGTCGGCGGCACCGGTGAAGCTGACGTTGATTCCATCTTCGCTGACAGTAGTTTTCACGTAATCTGATTTTGCGGTTGCCCATGCGTCCCAGAGCTTCGTCTCCTTTTCGGAGAGGATTTTGAGGGTGGATGTTGCGGGGATGGCGGGCTTTGCTGCTACTGCTTTTGCTTTGACGGCTGGAGCATTCTGAGCGAAGGTGAAAGCTGAGCATAGGACTGCGACAACGAGGAGAGTGCGTATCCTCATGGATAACTCCTTGGGGCGAACAGTATTTTGTTTGTTGAAGCACACCGAGAGTAGCACCTAAGTGCTGCTTTTGCGGTGAGATCGTAAGGAAAATTTCAGGAGCGCTGAGAGAATGATTCACGACCTTCTATTTTGCACGGTGGGAGCTTTCGCTCTGCTTGCGCTTCAATTCGCATGGAAGCGCTTCTTGCATTGGCGGAGCTGGAAGCTGATGCAGGAGGATCAGAAATTGCGGGCGGGGCAGACCGACGTTCGATGACGGCGGCGATGTCCAGATTCGACTGAATTGGTGAAGGCAAGAGTTGCTGAGACGCAGAAACGCCCTCTTCGGAAAGAGGGCGTTTCCATTTTTATCTGGAGCAGGCTACTTGGCCGAAGCGACTTCCCTGGCGTGGACGGCCTGAACCTTGCTGTGGTGGCGGCCGTAGGTGAAGTAGATGACCATGCCGATGGCAAGCCAGATGACCATTCGCGCCCAGGTTTCCCAAGGGAGAAAGACCATCATAAGGAGCGAGACCAGCATGCCCATGATGGGGACGAAGGGGACGAGGGGCGTCTTGAATGGACGGTGCAGATCGGGCTTTCGGACGCGGAGGATCCAGATGCCGGCGCAGACAATGACGAACGCAAGCAGGGTGCCGATGGAGACCAGTTCCCCGAGGACGCCGATGGGAACGACAGCGGCAAAGACGGCGACGAAGAGTCCGACGACGATGGAGGACTTGTAGGGAGTGCGGAACTTGGGATGGATTTCTCCGGCCCACTTCCAGAGCAATCCGTCCCGCGACATGGAGTAGAAGACGCGCGACTGGCCGAGGAGCATGACCAGCATGACGGTACTGAGTCCGGCGAGCGCGCCCGCGTTGACGACGTAGCTGCCCCACTTGACTCCGGTTTCACGGATGGCAAGAGAGACGGGAGCACCGACGTTGAGGCGGGTGTAGTGCACGGTTCCGGTGAGCAGGAAGCTGACGAGGATGTAGAGAACGGTGCAGATGACGAGCGAGCCGAGAATGCCGATGGGCATGTCGCGCTGCGGGTTCTTGGCTTCCTGTGCGGCAGTGGAGACGGCGTCAAAACCGATGTAGGCGAAGAAGACGACGCCGGCGGCACGGATGACTCCGGCCCATCCATAGGCTACCGGAACGAAGGGCGTGAGGTTGACCCTGGTCTGCGGCTGATGATGGAAGACGTAAGCTCCGGCGACGGCGATGAAGGTGACAACCGCGAAGAGCTTGACGAAGACGATGGTGGTGTTGAGGGTAGCCGATTCCTGAATGCCGACGACGAGGATGGTGGTGACGACAAGGATGGCGAGGAAGGCCAGCAGGTTGAACTGGGCGGTGACGTGGGGGAGGACGTTGAGGTCAATTCCCTTGCCCGCAAGCGTGGTGATGGGTACCCAGCGATCCTGGAAGAGCACCCAGATGGAGCCGGGTGTGTCACAGATCTGCGGAGGGATGCGGATGCCGTAATCCTGGAGGAAGGCGATGAGGGTACTGCTCCATCCGGAGGCAACGGTGGCGGCGCCGAAAGCGTATTCGAGGATGAGATCCCAGCCGATGATCCAGGCGAAGATTTCCCCGAGTGTGGCGTAGCCGTAGGTGTAGGCCGATCCGGCGATGGGGATGAGCGAGGCAAACTCGGCGTAACAGAGGCCAGCGAAGGCGCAAGCGATTCCGGCGAGGATGTAGGAGATCACGATGGCCGGTCCGGCATAGCGGGCTGCGGCAGAGCCTGTGAGGACGAAGATTCCGGCGCCGATGATGGCGCCGACGCCGAGCATGATGAGGTTGATGGGGCCGAGCACACGCTTGAGGCTGTGTTCGCCGGTCTCACTGGCCTCGGACAAAAGCATGTCCAGGGGTTTTGTCAGCAGCAGATTCGCCATTCCTGATTGTTCTCCCGTCGTAAAAAGTGCGGAACCACTACTCGGTGGAAGAAGCGCTCACAGGAGCCGGAGCTCCGTGGCGCGACCATAGGAAATATACCGGGATGCCGAGCAGAACGATTACAAGTCCCGGCCAAGTGTACTGAGGCTTGTAGAGCAACAAGACTACATCAATGAACAGTGCCATCACAATATAGATGGCGGGCAGCCAGGGGTAGCCGAAGGCGCGATAGGGACGCGGAGCGTCCGGACGGGTGCGGCGGAGGACGAAGAGTCCACCGAGGGTGAGGATGTAAAAGAGGAGGACGGCAAAGATGGTGTAGTCAAGGAGCTGCCCGTAGCTTCCAGTGAGGCAGAGCGCCGCCGCCCAGATGGCCTGCACGATGAGGGAGAGGTGTGGGGTCTTGAAGCGGGGGTGAAGGCGTCCGACGGAGTGGAAGAAGAGCCCGTCTTTGGCCATAGCGTAATAGACGCGCGAGCCGGCGAGAATCAGTCCGTTATTGCAGCCGAAGGTGGAGACGAGGATGGCAAGGGCCATGAGCTTGGCTCCGCCCTGTCCCATGATCTGCTGCATGACGGCGGTGGCGACGCGATCCTCAGAGGCGTACTGGATGCCGCGGCCCACGCTGGTCATGGAGAAAGGCTCTCCCCAGAAGGGCAGCACCAGCATGTAGATGAAGTTGACGGCGATGTAGATGAGGATAACGGCGCCGGTGCCGATGAAAAGCGAAAGCGGCAGGTTGCGCTGGGGGTTGCGTACCTCTCCGGCGGTGAAGGTGACGTTGTTCCAGGCATCGGCGGAGAAGAGCGAGCCGACCTGGGCGACGGCGATGACGGTGATGGTGCCGACGAGGGCGGTGGCTCCGCTGACGCCGACAGGAATTTTGTGGAGCACGCCAAGCCCCGCGTTGAGCCAGAAGTTGGAGCCGAAGTTGGCGCTGAGCGCCTCCGGAGTGCTGCCGATCCAGATGCCGACGAGGATGAGGCCGAGGAGTCCGGCAATTTTGGCGGTGGTGAAGACGACCTGGACGGCAGCTCCCGTTTTGACGCCGAGAACATTGACGGCCGAGAGCAGAACGATCATGGCGATGGCAACGAGGTTCTGAGTGTTGAGGCCGACCTCCATGTTGCCGAGCAGCATGGGTCCGAGATGGATGGGCGGCACCTTCCAGATGTGGAGGATCCAGTTGGTGGAGGAGATGGAGGGGAAAAAGACTCCGAGGAACTTGCCGAAGGCGACGCCGACGGCCGCGATGGTGCCGCACTGAATTACGAGGAACTGCGTCCAGCCGTATAGGAATCCCCAAAGCGGCCCGAGACCTTCGCGCAAATAGACATACTGTCCGCCAGCCTTGGGCATCATGGCGGCGAGTTCTCCGAATGAGAGGGCGGCGATGATGGTCATGAAGCCGGTGACCAGCCAGGCGGCGATGAGCAGCGCGGGAGAGTCCACGACACGGGCGATGTCCGCGGCGACGATGAAGACGCCAGAGCCGATCATGGAACCCATGACGAGCATGGTGGCGCTGGTTAATCCGAGACCCTTTACAAATTCCTGACCCTGTCCGGGCAGTGTTTCCTCTACGAGTTGGCTCACCGGTCTCCTCGGTACAGAGATGATCTTCTGGGTCTTACGGCACACGCGACAAGTACTTGCATGGTTAGAGCACGTCCGAAACGGTTGCACAGAACTTTACATCATCAGGCGAAAAAATTCCCTAGCCGATTCGTGAGGGCTGCCTGAAATGCCCCCGATGACGGCAACAGAGTCGGCACCGGCGCGGAGCACAGACGGGGCGTTGTCCTGTGTGATGCCTCCGATGGCTACCAGGGGAATGGCCCGGCCAGATGCGGTCAGGAGGAGGCGGGCGGCGGCGATTCCTTCCAGGCCCACCGCGGGATCGGGATTCTGCTTGCTGGCGGTGGAGAAGATGGGGCCGATGGCAAGGTAGTCCACGGGTTGCTGGAGGGCGGCGGCAAGCTGGGCGGGGTTGTGGGTGGAGAGTCCGACGATGCGCCCGGGGCCAACGACGGTGCGCGCGCCTTCGGGAGAGAGATCTTCCTGCCCGAGATGCACGCCCTGGAAGCCGGCGGCGAGGCAGAGATCGGCTCGGTCATTCATGATGAGGGTGACACCGGGGAGAACACGGCGGAGTTCGCGCGCCTGGGCCAAGGTCTGGCGGACGTTCTGGCGCTTGGCGCGGAGCTGAATGAGAGTGCATCCGGCCCCGGCGAGGGCGAGGCCATGAGCGCAGACGGCTTGCAGCAGGCTTCCCTCCCCGGCAGCGACGCTGAGTGTGTCCACGTCAAGAATGGGGTAGAGGAGGGGAAGCTTCATCGGTTATTTCTTTTGGGGCATGAAGCGCTCCATGAACTTGGTATCAAAGTTCCCGGCCTCGAAGTCGGGCTCCTGGAGGATGCGCTTGTGGAGGGCAATGGAGGTGTGGATGCCCTCGACGATGAACATATCGAGGGCGCGCTTCATGCGGGCGATTGCCTCGGGACGGTCCTTGCCGTAGACGATGAGCTTGGCGATGAGGGAATCATAGTAGGGGGGAACGACGCCATCCTGGTACTGGGCGGTATCGACGCGGACACCGTTGCCTCCGGGAGCGTTGAAGACGGTGATTTTTCCGGCCGAGGGGGTGAAGCGCTCGGGATGCTCGGCGTTGATGCGGCACTCGATGGAGTGGCCCTTGGGGACAATGGGAGAGTGCACAAGGTCGGTGAGCTTGGCTCCGGCGGCGATGAGAATCTGGCTCTTGACGAGGTCGACGCCGGTGACGAATTCGGTGACCGGGTGCTCGACCTGGATGCGGGTATTCATCTCGATGAAGTGCAGGCTGCCATCTTCATCCATGAGGAACTCGACGGTACCGGCATTGACGTAGCCGATCTCCTTCATGGTCTTTTCGAGGATGGCGTTCATCTTCTTGCGCAGGTCGGGGGAGACGGCGGGAGAGGGCGATTCCTCGATGAGCTTCTGGTGGCGGCGCTGGATGGAACAGTCACGCTCGCCAAGGCTGATGACGTTGCCATGCTCATCGGCAAGCACCTGGAACTCAATGTGGCGGGGACGCTCGATGAACTTCTCCATGTAGAGGTCGCCGTTGCCGAAGGCGGATGCAGCCTCGGAATGGGCGGCCTGAAACATGCGGGGAAGCTCCTCGGCGGAGCGGATAACGCGCATGCCGCGTCCACCGCCTCCGGCAGAGGCTTTGACGATGACGGGGAAGCCGACCTGTTTGGCCCATTCTGCGGCCTCGGCTTCGGAGGCCATGACGCCGTCAGAACCGGGAAGGATGGGGACGCCACAGCGCTTCATGGCCTGGCGCGCCTTGTCCTTTTCGCCCATCATGCGGATGATTTCCGGCGGGGGGCCGATGAACTTGAGGCCCGAGGTCTCACAGACATGGGCGAAGTTGGCGTTTTCGCTGAGCAGGCCGTAGCCGGGATGAATGGCATCGACATTGGCAATTTCAGCGGCGGAGATGACGGCAGGGATGTTGAGGTAGCTCTCCCCGGCGCGCGCCGGACCGATGCAGAGGGCCTCATCGGCGAAGCGGACGTGGAGGGAGTTGCGGTCGGGTTCGCTATAGACGGCAACGGCCTTGATGCCCAGCTCTTTGCAGGCACAGATGACGCGGAGCGCGATTTCACCGCGGTTGGCAATCAGAATCTTCTTGAACATGCTTCAGTGTGCTCCCGCTGGGCGGAAAAGAGTGGCGGAGCCTTGCGGCTCCGCCCCGTTTACTGGACGCGAATCTTGAACAGCGGCTGGCCGTACTCGACGGGCTGGCCGTTGGCGACGAGGACCTTGACGATCTGGCCCGCGGACTCGGATTCGATCTCATTCATCAGCTTCATGGCCTCGACGATGCAGAGCACCTGGCCGACGGCGACGGTGTCTCCCTGCTTGACGAACGCAGGGGCGCCCGGTGAGGAGGATTCGTAGAACGTTCCGACGATGGGAGACTTGATGGTCTCAATGCCGGCTTCGCTCTCCACGGCGGGTGCTGCCGGGGCATGAGCAACCGGAGCAGCAGCCACCGGGGCCACATGTGCTACCGGCGCAGGAGAAGCCACATGGGAAACGGCAACGACATTCCCACGCTTGATGCGCACCTTGACATCGCCGCGCTCCAGCTCAAATTCGGCGATATCCTTCTCGACGAGAAACTCGATCAGCTCTTTAATTTCCTTCTGATTCATTGGCTACCAGGAGCGCCTGAATGCGCGGCGCAGCTTTGGATTTACCACCTTTTTGAATTTACCCACGATTTGCAACGTCAGCTCAATTCGATGAAATCTTTGCTTACCGGGGTGAGCACTTCGTATCCGCTCCCGGTGACCAGCAACATGTCTTCAATGCGGATGCCGCATTTGCCCGGAAGATAAACGCCGGGCTCGATAGTGATAACCATCCCAGGCTGGAGAATCGCATCGCTGCGCGCTGCCAGCCTCGGTAACTCGTGAATTTCCAGCCCCACGCCGTGCCCGGTGGAATGGGTGAAGTAACGATCCAGTTTGTGGCGCTTGAGTTCCTGCCGCGCCGCAAGATCCACTTCACCAGCAGTGGCCCCCGGACGGACGGCAGAGATTGCCGCCAACTGGGCCTCCAGAACTGCCATGTAGAGCGAACGGGCATCCGCCGGTGCCTTGGCGAGATGGATCGTCCGGGTCATGTCACTGCAGTATCCGTCTGCTACAACTCCGTAGTCTAACACTACGAATCCCGCAGGAGGCAGCGGGGCGGCGGAAGCGACCCCGTGGGGCAGTGCGGAACGGGCTCCAGAGGCAACGATGGTCTCAAAGGACATGGCCTCGGCTCCGTGCCTGCGGGCGCTGTAGGCGAGGCGGGCGGCAACGCTGGATTCCGCTACCCCGGAGCGGAGGGAGCGCAGCAGCCCTGGAAAGAGGCGGGAAGAGAGATTGACGGCGTTGCGCAGCAGCTCGATCTCATCGGCGTCTTTGATTGCGCGCTGGGCTTCCACTACACCGCTGAGGCGGACAATCTTGACACCCTTGCCAAGGGCAGAGGTGAAGGCCGCGAGTTGCGCCACGGTGAGGTGATCGGCCTCAATGCCGATGCGGGCGAGCTTGAGCTTGGCACAGGCGGCGGCGACTCCGGCGAGGGCAGCGGCGCGGGTGATGACGATGCGGGCTCCCAGCACCTCGGCAGCCGCCTGTTCTGCATAGCGTCCGTCCGTAAAAAAAACAGGACGGGGAGCGGCCAGCAGCACTCCAGCACTGCCTGTGAAGCCGCAAAGATAGCGAAGGTTGGGCAGATGGGTGACGACCAGAGCGTCCACCTTGTACTGCTCCAACTTCATTTTCAGTTTCTTCTGGCGACCCCGAAAATCCATCCCATGATTGTAAACGGTGCAGAGAAGAGCGGGCCTCCGAAGAGACCCGCTTTGACTCACAAGATAAGCGCAGTGTTAGGTCTGGATAATCTTGGGGGTAATGAAGAAGATCAACTCGTCGGTTTCCGTCTTCACGGTGCGCTGCTTGAAGAGATTCCCGAGCCAGGGAATATCGCCGAGGACGGGGGTCTGCGAAGAACTGACGGTATTCGTGGTCTGGATGACGCCGCCGATAACGACGGTGCCTCCGTCGGTGACCAGCACCTGGGTGGTGGCCTGCTGGGTGGTGAGAATGTAGTTGTTATTGATGGTGCCGCTGGGCTGGGTGTTTTCGACATCGACGGTGAGGAAGATGGTGTTATCCGCGGTGATCTGGGGAG
>CAILAZ010000219.1 GCA_903832295.1 uncultured Acidobacteriota bacterium
CAGGGGCAGAGCAAGGGCAAGGGCAAGGGCAGGGGCAGAGCTAGGGCAGGGGCAGGGGTGGAGCAAGGGCAGGGGTGGAGCAAGGGCAGGGGACGAGGAAGGCGGGGGCGTAACGAACGACAGCGATGCTGGAGGGTTACGAGCAGGGGGTGGGTGACTACGGGAGAATACTGCGGGGGGTGAGGTATTTGAGCCAGTGCAGAATCTTCCGCGGGATTGGAATATAGTGCACACAGGGAACGAAGAGCACGCCTCAATTTCAGACCAGCCAACCAAAGAAGCTCGTGTGCGGTTCATAGTTTACGAATCGCGCGGAGAATGGCGATGCAGGTGCAGACCTGCATAATGAAAGGACTCACAAACCATGTGGAAGCCCTCTACACAGCCCGGCAATAATTCCTCGCCTGCGGACTCGCAGCGCCAGCCGACTACACCGACTCCAGCCACGGAGTACAACAACACACCGAAGCCGATGACAGCGACCACGATCTCAGACCAGGCAACGATTGGAAAGTCGCTGGTGATCAAGGGCGAGGTGACGGGTTCGGAGTCGCTCTACATCGACGGAAGAGTGGAAGGCTCAATCCACTTGCCAGGAAACCGGGTAACGGTGGGAAAAAACGGAGTGGTTGCAGCCAATATCACGGCGCGTGAGACGGTGATCCTGGGCAAGGTGCGGGGCAACGTGTCAGCAACTGACCGGGTGGACATTCGCAATGAAGGTTCACTGACGGGCGATGTGGTGGCGCAGCGGATCAGTATTGAGGATGGGGCATTCTTCAAGGGCGGGATCGATATCCGCAAGCCGAATGTGAATGAGAAGCCACAGGCGGTGGAAGGTGCGGCGGCCACTCCGGAGAAGAGCGCAAGCCGCGCGTCTTAAAGTTCGCCGAGTGGCGGTGACGGAATCCGATGGCCCGGTAGCGGTGCTGCCGGGCATCTGTCTATCTGGAGAGAATGTCTCTGGATGGAGTCCGACTGGGAGGGATGCCGACGGAGACAGGAGCGGCATCCAAAGAATGAGTCAGCGCGAAGTTGGCGAGGTGTGTTCTGAATATGTTTGAGAAGGTGCTGAACCTGCTGTCCTTTGGTTGCCGGCACACTCATATCTCCGTTCCCTTTTCCATGGATGTGGCGAGGCAGCACCAGGCGCACCTGGACTGGACGGAAGAGCTGCCTCCGGGGTGCTCGCATTACGTGGTGTGCCTGGATTGCGGACGGCGCTTTGGATATGACTGGAGTGCGATGAAGGTGATAAAGACACGGCTGAAGCAGGCGGGCTAGCTGCGTTTGGCACGGAAGCGGACCAGGGCGGAGGAGAGTGTTCCGCTGAGTCCCATGAGGTGCGTGGCCGCGAGATAGACGGCGACGAAGGGGATGAGAATCACAAGGCCGCGCAGAACGGGCGAGGCGAGATGCAGTCTCCATTCCATGGCCAATGAGAGGGCGGCGGCGACGAGGGCGGCGGCCCAGAGCTTGAGGACGCGCGCGGCGGAAAAGTGGACGTGGCCGATGCGCGCCTGCAGTCCCCGACGCAAGAGAACGAATTCGACCCATCCGGCAATTCCTGCAGAAGATGTGAGCCCGGCGACGCCCCAGTTGTGATCGATGCCAAGGGCGCGCGGCAGCGGCAGAGCAAATAAATATCCAAGACAAAGAGTGAGGGCGACGCGGACGAGCGCGAAGTTGAGGGGCGTTCGCGTGTCTCGCAGGGCGTAGAAGGTGGAAGAGTAGAGGCGTCCCATGGTCTGGGCGAGTAGTCCGACGCCGGAGCCGGCGAGGGCAGCCCAGACGAAGAGGACATCCTGCTCGGTGAATTTGCCGGTGCGGTAGAGGGTGGAGGCGACGACGTTGCCGAGGGCGAGAAAGGCGACGGCGGAGGGGACGACGAAGAAGGATATCTTTTCGAGTCCGGCGCTGAGGCGAGAGCGGAGGGTGGCGGCGATCTCGGAATCGGTACCGACGGCGCTGGACATGGCGGGGAGTTCGGCGGCGGAGACGGACATGCCGAAGAGCGAGACGGGGAGCATGTAGAGCGTTTGCGCGTAGTTGAGCAGGACGTTGCCGCTGGGAAGAAAGCTGGCGAGCTGGAGATCGATGAAACCGGAGATCTGGAAGACTCCGCGGCTGATGAAGACGGGGATGAAGGCGGCGACGACGGCGGCGACGTGGACGGAGCGGAGGTCGAGGCGTCCGCGGATTGGGCGGAGGAGAGAGTAAACGGTGGGGGCCTGGACGGCGAACTGGAGGAGGGCTCCGGCGACGGCGGCCCAGGAGATGGCGTAGGCGAGCGAGACGGTGCCGTGTCCGCGCAGGCCTCCCTGCCAGAGTAGCGTGGCGATGATGGCGAGATTCATCATCACGGCGGAGGCGTAGGAGAGGAAGAAACGGCCGTGACTGTTGAGGACTCCGAGACACCAGGCGGCAAAGACGAGCAGGCCGGTGCCGGGGAAGACGATGCGGACGAGGGCGATGGTGAGGGTGCGCTTCTCTCCGTGGAAACCGGGGGCGAGCAGGCTGACGAGAAGCGGGGCGCAGAGGATTCCGAGGGCGACGACGAGGGAGGCGACGAGAGCGAGGAGAGCGAAGATGGCTTCGGCGAGTTCGCTGGCCTCGCGCTGGCGTCCCTCGGCGCGGAGGCGGGCATAGACGGGGATGAAGGAGGCGGAGAGAACGCCTTCGCCGAGGAGATTCTGGAGCATGTTGGGGACGCGGAAGGCGGCGCGGTAGGCGTCGGCCGCGATGGAGGTTCCGAGGTAGTGGGCGAAGAGGCGGAACTGGATGAGTCCGCTGATGCGGCTGAGCAGGATTCCGGCGGCGACCATGGCGGCTGCGGGGCCGCGGCGGCGAGGCTTGGGGACGGCGGCGGGAGGAAGATCGCTCATGGCTTGGTGACGGTGGAGACTGGGATTGATTCTACACGGCGGGAACGATTTGAGGAGCGGGGGAACACTTTGAGGGAATGGGCGCAGGGGGAGCGATTGGGTACAATTGCGGAAGAGAGTTGGAGCGAGGGGCATTCATGATTCATGCATGGCACGACATTACACCGGGCGAAAATATCCCCAAGGAATTTAACGCGGTCATCGAGATTCCGTTTGGCTCAAGCGTGAAGTACGAGCTGGACAAGAGCAGCGGGCTGATCAAGCTGGACCGGATTCTGTATTCGGCAGTGTATTACCCGGCGAACTATGGATTCATTCCGCAGACACTGGCGGAGGACGACGATCCGCTGGACGTGCTGGTGTTCTGCCAGGAGCCAGTGGTGCCGCTGACGATTATCCAGGCGCGGACGATTGGGTTGATGACGATGATCGACGGCGGGAAAAAAGATCACAAGATCATCGCGATTGCGAGCAAGGATCCGGAGTTCAACAGCTATAACAACGCGGTGGAGATGCCTCCGCACAGGCTGATGATGCTGCGGAGATTCTTCCAGGACTACAAACTGCTGGAAGGCAAGGCGGTGGAGGTGGATGAGGTGCAGCCTCCCGAGGATGCGTACCCGGTGATTGAGTCGGCGCTGGCGGCGTATAGCCAGCAGAGGCGCAAAGGATTTGGAAAGTAAAGCGTAATGATGAGGGATGAGAGAGCGGCTCCGGAGACGGGGCCGTTTTTTTGTGCGGGGAAGATGAGTCTGGATGGAAGCGGGAGCCGCGGAGAGCTTAGTGCAAGGAGGGAAAATTCGGCGGTGGCGGAGGCTCCCACATCTGCCAGAAGATGGCAGATATGGGGCACCCCCAGGAGGGAGGGAATATGAGATGCGGGGAGCGGGCAACGCCGCGTGTGTTATCACTGTTGGTCACTGACGATGTGTCCCATGATTCCGTGCTCTTCCAGAACTGCAAGTGCGACCTCCACTGGCTCGGCATAATCGAGTGGGAGACAAACCCTGCCGCCAAACGTGAACGCCCTTCGCACTTGGATCAGCAGAAATAGAGCCATGTTTGCGCCAAAAGAAAAGCGCGGGCTGGGGAGCCCGCGCTGGGTAACTGAGAGCGACTAGAACCAAGAGATGGATTTCTTCTTCTTGGGGGGCATGCTGGGATCGGTGTCGGCCGGCTTGTTGGGGTCGGTCTGTTTGCTGGCTTCGGTGGGCTTGGCCTGGCGGGGCTTTTTGCCTCTCTTGATGTCCTTGGCTTCCTGAGCCTGGCGCTTGGCCTCGGCGGCCTTTTTGTCGGCTTCCTTCTTGGCTAGCTTCTTCTCCTGGCGGGTTTCCTTGGACTCGAGCTTGGCTTCCTTCTTCTCGTTGTGCTTCTTCTGGGAAAGGTATCGGGCCTTTTCCTTGCGCGACATGTGGCTGAGTTTTTCTTTTTCAGCGGCGTCGGCTGCGGCCTTGGCGGCGGCGGCTTCGGCGGCTTTGCGGCGGTCGTCCTCGGCCTTCTGCTTGGCATCGACTTCGGTCTTGGCGACGCCGAGGTTGGAGGTGCTGCCGGTGATTTTGGCGTTCTTGGCGCGTCCGGTGACGATGACGGTCTTCTTTTTGCCGACGCCGAGTTTGCCGCGAATCTGCTTGGTTTTGGGGCCCGTGTCAGAGGTGTAGATGAGCTTGGTCTGCTTGGGGCTGGCGCCGCTGTCGGTGTATCCGGGCTTGATGTCAATGTAGGCGTCTTCGCGGAGGTGGGTGAGGAACTCGCGGAGAGCGGGTTGGACCTTCTGGCTGTAGAGCTGTTCCTGAATCTGTTCGCGGACGCGCTCGAGGGGGGGCATTCCGGCCTCGATGTGATCGTTGAGCTTGAGGATGATGAATCCCTGGCGGGTGCGGATGGGGGCGGTGAATTCGCCGGGCTTGAGGGAGAAGGACTTCTCTTCGAGCTCCTTGGCGAGATCGTTGCGCTTGAAGTATCCGAGGTCGCCGCCCTGATCGGCGGTGGAGCCGTTGGATTCGCGGCGGGCGATTTCATCGAACTTTGCGCCGGCCTTGAGCTGGGCGTAGATGTCGTTGATCTTGGCTTCGGCGGCGGCGACCTGCTCAGGGGTCGCGGCCTGAATCTGGCTCTCCTTGCCGGGCTCGGGCTTGGGAGCGTTGGGGTTGGTGGCGATGAGAATTTCACTGAGGCGGGCGCGCTCGGGCTGCGCGATCTCCGCTTTGTGGTCGTCGTAGAACTTCTGGGTCTCTTCGCGGGTGACCTGGATGTGGCTGCCGACTTCCGAGCCGATAACCTTCTGGGTAAGGATTCCGTTCTTGGTGTTCTGCTTGAACTCCTCCCAACTTACGCCCTGGGCTTCGGCGAGTTTCTGGAGGTCCTCCATGGAACCGGCCTTCATTTCCTTGCGGAGATCATCGAGGCGCTTGACGAGGTCGGCATCGGCGGAGATACCGAGATCGGTGGCCTTCTGGATGAGAAGCTGCTGGTCGATGAGATCGCGGAGTGCGTTGGCGTCGCGGTCTTCGAGCTGCTTCGGGGAGAGGTTCATCTCCTTGGAGTCCTGGGCAGTTTGCTCGCGGTTCCGGCGCAGGTCGGCGCGGGTGATGATGGAATTATTCACGCGCGCGACAATCTCTTCGACGACGGTGTCTTGCTGGGCGAGGAGCGGGGTGACAAAGGAACCGATGGCGATAAGCAAGAACAGAAGCTTCTTCATTGATATCCGGGAGCGTTGCGATTCCGGCCCGGCACAGGACAGGCGGAATGCCGCGAAAAATTTTGCGAAACAAGACAAGCTATTGTAACTCCCGGCAGGGACATGAGCCAGCGAAGAGAGGGTTTGCCAATCCGGAATAGCGCCGAGGGTGGGTACGGAGGGCGCAGTGCGGGACTATTTGATGGCCTGGGTTCCGTGGGCGTAGGTGTGATACTCGTCGCCTTCGAAATGGTAGGTGATGGTGGTGAGCTGCTGGGAAGTGGCAGACAACGCCTGGAGATTGCGGTGGCCGCGGGTGCGGGCATTGGCGGCGATGAGGTCATGAGCAGCGGTGCGAAGGGCAAGGACGAGGCCGGTGGGGGAAGGGACAAAGACCCAGAACATGCAGATATTGGCTCCTCTGAGGGGACCCTGGGCCATGACGATGAGATCGCGCTCGCCGGGGGCGAGATGAACGTCAGAGGCGGAAAACCACTCGCGGGGAAGCTTGTGGGGAGCGATGCCCTCGGCGGCGAGGGTGCGGAGAACGAATTCATCGTCGCGGAGGATGTCAAAGGCGGCGTCTGGGATGGGGACGGGCTTCTGGAAAGCGGTGTCTTCGGCGCTGAAGGAGAGCTGCTCAGAGGGTTCAGGCCTGGAGGGAGAGGACTTTGCGGGCGACTGGGCAAAGGCGAAGCCCAGGAGCAGCAGCGGGAGAAGATAACGAAGCGGTTTCACGGATTGAGTCCTCCGAAGAACGGCGGTTTAAGAATCACGCGAGATGGCGACCACGGACATATCATTATCAATGTGAGTGCCGCTGTAAACGATGGCGGAGTTGAGAGCGGAGCGGGAGAGCGACTGGGCCGTGCGCTCGATGCCCAGGGTGGATTGCAACAGGCCGTTGATGCCGAACTCAGGGCTGCGATCGATGCAGTTGAGGACGCCTCCCTCGTGGCGGGCTTCTAGGAGTCCGCGGGAGGCCATGAGGAGCGCACTGCCGGCGGGAAGCGCGCGGAAGCAGGCCTCATGGGTGGAGTGAGCGAAGAGGCCGAGTGGGATTCCGGTGGATCCGAGGAATTCAGGGGCGCCGGGGGCAAGCAGGAGCGCGGGAGCATGGCCAGCATTGATGTAGGTGAGAGTTCCGGCATCAAGATTGAGGGCTCCGAAAAGGGCTGCCGCCATGTGGGCCTGGCGGGCAGTGGCGAGGAGATGGCGGTTGAGCAGGAGGCAGAGCGAGGCTATGGACTCTGCTTCATTGATAATGCCGGTGAAGAGTTCGGGAGTGCGGGCGCGAAATTCGTCCTGGAGGAAGGCTGCAAGATGCAGGGGAACGGGGCCGTGGCCGGCGACGTCAGCAAAGAGAAAGATGAGGCGCGAGGGGCCGACGGAGACAAGATCGAAAAAATCGCCACCGGTAAGGACGTGATGCTGGCGGTGATCCACTTGCAGTGAGAGGATGCCAGGCAGGGGCGGCGGTTCCGGAATGCGGGAGCGAAGCGCGGGCCTGCGTAAAAAGTTGAACAACTTCATGAAGGATATACCCCGGGCTTGACTTGAAAGTAGCACGTTCCAGTGGCGGGGGCCAACGGGCCGGCGAGAGTTTTGAGGGTATGGGGGAACGATGAGCGTGCGGAGAAGATTACGGTGGATGGCCGCGGCGGGGGCGCTGGTGCTGAGCACGGCAGCGGCACAGGCCCAGCAACTGGATGCGCTGACGCTGTGGCAGGAGCCAGTGCTTCAACTCCCGGGAAAGACTTCGCCTCCTCCGACGCGGCAGGCCAAGGACGCGGTGGAGCGCAACGGGCCGGTGGCAGTGCTGTTCCGAGCATTGAGGAGCGTGGGACTGGATGAGAAGAAGGTGTTCCATGTGCGGGAGGCGGTGCTGGACAGGGGCGAACTTCATCTGTACCTGACGGACGGAACGATTGGGTTTACCCAGGATGTGCAGGGACGGGTGACAGGCGCGTTTTTTGCGGGCGAGGGCGAGGTGCTGATGCGTCCTCCGGATTTGACGGAGCACGCGGCGCTGGGATTGTTCTCAGGACTGGGAGTGCTGGACGAGCATTTTACGGCGGCATACCTGCGCTTTAACGGCGACCTGGCAGGAGAGCTGAAGCCTTATCTGCGCGAAGGAGAAGACGAGGGAGAGTTCATTCGGACGAATGCGGCGACGGCGCGGAACCTGGCGGACCTGGACGCACTGCGGTTGCTGGAGAGCTTTACAGAAGATGGGGAGCTGGCGAGAGACGATCACTTTCTGCATGCGAGGCTGGCTACACGACTGGGAAGCCTGGATGTGTATGACGACTCGCGGGCGGAAGATCAATTCAAGGTGGCGTGTCTGAGCCACTCCGGGGAGACGCCGTATTTCGATGTGTGGATGGCGTTTCCGGGAAAGGAGGCGAAGGCGCTGGGAGAGCGTCGTGTGATTGAGCCGGCGCGGTCGGCTTCGGCGGTGCCGGTGGAGCGGTTCAGGATTGATACGAGGCTCTCGCCTCCGGAGTCGCTGGAGGCAACGGCGGAGCTGGAGGTGGAGGTGCGGAACGGCGGGCAGCGGATTCTGACGTTTGAACTCTCACGCTGGCTGCAGGTGAGCGCGGTGCAGGTGGATGGAGTGGATGCAGAGTTCCTGCAGAATGAGGCGCTGAAAGGAAGCGAACTGGCGAGGATTGGCAATGACCTGGTGACCGTTGTGATGCCGGCGGCGCTGCGTGCGGGCGAACACCACCGGTTACGTTTTGAGTACGCAGGAGCGGTGATGCAGCAGGCGGCACCAGGACTGCTGTACGTGGGCGCCAGGGGAACCTGGTATCCGAACCGCGGGATGCAGATGAGCCGCTACGAGCTGCGGTTCCGATGGCCAAAGGAATGGACGCTGGTGGCGACGGGACGGCGAACGGCGGCGGGCGGGGATGGGATCGAGGAGACGGGCGAGTGGAGTTCGGAACAGAAGATTCCAGTGGCGGGCTTTAATCTTGGGAAGTTTGTGAAGGCAAC
Source organism: uncultured Acidobacteriota bacterium (assembly GCA_903832295.1). Lineage (GTDB taxonomy): Bacteria > Acidobacteriota > Terriglobia > Terriglobales > Acidobacteriaceae > TOLSYN. The sequence goes on from CAILAZ010000219.1 coordinate 8,566, forward strand.
GGCCCAGGCCGATGGGATCGAGGTGGCGAGCTATTCGGCTGGGGTGGTTGAAGAGTCGCTGGCGGGACCGGCAGCGGTGACGGCCGAGGAGGCGGCGGGAAGAAATGCGGCGATCGCAAGGCGGTCCGCAGAGGCGATTCGACAGTATGAGCAGTGGTTTGGCCCATATCCGTATAAGAATCTGGCGCTGACACAGATGCCGGGACCCGTTTCACAGGGGTGGCCGTCGCTGGTGTACCTGAGCAGCTTTGCGTACTTGAGCGACGAAGAGCGGAGGGCGCTGCACTTGAACCGGCTGGCGAATCTGGTGTACGGCGAATTTGTGCAGGACCACGAAACGGCTCACCAGTGGTGGGGCGACCGCGTGGGCTGGAAGGACTACCGGGACCAATGGCTGATGGAAGCCCTGGCAAATTTCAGCGCACTGCTGATTATGGAAGAGAAACATCCGGCTGAGGCTCGCGAACTGCTGGAGCAGTACCGGCAGGAGTTGCTGGTGAAGAACGCGGCGGGCAAACGTTTTGCGGACGCGGGACCCGTGACGCTGGGATATCGGCTGTCTTCGTCGGTGTTTCCGAATGCGTATATTCCAGTGACCTACGGGCGGGGGCTGTGGTTGTTGGTGATGCTGCGCGACTACTTCGCGGATTACGAGCGGGCGGAGACTCCGACGGAAGCGGGCGGAAAAGGGCGCTTTGTAGCGGCTCTGCGAGAGTTTGTGACGCGCTATGACAGGAGCACGGCGACGACGGACGACCTGCGCAGAGTGCTGGAAGAATTTTTGCCGGCAAAGGCGAAGTACGAGGGGGCGCGCAGCCTGGGATGGTTCTTCGACGAATGGGTGCGCGGAAGCTCGGTGCCACGGATCACGCTGAAGCAGGTTGTGTTCAAGAAGCGCGGGGAGACGACGGTGGCGAGCTTCGACCTGCAACAACAAGAGTGCGCGGAGTCGCTGATAACCTCGGTGCCGGTGTATGCCGAGATGGAGGGCGGTGAGCGAAAGTGGCTGCAAAGAGTGTTCGCCGATGGACATGAATCACACTTTGAGGTGAAAGTTCCGGCGGGAACCCGGGGAGTGATCATCGATCCGGAAAAGAAGGTGCTGCGGCTATATTGAAAAAGATTTCACGAAGAAGTTTGCGGTAGAGAGGCGAAAAAGAGAGGGTTCAGATATAATCCAGAAAGCCGAAGTGCGGAGAGATGGCCGAGTGGCTGAAGGCGGCGGTTTGCTAAACCGTTGTACGGTCAAAAGCTGTACCGGGGGTTCGAATCCCCCTCTCTCCGCCAGTAGCTTCTAAGTTATTGAATTAAAAGAATCTAATTGATCGGCAGCAGACCTGCCGATTTTCTGTTTTCAGCCTCCAGTTGCAGATTGGTCTGCTAACCGTTGTACGGTCAAAGGCTGTGCCGTGGGTTCGGATCCCACTATCGGGAGCCAGTGCCGAGACGCATGTGTCGGCAGGAGCCAATCAGTTCCAACCAATTCCAGTGGAGCCAAATAACATCGCAAGACCGTTCAGGCCGAGCAGAACTCCGACTGAATCTGGAACCCACCATTCACTCGGGTGCCGCAAGCGCGGAGTCTTCAATTTGAGCGGGGTGGGTTGCTCCTTTCTTAACCGAGACCTTTCTATTCCAAACCGGTTCAGCCAGATCGCTTTTAAGCCTCACTTCAGTCCGTACACATCCAGTTCTCCGCGTGGGTTTGCGGTGGTCAGCGGATCATGGCCGGTACCGATGAAGACCTTGCCGTTTGCGACGATTGGCGAGGTGAACTTGATGCCCAGTCCAGCGCTGTCGGCGGCATTCTGCTTGCTGTTGTAGATTTCCTGCGTCATATCAGCGGCGTTGTAGGCACGCAGCACCGCCGCGGTATCCGCCGCGGCATTGGCATTCTGCAGAGGGTTGCCGTGGTCGATGATCCACACGATTCCATTCGCCGTGCCGTTGGCGGAGATGAAGGGCGTGGTTCCATAGCTGCCAGGAGCGATGCTATCCGGCGTCACGGAGCCGTAGGAGAGCTGACCGTTGAAGGGGAAGCGCCGCACAGGGCCCCGGACGCTGTTGTTTGACGGCGTCACCCCGAGATAGGCCGCTCCGTTGAAGAAAGCCGCAGTACCGTAAATCTGGTAGCCAGTGACCTGGCTGGTCTGCACGCTGCCCGTGTTGGTGGTGCACGAGGTGGTGTAGGCAGCTGAGATGTCCTGCTCGAAAAACAGGGTTTGCACGGCTCCGGCGTCGTTGGCTTGCTCGCCGCCGAGGGCATCGATGTTCACGAGGTAGAGTTTGCCGGTCTTGCCGCCTACCAGCGCCCGTGAAGCACCAGGGATCAACAGGAGGCCTCCGGCGGAAAGGTCGGCATCGCGGCATTGCAGGAAGGACCAGTCGTGCGGCGTGAAGTGATCGAGCAACTTCAGTTGGGCGTTGAACTTCAGCACGGAGTCGGCCCAGGCCGTGCTGTCGTTATAAGGACCATTGCCGGTAGTGATGTAGATGCTGCCGTTGCTGTCTGCCGCAGGGCCGCCGCCACCCATCCAGATGCCACCGGCGCCGCCATAGGTGCCGTAACCGTTGGTATCAGGACTGGAATTGAAGACCCCGGTCTGCGCCAGGCTGCCAGCATCGTAGGAGACGAGCCACCCGCTGTGGCATCCGGAGAAGCCGGCAAACACCGTGTTCTCTGCCAGCAGCAGCGCGGCGCGCTGCACGCACGATGTGGTGAGATGAACCACGCCATTCACCGCGTCTGAGTTTGTGCCCGGCACGGAGGCCGAGATTACGACGGGGCCGCCGAATTTTTCGGCACCGGTCGTGATGTCGAGCGCGTGCAGGCGGAAGAATGAACTCGAACTCGTCTTCTGCGCGGAGACCACGTACATCGTCCCGCTCGAAGCGTCGATCACCGGAGTCGATGTGATGCCCTGGAAGGGCTGCACTGTGCCCGTAGCAGGTGACTCTCCGGATTCGAGCAGCGAGCGCTGCCAGAGAGGCGCGCCGGTGCCGTAGCTGTCTGCGTCAAAGGCGTACACGCTCGCCCGTTCCGTAGCGACGAATACGACGTTGTGCTTTGCCCCGCCAACGGTAAGGCCGGAGACATAAAGCGGCTGGGCGTAGAGGTATCCGTCCACAAGATAGGAAAAGAGCTTGCCAAAGCTGCCGGCCTTGACATTGCTCAGCGTGAGGTTTGTCTCATTCGGATTGAGCCCGGTTCGCTCGTTGTCATAGTGCCAGGTGAGCACATTGGCGGATCCGGTGCTGCCTCCGCCGCCGCCAGAACTGGCAACGGTGAAGGTTTCACTCTTCTTAATCCAGGCGCCGTCATAGAACTGTACCGTGAGTTGATGCGTTCCGCTGGCTATTGCCACCTGCGTGTTCACTGAAGCTGCAGTGGTCTGGTACTGGAGCACGCTGTCCACGTAAACCAGCGTTTTGGTGATTGGAGTGGTGGAAGTTCCAACGGCGGTAATCTGCACAGGGCTACCCACGGAAGTTCCGCTGGCCGGACTACAGATGGTCACCGATGGTGCGTTCCCGGTGGGCGAGCAACTTCCACCACCGGCGCTTACGGTCACAATCGCAGAGTCGCTCTTGGTAGTGTCGGCCACGCTGGTGGCGAGCACGGTGTGGGTCCCACTCGTCTGCGGGGCAGTGTACAGGCCTGTGTTGGAGATGGTGCCTGTCGCGGAACTGCCGCCGACCGTACCATCCACCGACCAAGTGACCGCAGTGTTGGACGTGTTCAGCACAGTGGCGGTGAACTGCTGGCTCGCGCCGGGCGACAGGGTGGCTGAGGCTGGGTTGACGGCCACCGACACTGGCCCCGAGCCTGTGCCGGAGACTGTGATAATCGAGGTGCTCTTAAAGACCGCGCCCGTGCTGTCCCAGGCGTTGACGGTGATGTTGTGCGAACCGCCGGAGAGGGTGAGCGAAGTGCTGAGCTGATTTGTGCTCACCTTGTACACGGCTTTGTTGTCCAAGTACAAAATCATTGCTGTTACCGGATGCGCGTTGTCCGTGGTGCCGGCAGTGACCGTGACGGGAGAGGTGACGGTAGCCCCGTTGACGGGGGTGCAGATAGTCACGGAGGGTGAGACGGTGCTCAACGTGCAGGGTGCACCCATGGCCGCCGTGGGCAGCAGCAGGGCAAAGAGCAGAAACGCAAGCATGAGTTCGAGGTGGTTTATCCGAGGGAATCCAAACTGATGTTCTGGAGAGCGAGGTGCAAAAAACGAAGGGGCCCGATTCATCACAAGATCCTGTTCCGGCATTCTGTCGAACAAAGAGATGCGTTGCGCACTGGACAGGAGGCCACGCCAGAGTAAATCAGATCATGCGGATTTCTTCTTTCAACATCTCTGCGTTCTTCGTGGGGTGACGGAACCAAGCCCACGCGGGTGAACCCTTAGAAGAATGCACGTGGCGTTCTGCCGGGATGCACGTTGCGTGCATGCAGGTTGCCACGCGCAATCGCTGTTGGATTTGACTACGTTCGCTCGTGGAAATCGGGTTCAAGAATCTAATGCATGGAAGATTTGTGCATATACCCCAATCCTCGTGTAGGCGGTATCAGCGTGATTGAACTCCCTCGGCGTCTCCCGATGGCAGGACCTCCTCGATCACCGACCAGGGGCCACCTTGGACCACGAGATACTTCAGGTAGAGCTCGCTTGCCGGGCGATCTGTGGATTCAAGGAGGGTCCGAGCAGCTTCCTGGATACGCTCTTTTGGCAAGGCCGCAAGGTCAAAGTTTTCTTCGATCATTCCCTCGGAATGAGGAATCTCCAGCAAATCAAGGTAGCGCACAATTGTGGGGCGATGGTCGTGGAGCAGATAGTCCTGCAGGAGATTATTTGCTATTTGTTCAGGAAGAGTCAGAGTTGCCGCCGTCCAGTTGACGAGGCGTTCCAGCGGGGCACGGCGGACACTGATCTCACGAATGTTTTTCGCTTTTGCGAGAGCGGCGAAGAGGAACTGTTTCTGGTCTTTGGTTGGCTCCGCCCAAAACACTGTGCAAGCAGAGACTCTCATCTCATTAGGCAATTGTCGCCAAATACGGTTTGCGGAAAGAGGCATCAGCGGGTCTCACTTATCGTCAGTCTCAAGTTCTCCCTACGATCATAACGGCTGCCGGAAACAATGTCTTGGTTGGATGTCCCGGTACAGTTTGGGAGTTAATATGGGACATCGAATGGAGGTTGCAAATGGGACCTTTTCGCTTTCACATCCTGGTTTGCACGCAGCAAAAACCAGAGGGCGTGACATCTTGTATGGCAAACGGTGCAGGAACGGTGTTTGATTCGATGGAGCGCGAGGTGCAGGCACTGGGTTTAAGCGGGGAGGTGCAGGTCACCAGTTCCGGATGTCTGGGGCTTTGCGGTGAAGGGCCAATGGTCGTGGTGTATCCGGATGGGGTGTGGTATCGACGGGTGCAGCGCTCCGATGTTGCGGAGATTGTTGCCAGCCATCTTCGGGATGGAAGACCCGTGGATCGATTGGCATGGAAGGACGCCGCTGCCATAAGAGCCATGTCAGTTGAGCACGGAGAGCGGTTCCGCTCTGCCAGGGCCGAGCGCGAACGGACGGGCGTTCTGCCGGAACGGTTGGACCAGATGATCCGGGCGTATATGCCGAGCCGATGTCTTCTTACGGCACTCGAGTTGGACATTTTCACAGCGGTTGGGGAGGGGGCCAGTGCCGGGCAGGTTGGAGCACTGATCAAGGCGGATGCCCGCGCGGTTGAGATGCTGCTGAACGCTTTGGTTGCGCTGGGGTTGCTGCTGAAAGAAGGCGGCGTTTACAGGAACACTGCGGAATCGGCGCGCTTCTTTGCCGAAGGCTCCCAAGACAGCCAACGCCGGGGCCTGCTGCATTCGGCCAATATCTGGCATCGCTGGAGCACGATGACGGAGGCAATACGCCGCGGCACGCGCGTGCCAATGGCGCGAGCCGATTCACCGGAGTGGACAGTGAATTTCATCGCCGCCATGCAGCGCAATGCGAAGGACCGGGCGCCTCTCGTGGTGAAGGCACTTGGTAGGGGAGGGGTTCGGCGGATTCTCGATCTGGGCGGCGGATCGGGTGCTTACTCGATTGCATTCGCGAAGGCCGATGCTGAAGTACGCTGCGAGATTCTCGATGTTCCGGAGGTCGTCCCCCTTACCGAACGATATGTGAGCGACGCAGGAGTTGCTTCCCAAGTGAGTCTGCGAGCCGGAGACATGCTGAGGGACGACTTCGGTACGGGCTATGACCTCATCATGCTGAATGCGATCTGCCACATGTTCTCCGCGGAGCAGAATCAGGATATTTTCCGTCGTGCGCGCAAAGCCCTGGCACCGAACGGGAGGCTGGTGGTGCAGGACTTTATATTGAACGCCGACAAGACAGGGCCTCAACAGGCGGCTCTGTTTTCTCTGAACATGCTGGTGGGCACCAACGTTGGGGCAAGCTACAGCGAGCCCGAATATACGGAATGGATGAAGGGCGCGGGTTTCGGCGAAGTACTCCGTATCAACCTTCCCGGGCCGAGCGATCTGCTGGTGGGTGACACAGGCCCGGAAAGCACGCAGGCGAGATGATCGTGAGCGAGTTAAAGGCTGCAGTGACCGAGCCAGAAGCGGCGGTCGCGATTGTTCATGCGCGGGGGGAGCGGGAATCGATATTGCTAATCCGGCGCTCGGAGCGGAAAGACGACCCATGGTCGGGGCACTGGTCATTCCCAGGCGGGCGGCGCGATGCCGACGATCCAGACCTGCTGCATACAGCGCTCCGCGAACTGGAAGAAGAATGTGGAATCACGCTCGGGCGCGGAGAAATGAGCGCCGCCTTGCGGCCTGCACTGGCCAGAAGGGCTGCGGGCCCGTTCGTGTTGGTTGCTCCATTTGTGCTTGATGTGGGTGGCGAACTGCCCGCGGTCGTGGATGGGGAAGAAGCCGTCGAAGCGGTATGGATTCCACTGAGCGTGTGGCGTGATCCAGGGAAACACAGGCTGAGGGCGGTGCCGGGACTTCCTGGAAACATGCTGTTTCCGGCAGTCGATCTGAACGGAGTACCAGTCTGGGGATTCACCTACAGATTGACGATGGAATGGCTGGGTCTACCCGCAGGAGCGGGTTCGCTGGAAGAGGCAGGTTTCCAGGTGGCTTCTCGAGTTTTGGACTTTCTGGTTTCCCATGGCGTACGAGTTAAGCAGGACTGGCAGGACAGCCATATGCAAGACCCGGTTGGAGGGCAGAAGGCAAGACTGGCCCGCGTGGAAGGCATGATTCCGGTGAAGCAGCTTGTCGCCCACTTTTCAAAGCCAGGAGAACTGTTTCCGAATCTGAATATTATTGAGATCAGGCCGGACGGTGTCCGCGTGGTGGGGATGGGATTTGAGGAATACCTGATTTTGAATTAGGCGAGAGTCCCGCTTCGGAGTGCGCGAACGAAATTTTGGAGCGAGACGGTTACGAGAGAATCCATGCCCGAGGCCAGAGGTTCTGTCCGGTTGATCGGCGGCGTTGTGCTGGCCCAAATATGCGGGATGCTGGGCTCGGCTACGTTTGCATCAACGCTGACCGAATTGGCTCACCTCTGGCGGCTCGACTCCACCCACGCTGGTTGGATCAGCGGCGCGTATTTTCTTGGTTACTCACTTGCGGTACCAATCCTGGTGGCGCTCACTGACCGCTTCGATCCGCGCAGGATCTACTTGGCGGGATGCATGGTGGGGGCACTGGCTGGAGTAGGGTTTTCACACTTTGCAAACGGGTTGTGGAGTGCGACGCTCTTCCAGGGCTTGGCAGGGGTCGGCGTGGGGGCAACCTACATGCCAGGATTAAGAATCCTGACCACGCGGCTTGGTGAGCGGGCCCGCATTCGAGCGGTACCGTATTACACCACGACCTTCGCCGTCGGAAGCAGCGCCTCCTATCTTCTCAGCGGATGGATGGCCGCGCGCCATGGCTGGCGGGTAGCATTTCTGGCTGCGGCCGCAGGCCCGCTGGTTGCTGCACTGCTGTCTGCTGTTGCGACGTGGAAAACAGCGCCGTTGGAGTTGGAGATCCGGTTAAGGCGGCATCCGCTGGACTTGCGACCGGTGCTGCGGAATTGGCAGGCCATGTCCTATGTGCTGGCCTATGGAGGGCACTGCTGGGAGATGTTCGCGTTTCGCGCGTGGCTGCCGACGTTCCTGCTCTTCGCGTGGCATTACTCCGGCCGCGCGAGCGCAAGCCTTCCGGTTGCGCGCTGGTCAATGCTGATTGTCCTGGTCGGCGTTCCTGCTAGCATCCTGGGAGCCGAGTCGGCAAACTCCGAAACCAGAAGCCGGAACATCCGGCGCTTCCAGCTTGCCAGCATTGCGCTCTGCCTCGGTGGAGTGGCGAGCATTGGCTATTCGCTCGGGTTAACGCTGGCGGCACTGCTAGCCTACAACTTTGCGATTGCGGCGGACTCCGGAGCGCTTACGGCGGGCGCGGTGGTGAGCTCGCGTCCCGAGGACCAAGGCGCGACCCTGGCGGTGTATTCGCTGGTGGGCTTCATCGGGGCGGGGACAGGGCCGCTGATTGCCGGGCTCGCCCTTGACGCGAGCGGAGGGTTCCAAAGCCTGCATGCCTGGTACTTTGGATTCTCCGCAATGGGGATTGGGTCGGCATTGGCGGCTTCTGCGATCACGCTTCATCCCATGATGCCGACAGAACAAGGCAGGCCAGCGCTGCGCCCTCACGCATGAACCGGCGAGCCTAGAGCGGATGGTTAGGATCACCGGCGAGCAACTCAAGCCCGACGTCGCCAGCGGTGGCTGTGATGGGAATGATCGGTTCCTCTTCGGGGCTGGCAACGCGCATGGCGTCAAGAACACGCGAGGTGTGCTGGCCGCGCCGCATCACCATTCGTCCGGTGCGGGATATTTCGAGAATCTGATTGTCACCCTCGCTGAGCACCTGGATCAAACCTTCGATCTTGGAGGCGACCCCGGTGATCTCCAGCATGAGCGATTCGGGTGCCAGATCGACGACCCGGGCGCGGAAGATCTCCGCAAGCTGGAAGATGGGAGCGCGGGTGTGCGGGGTTGCGGCCACCTTGATGAGGGCGAGTTCGCGGGTGACACAGGAGAGCTGCCCAATATCGTCCACATCGAGCACGCTCTCTAACTTGAAGAGTGACGCCTTGATTCGATGACCGGAGCCGGGTGCAGCCTCGGCGACGATGGTCATGCGCGAAACTTCGGAACGTTCAGAGTGGCCGACGGTGAGGGAGATGATGTTGATGTTCAAGCGGCGGAAAAGAGATGCAACGCGGGTGAGCACGCCGGGCTTGTCATCCACAAGAGCAACAAATGTATGCAGCATATTGGACCTTTCAGCAAATCAGCAGATTCATGGTGCATCGCGCCGGCAGCCGGTGCGAACTACTTCTCTTTCGCGTCGTGACCGTTTGATGGCCGCCGGATCATCTCATCAAGGGCGGAGCCGGGAGCGATCATGGGATAGACGGCATCTTCCTTCTCAACCATGAAGTTGATGAGGAACGGCCCCATGGCGCTGCGGGCCGCCTGCACTGCGGGCAGAACCTCCCCACGCTTGCGAACGGTTGCTCCGGGAATGCCATGCGCGTCGGCGATCTTCACGAAGTCAGGAGACAGGATCGGCGAGCAGGCGTAGTTGCGTTCGTATATGAACTCCTGCCATTGACGGACCATCCCGAGGAAGCCGTTGTTGATTACGGCGATGCGGATATCGAGTTTTTCCTGGACGATGGTGGACAGCTCGGAAGCGGTCATCTGGAATCCGCCATCGCCGGCGATGACCCAGACTTCACGGTCAGGACAGGCGATTTTTGCGCCAATGGCAGCGGGAAGCGCAAAGCCCATGGTGCCAAGCCCACCCGAAGTAATGAGAGTGCGCGGGGATTCATGCTTGTAGTACTGAGCTTCCCACATCTGGTGCTGACCAACGTCCGTGACGACGATCGCCTTGCCGTCGGTGGCACGCCAGAGATCGTGAATCACATGGGCGGCGTAGAGATGACCGAGGTCGGGGAGGTTCTTAATGTCCCGAACCGCGGCATCGCCCTTGAGGATGTTGACGGCGCGAATCCATGTCGTGTCTTTGCGGGGGACGATGTGCGGCAGAACGGTCTCAAGAATTTCGCGAAGGTCGCCGATGAGGGCCACATCCACTTTCACATTCTTGTTGACTTCGGCGGGATCGATCTCGATGTGAATCTTCTTGGCATTGGGGGCATAGCTGGCAAGCACTCCGGTGACACGGTCATCGAAACGCATGCCGCACGCAATGAGCAAGTCCGATTGCTGGATGGCCTGATTGACCCAGGCTTCGCCGTGCATCCCCATCATGCCGAGCGAGAGCTCATGGGAGGCGGGAAAACCTCCGAGTCCGAGGAGCGTGCTGGCCACCGGAATGTTCAGGCGCTCTGCGAGAGTAAGGACCTGGTCCGTAGCATTGGATTCGAGAACGCCATGCCCGGCAAGAATAATGGGCCTTTTGGCTGAGAGGATGAGGTCGAGCGCCGCAGTGATTGCGTCGTGCTCCGCAGAGAGCATGGGATGAGGACGGTGTGGAGAGGGTGCGGCCGCCGCAAAGTCGAAATCAGCCGAGCCCTGCTGCGCGTCCTTGGTGATGTCCACAAGGACCGGCCCGGGGCGCCCGGAACTCGCGATGAGAAAGGCCTCGCGGAGGACCGGGGCGATGTCCTGCGTGCGCGTGACGATGTAGTTGTGCTTGGTGATGGGCAAGGTGATACCGGTGATATCGACTTCCTGAAACGCATCGGTGCCAAGGAGCTTGGTGGGAATCTGGCCGGTGATGCAGACCATGGGGATGGAATCCATCATGGCGGTGGCTATGCCGGTGACAAGGTTCGTGGCCCCCGGGCCTGAGGTGGCCACGGCCACGCCCACTTTGCCGGATGCGCGCGCATATCCGTCGGCCATGTGAGCCGCGCCCTGTTCATGACGCACGAGAATGTGGCGGATGGGGTATTTTCGCAGCGCATCATAGATGGGCAATATCTGTCCGCCGGGATAGCCAAACACTTCGCGAACGCCCTCTCCTTCAAGGGTTGCCCAAACGATCTCGGAGCCGGTGAGGCGCGTGGGTTGGCTGGCTGCGGATGCGGGTTTGTCGCTCATTGCTGGTTCCTCCTTGGTGCGGCAGCAAGACAGATGCTGAAATTGGTGTAAGATCCGGCGTCCGATTGCGACGGCATGTCCCCGATCACGAATCGACTTCCTGCTGCCGGTTGTTCTATCGAATCAATGAATGCGTTTCCACATCAGCGGGCGGCGACCAGTTCCTTGTCTGCCACGTAGCGCTTTACGTCGATGGACTGCGCATGCTTCCGCAGTTGCGCAAGATCAAATGCCGTTTGAAGAGTCAACCAACCCTCGGCGGATCCCCCGAATGCCTTGTCGAGACGAAGGGCCATTTCGGGTGAAATACCGGCCTTGGCGTTTACGAGGTTGTTTAACGCCTGGCGGGTGACACCTAGAATTGCGGCGCCCTTGGTTACAGAGAGGCCCAATGGTTCAAGACAATCAAAGCGCACGAAATACCCGGGATGTTGTGGCTCTTTCCTCACGAATGTGCCCCCACCTGATCTCTTCAGTCTCTAGTGACAAGTGGCAATTGTCAATAGCGGGTGGAGGTTACGGGTTTGCGCGGCTCGGCTGGTAAGATCAAAGGGACAGCTTGCAGCGTCAAAGTGGTGGCGGATAAGGAGATTGAAACTGCATGGCGAAGGCGAAGGAATTTAGGGTAACAGTTGCCGACAAGCCGGGTGCGCTGGGGGCGTGTTGTCTTGCACTGGCGGAGCGCGGCGTAAACATCCTGGCTTTCCAGTCATTCGTTGAGCAGGGAGAAAGCCTGGCGCGTTTTGTGGTGGACGATCCGGAGAGTGCGCTGAAGGTCCTTAGCGGATTGCGCGAGAATTTTGAGCAGGATGATGTCGCAGTAGTGCTGCTGGAGCATCGCCCAGGTGAATTGGGCCGCGCGGCGCTGCGCCTGGGGGAGCACCGGATTAACATCAACTATTCCTATTGCGGGCTGCAACCTGGTTCAACACGCCCCTTGGTTGTGTTTGGTGTGGACCAGGTGACGAAGGCGGCAGCGGTCCTCGACGAGATAGCGACGAAACCGTAACGGAACATGAGAATCGCAACAAAATGGAGCCCAGGTGGGGCTCCATTTTGCTGCGCTAAACGGTGCAGCTATTTTTCGACGTGGGCCATAGCCATTGCTGCTTCGGTTGCCAATTTGCGTTCTCCGATTAATTCGGCAGCCTTGCGTGCGATGTGTTCGGCGGAGACTTCAAACTCCTTCACCAGTTCCCAGGGCGCACCGGAGTCTCCAAAGCGATCCTGGACGCCGATGTATCCGGCGAGAACCGGATGGTGAAGGACTTCAGGGTCTTCCATGATGAGTCCTGCAACGCGCCAGCCGAGAGCGCCGACCTGATGCTCTTCAGCGGTGACCACAACTCCGGCCTCATGTGCGGCGCGCAGGACTGCATCGCGGTCGATCGGCTTTAGCGTGTGCATATTGAGAATCCGCGTCTGGTAACCGAAGTCGCGCTTTAAAATCCAGGCGGCACGCATTGCCTCGGGAACCATGGGGCCGCAAGCAATAATGGCGAGATCCTCGTGTTCATCCTTGTAGTCAGCCGCCAGGCAGGTTTCGAACGCATCCACAAAGTTGGGACGCTCGCCGCGGAAGCGGATCACGTTTGCCTTGCCGAATACGAAGGGCGTTGACTCCGTGGAGATGACGGGCGTGGCTTCGCGGGCGAAACGAACGTACTTCGGTCCCTTATGAGCCATGAGCATGTAGGTGGACGCCTTCCTGGTCTCGACGGAGTCGGCAGGAACAACCACGCTCATGTTGGGAAGTCCACACATGGCGAAGAGGTCTTCCAGTGCCTGGTGGGTGGCGCCGTCGGGCCCGACACTGACTCCGCCGTGTGCCCCGGCGATGAAGACGTTGAGATTGCTGTAGCAGATGGAGACGCGCACCTGGTCGAGGTTGCGGGCGGCTGCAAAAGTGGCATAGGTGCCGAAGACCGGAAGCTTGCCTTCCTTTGCAAGTCCGGCGGCGACGGCGGTGGCGGACTGTTCGGCAATTCCCATGCTGAGCCAGCGAGGCAGGCGTTCCGGGTGTCCAGCATAGAAGTCGCTGATGGTGATGGAACCGGAGATGTCGAGCCCGAGACAGACGACGCGTTCGTCGCCTCCATTGTCTGCCAGCGACTGCCCGAATCCCTTGCGGGTAGGCTCCATTTTCACCTTCATGTTTTGCTGCACATTCCACCAGTAGTTTGCGCTGAAATGAGGCAACTTGGCGGCGAGCTTGCGTTCTACCCCGCGGTGATACTCGCTGGCATGGGTAGCCAGTGCCTCGACGTCAATGCTCTCGCTGACGCCGAGTTCCCCGAGGGCCTTGATGAGTTCGTCGAGATTTGGAGTCCTTCCATGCCAACCAGCCACGTTCTCCATGAAGCTGACGCCCTTGCCCTTGATGGTAGTTGCGAGAATGACCTTGGGTTTGCCATTGCGGCCCAGCTTGGCGGCGGTGAGCGCGTTCAAAACCTGTTCCATGTCATGCCCATCCGTGCGCACAACATCCCAGCCAAATGCGGCGTATTTTTCCTCGATTGGTTCAATTCCCATTACCTCAGAGACCTTGCCGTCGATCTGGAGACCATTCATATCGACGATGGCGACGAGGTTGTCGAGCTTGTAGTGAGCGGCCTCCATCGCGGCCTCCCAAACCTGGCCCTCCTGCTGCTCTCCGTCGCCCATGATGCAGAAGACAGTGTAGGGTTTGGCATCAAGCCGGGCAGCCAGCGCATTGCCCACGGCGACGCTCAGTCCCTGGCCGAGCGACCCGCTGGAGATTTCAACTCCAGGCAGCTTCAGCCAATGAGGATGTCCCTGGAAGGCAGAGGAGAGCTTGCGCAGCAGAGCGAGGTCGCGCTTCTCGCAAAATCCGGCGAAGGCGAGGCCAACGTAAAGGGCAGGGGCTTTGTGCCCGGCAGACCAGATGATTCGGTCCCGCCCGCTCCATGCAGGATTGTGCGGGTCGTGATCGGCGACCTGCAGGTAGAGCGCGGCGGTGATGTCCATTACCGAAAGCGTTCCACCCGAGTGGCCCGAGCCAGCACAGTAAAGCGCAGCGAGGTTATAGCCGCGCATCTGCGCCGCGAGTGTTTTCAGTTCTTCAACGGTGTATTGGTGGAGCGGACGGCCAGTGGAGGAGTCAATGATGGACATATTCAGCCTCTGAAGTCTGGGAGAGGGAGCCGCGCAGACACCTACGGCAGAAGCCCAGAACGCGCAACTGTATGCGCTTCCCGGGTTAGCCGCAGTGAGGCTCGTCACCCAACAGTTGTGACATCCGAGGTGCGCGGTGATGCAAGTCGGCCATTGTTAGATTGACCTTGAGAGCCGCAGTGCGGTCAGTGGTTGTTATGCGTCTCAAACAGGAGCACGTCCGAGGAGAAAGGCGCGTCCATTCGCAATGTGATGCCCTCGGTCATCAGTCTGCTCCCGGTTATGCGCCGGGGAGGAAAGCGGCCATCCCGGGAGCGAATTGTGTACTGCGTCGTGGGACTCAACCCGCGCAAATGGAACAGGTGCGTGCCGTCATCCGGTGCCGAGCCACGAAAGGCGAAGAGCGCTCCACGCCTGCGGACGGGATCGTAAAACTCCATGCCGTCCCAGCGAACGTTATCCGGACGGTCCGAGACGTGGTACACGTATGCGCCGCGCAGAATCGGACGCAAGGTCGCCTTGTAGAAAGCAATTTCGGATTTGGCTGCGGCGTGCTGCTCGGCGCTCCATTGGGTCGTGTCTGTCATCACGCTCATCCACCCCATCATTCCGCTGCGCAGCATATATCGGAATGCGTCGATATTGGGCGTGGGCCACTTCTCGATGTAACTCTCCAGCATGGGAGCAGGCAGAAGATACGTGAGATCATACAGCGCGCGGCGGTTGGAGAGTGGGTCGTAGGTGTCGGTGGCAGAAAAGTAATCGCCATGGGCAGCGCTGCCGAAGTCGATCATGCGCCCGCCATCGTTGCAAATCTCAAAGAGGAGGCCCGGATGCTCGCGCCGGAGCTTTTCATAAACCTGATAGTAGGCGCGAGTGGAGTGGTAACTGACATCAGTCTCGTTACTGCTCTCGACAAATCGAAAGCCAGCATCCTGAAAGACCGTAAAGCCCTGCGCTCCTGGAGCGGCGTGCGGATGGTCGGTGCGCTGGCATCCCTTGGCTACCAGATAGCCGTCATGCTCCAGCATGTCGAGATGATATCCCGAGACAATGCGTTCGAGTTCCTTCAGCGTCCAATCGCGAACGGCGGGAACACCAAGATCGAGAGTCTGGCCTTTGTACTCCTCGGGCTTCCAGTCTGCGGGCAGATCGCTAACCATCCAGCCTGCCACCTTCGGATCGCGCACATTCAATGCGCCGGGTTCGGAGCTGGAGCCAGCCTGAACCCAGTCAATCCACAAGCCAAACCGGATGCCAGATCTGTGTGCCGCGTCCGCGATTGGGGCAAGTCCATGGGGAAACTTCCTCGGGTCTGGTTGCCAGTCTCCAATCCCTCGATACCACCCTGCATCAAGATGAAACATCTCCAGGCCAAGATCGGTCGAATCCTGAATCATTCGCAACGCGAGCGGCTCGTCCACCTGGACACCGGAACCCCAGCTATTGTTCACCGTCACCGGATACGTGGGATCGCGCCAAACGTTCGGGTTGCCGAGCACGCGCCGCTCCCATTGGCGTAGCTGGTTGCCCGCGCCGTCCGCGCCAGCGCTGAAACTGCCAACAAACACCGTGGGTGTCTCGAAGCGCTCACCTGGCTGAAGGCGTGTGCGGTACGGACCCGGCTCGGGATTGAGTCCGACAACTCCAGAAAGGATGCCTGTGCCGCGCTTCAGATCGAGGCGCACCCGGCCACTGAACTCCACGCCCGCGTAGAATCCAGTCCCATCAGCGCGCTCAACGGCCATATAGGGGACAATCTCTCGAGGCTTTCCAGCGCGGGGAAAAGCGTATGTGCTCGACTCGCCATACCATTGCGCGCCCACGGGCAGCGACACGCGATGCACGCCCTCCGGGCTTGGAGTGTCGGCACCCTTCTCCACAGAGAATACCGAGAGGCTTTCGTTTGGTAAGCGCCAGGCAAAAGCAAGGCTCGGCTGCAAAGGCAGCCACAACTCCAGATTGGATAGGTTCTCGATGGTGATGCGGTGCTCAATCGGGCCGCCACTGTCGCGTGCTTCCCACTCCCAAATCAGGCGGAGCGCCGGCTCCTTTGAGCGATACACGAAACGCGCGTGGCGTGTATTTACGACTGTGCCGGCAGGATCGAAGCGCCAATGGATGGGAATGCCTCGGCCATCGTTCTCCACACTGGTGATCAGGCGTTCAGGGCTGATTCCCTGCCATGCGTGCGAACCTGACGCTGCACTCAGGCGAGTGATGCCCGGTGCACCGGAAAAGGAACTCACAGTCAGTACCGTATCCCTGGTCCGAATGGAGGCGCGCACCTGCGCCTCCGCTGGAGACAACAAATGCAGCCCACCTGCGACGAGACAAAGGAGAATATAGAGCGGACGCACGAGGAACCTCCCTGGCAGCAAATCCGAAAAAAGTGTACACGTGCCGCTGCGGGTATGGAACTCGAAGAGGGAAAACTATGGCAGAGATGGATGCTACTGGTTCTCGGGGACATCGAGATGCAAAGCGATGATTTCGGATTCTACCGGCACTCCGCGCGTAACCTTGATATGGAGTACGGCTTCAAACGGTCGGCTTTCGCCGTCTTTGCCCAGCCGCTTGATCAGCACATTCAGTGTGTCAGGATGGCAGATGTACTCAACCGCCGCCTGGGTCCCGATGGTGGTGGTGCCTGCCGCGAGAATAATCTGGCGATTATGCTCCAGCCCGGGCAGTCGCGCGATGATCGCATAATCATCAATGATCGGCTTGTTCGGTGCGTTGAGGTAGGTGGCTGCTTCGCCGCTGCCGGGATGCAGGTTCAATACTGAGACATCGCCCTGCCGCGGACCCTCCGAGACGGCTTGGAATTTGAAAAACCGCGTGGTCGGAATATCGTTCAGAGTAAGGTTTTCAACCGGTGCCCCGACGAAAATCAGATTCGTGTTCTTCGCATCATCCATGGAGAGCAGGGCCCCACGCTTGACACGCAGGGATGCTCCGAGCGCATTGAACACCGTATCGAGTTCGTGTACCGAAAGCACCTCGCCCACGCCGGTATAGTGGTCCTGCATCTCTCCCGGTTGGTCCACATGGGGGCGATAGTAGCGCATTCCAGCGTCCGGGCGTCCTACGAAGGCGGCATTGCTGAAAACCACCCAGCGGTCATCGCTCCCCTTCAGAAAAGGTCCCCAGAATGTCCGCAATGCGGGGTCAGCCGTGGATTTCTCCACGGTCGTCACTGGTTTGGTGCTGCGTGATTTCCAGACCACCGCCAGCAAAACCAGGGTGCATACAAGAAGCCCGCCCAGGAGAAATGCGACGTAGCGCCAGCTTCCCTGCGGACGCTGAGAGGCGGCTTCGAGTAAGGTCTCATATTCAGCGGCGTGCGCCTCGGCGCGCACGGCGGCGGCAGAGGCATCCAGACCGTTCTGCTCCGCGTGGCCGTTTTGCCGAGTTGGCGGGGCTGCCGCGTGTGCAGCGGAGAACGTGAGTTTGTAAGCGCCCTTGGGGATTTCAACGACAATCTGGTCGTTAGCCCCGTCGGTGAGGGCATACTCCAACAGCTTGGAGCGAAGGCGCGCCACCTGTACACGGACACTCGAATCCGATCGAGGATCGAAATCGCCCTTGCGCCCGAAGACCTCCGTCGCAATGCGGTATTCCTTCAGTGCGGTGCCGGGTTCGTCGTGAGACTTCTCCGCGAGATAGCGCAATAGCCGACTCAGAGTCTCCGAACCTTGGAATACATGGCTGCGGAGAATCTGCTCAATCTGTTCGGTTTCTTGAAGGGATCTCGTCATTATCTCATCCACCAGCCAATCCGATCACTGTAACTCACGTGTAACAATGTGCTCTGTAACATACCATCAACTTGTAAATCATGGCAATCACTATATTTAGCGGACCTGAAGTAACAGACCGTTTCAGACTTCCCGTTTCTCGATACTTCCACTAATTACTGATGCGGCCTGCGAGAACAGGGCCAGACACATCCCTGTCTCGTCTCGCACCGGTCTCCGTCCAACTTCTAGCCAGGATTCATCCTGATGGAAAGCGGGAGGGGATGCGAGAGGACTGTAGCATAGGTCCTGAAAGCAGCAGTTTCAAAACAGAAGCAGGGATCATAGGAAGCAAAAGTTTTTCATATGAGTCTCTGCTCTTACAAACAAGTCACATTTAAGACTTGATGGAACTAAGGGGAGGAAATCATGCATTTCAGACGTTATTGCCGTTTGCTACTGCTTTGTCTTCTGGTGCTGCTCATCGGCGTCGGAACTAGCGTTGCACAGGCGGTGTACGGAACCATCTTTGGAACGGTGACAGACGCCACTGGCGCTGCCGTCCCGGGAGCCAAGGTCACCGTAACCGACATTCGCAAAGGCACTACAGAAACCACAGTGACCAATGCATCGGGCAACTACCAGGTCCTGCACCTGATCCCGGACACCTACTCGGTCAAGATTGAAGCCAAGGGCTTCAAGACGATCGAAAACAAGGGCATCACGGTTGCGGCTGACACTGCTGGCCGCTTTGATGCAGCCTTCCAGGTTGGCGGAGCCGCCGAAGTGATCGAGGTCACCAGCGAAGCTCCTCAGCTCAAGACGGACCGTGCTGATGTTGCACAGTTGCTCGACGAACACATCACTGCCGACCTGCCGCTGGCGGGCCGCAACTTCACCGCACTCGAACTGCTGACCCCCGGCGCCGTGTATCAGTCTGGCTGGATGCACGCCACCACTGAAAACCCGCAGGAAAGCCAGCCGGTCTTCCTGAACGGCCAGATGTGGGGCGGAACGTCCTACAGCTTGGACGGAACTGATAATAAGGATGCGGTTCTGGGCATCATCGTAATCAATCCGACTCTCGAGTCGATTGGCGAAATCAAGATCACCACCCAGAACTATGATGCCGAGTTCGGCAACGGTACGGCCGGTGTTGTCACCGCCCAGACCAAGTCGGGCGGCAACAGCTTCCATGGCAGCGTTTACAATTTCCGTCGCTCCGGTGCAAACCAGGCGAAGGACCCGTTTGCCGCGCCTGACTCCGTGACCGGAAAGATTGTTCCTTCCTCTCTTTGGGATCAGTTCGGCGGATCCATCGGCGGCCCAGCCATCAAGAACAAACTGTTCTTCTTCGGCGATTATCAGGGTACCCGCCGCAGAACCGGCAACCCCCTTACCACCACCCTCCCGACGTCGCTGGTTCGCAGCACATGTTTGACTGCCGGCAGCTCCACCTGCAACCTGAGCGATTACTCGCAACAGATCTATGACCCTGCTACCGGACTTGCGGACGGAACCAACCGCACGCCGTTTGCCGGAAACATCATTCCGAAAGCAAGACTGAATGCAGAAGCCGTAAAGCTCCTGTCAATGCTGCCCGCTCCGAACAAGACCGGGACCTCGAGCAACTACACCGCGACGGGAACTGCCCCGTTCAACGATGACACCTTCAACACCCGCGTTGATTACCGCGTAAGGGACAACTTCAACGTCTTCGGACGCTATACCTATGTACGCTTCACCCAGACTGGCAAGGGCGCCTTCGGTACCCTGGACGGCCCGGGCTTCCTGAGTGGCAACGCGACCGGTAAGGATTTGGCGCGCAACGACAGCGTCGCAGCGGGCTTTGACTACGTCCTCAGCCCGACGTTGAGCACGGATTTCCGCTTCGCTTACTTCCGCTACCACATCATGAATGACAAGTACGATGCTTCCAATCTGACGGCCGCGACGGATCTCGGCCTGCTCGGATTGAACACCGGGTACACGGGGACCGGCGGTCTGCCGACCTTCAACTTCTCGGATGGCACCGTGGGAACCTTCGGAACCGCAAACTGCAACTGCCCTCTGAACGAAGATGAGAAGCAGATTCAGTTTGTCAACAACTGGACCAAGATCTACCACAACCATACCTTCAAGTTCGGCGGCGACTTCCGCCTCGCGATGAACCTCCGCGACGCCAGCGATTCCAACCGCACCGGCTCGTTTACCTTTAACTCTCTGGCCACCGGAAACAACAGCGGCGGCGGCTTGTCACTTGCTACCTTCCTGCTGGGCGACGTCTCGTCGTTCTCGCGTTACGTAATCCGTGGCAACCACTTCGCTTCTGAACATCAGAAACGCGACTTTGGCTACATCCAGGACACCTGGCGCGTAACTCCCAAGTTGACCCTCAACCTGGGCGTGCGCTGGGATGACATCTTCCCTGAGACGGTCACACAGGCCGGCATGGGCGGCGTAACCAACCTCGTAACTGGAACCATTGATGTCGTTGGCGTCGGCGGAATTCCGCTGAACGGCGGCATTGCAAACAACTGGACCAACTTTGCTGCTCGTGTTGGTGCGGCCTACCAGATCAATCCCAAGACGGTCATTCGCGGCGGCTACGGCCGTGCGTTTGATGAAGGCATTTTCGGTCTGATCTTTGGATCGGCTCTGACCCACAACCAGCCAGCGATGGCGACCCAGAACCTGACCAACCAGGATCAGCACCAGGCGCTTTCGATCGCCCTGGGCGCAGCTCCTGCGGCCTACGTCTTCCCGACCATTCCGACCAGCGGCCAGATTCCGATGGCAGAAGGCCAGAGCTACTACGCAGCCCGTCCGCGCAAGCAGAAGCTGGTCGCGGTGGACTCCTACAACCTTACGTTCCAGCACCAGCTCAACGACTCCACTTCCGTGCAGATCGGCTACGTCGGAAACTGGGGCGTACACATTGCTGAAGGATACTGGGGCTACAACGTGAACCAGCCCACGCTCGGTTCCGCTCCCCTGAGCACCCGCATGCCGCTCTGGGACAAGTACAACCACAATGGCGTAACCTGCTGCCGTACGGAAATCGACTATGTCGCTCCGGACTCCCACAGCAACTACAACTCGCTGCAAGCTGTGATCACCCGCAAGATGACCAAGGGCCTGCAGATCAACGCCAGCTACACCTGGGCGAAATCGCTGGATCACACCGGCGACTACTTCAATAACGACACTCACTTTGGCTACGGCCCCGGCGATTACAACCGCAAGCAGGTTGCTACCGCCGCCGTCATCTATGACCTGCCGTTCGGCAAGGGCAAGATGTTTGCAGGCAACATTTCCAAGGCAGCCGATTACGTCGTTGGCGGATGGCAGCTCAGCACGATCACTGGCATCGCCAGCGGTCTTCCGTTTACCTATTCCTATCAGGCCTCTGGGGCTGACGGCTATGACACCGGATTGTCCATGCGCCCACGGCGTGCAGGCAATTGGAACGTAGGCGCCGGCAAACTGACGAGCGATCAGAAGGTGCAGTACTTCACCCCGATCGCAACTCTGAGCGCACAGGGCGGACAGGTTGGTCCGTGGCAGCGTCCGGCAGCGTACACTTTCGGCGGTTCACGCAATGAAGGCATTGGCCCCGGAATGTTCACCTCTGACATGTCAGTGTCCAAGAACTTCGCGATCACCGAAATGGTGAAAGGACAGTTCAAGATGGACATTTACAACCTGTTCAATCACCCGGTCCTCGGATCTCCCAACTCCTGCGTTGACTGCTCGGTCAGCAACGGTGGCGGACAGATCACTGGCCTCCAGGGTGGAATCTACATGCGCCGCCTGCAGTTCGGCGCACGCTTCAGCTTCTAGTTTTCCCCGGAGGGCTTGGGCCGGTGTTCATCCTGACCGGCCCGATTTTTCCGGCATCTGATTGTTTTGAGTACCGCCGGGGGAGTTTCAGAGATTCTTCTTGGAACGCTCCCCCGGCTGCTTTTCGGTCGCCTGTGGGATGAGACTTTGCTTTCGACGGAGTTCTTCTCAGTCGGCCTGTGTTGCAGGTTCAGAACTTGTATTTTCTTGAAGGCATCTACCGTGACTAAGAAATTGTGTCGTATCCGTTGGGCAAACTTCGCCCTGGCTGGATTTTTGCTTGTGCTGTCTCCAGCCCTGGCCTTCTCCGCAACTTCCGCGCAAATTGCCGGAAGCGCGGAATCGCAGAGTTCAGAAGCTCCAAAGATCCTCCCCTATATTCACAATGGGTGGCACACTCTAACCCGCTCAACGAATGAGTGTGCCTCCCTTACCGATTCCAAGCTCAACAATACGAGCCGGGTGCTCTACCTGCCGAGCGGGATGAAAATTCCCGCAGCGGTTTCCAAGCTTCGCGAGCAGTGCGACGTACGCATCGAATCCCTGCCGCATCCCATCACGGCCGTCGGCCAGATCTCGCCACAGAGCCTTTCAGAACAGGGACTTCTTTATCTGCCTAATCCCTATGTCGTCCCCGGTGGACGCTTCAATGAGATGTACGGATGGGACAGCTATTTCATCGTGCGCGGATTGATAGAAGATGGCGAGGTCGAGTTGGCCCGCGGCATGGTGGAAAACTTCTTCTTCGAGATCGAAAACTACGGCGCGGTTCTCAATGCCAACCGGACGTATTACCTGACCCGTTCGCAGCCTCCGTTTTTGAGCTCGATGATCCTCGCCGTACATCATGCAAACATCGCCGCGCATCAGGACGACTCCGAATGGATGATGCGCGCCTTCGAGTACGCTCAGCGCGACTACAGGCTCTGGATGACAGCCCCCAAACTGGACACCGCCACTGGGCTCTCACGCTATTTTGATTCCGGCAGCGGCCCGGTAATGGAAATCGGCGATCACAGTGACTACTACCTTGGTGTGGCAGATTGGCTCGAAAAACACCCGGAAGTTGTCACCGATTATCTGACTGACTCCGCCAGCAAGGGAACGGGACCGGCGCTTCAAGTGCCCTTGTGCGGTGACCAGCCGTGCCCGAAGAGCAAGAGGGTGTGGTTTACGCCGGAGTTTTACAAAGGCGACCGCGCGATGCGCGAGTCGGGTTTCGATATTTCCTTCCGCTTCGGCCCATTCAGCGGAAGCACGGAAGACTTTGCCCCGGTATGCCTGAACAGTCTGCTTTATAAACTGGAAAATGATCTCTCGGAAATTGCGGCGGACCTGCGGCAACCTGATCAGTCACGCCTTTGGAGTGACCGCGCATCACATCGCAAACAACTGATCAACCGCTACATGTGGAACCCCAAGAGCGGGCTCTTTGTGGATTACAACCTGCGGCTCCATCGGCAATCCACCGTCCTCTATGCCTCCACCTTCTATCCGCTCTGGACAGGGCTGGCCACGCAGTCCCAGGCGGATGCCGTGCTCCGCCATCTTGCGGAATTTGAGCATCCGGGTGGTCTGGCCATGAGCAATCGAGAGACGGGTGTCCAGTGGGACAAGCCGTACGGATGGGCTCCTATTCAGTTGATTGCCGTGGAGGGAATGCGACGCTACGGCTTCAGTCATGATGCGGACCGCATTTCGCGGAACTTCCTGACCATGGTTGAGGAAAATGCCCAGAAGGATGGCGCGATCCGAGAGAAGTACAATGTCGTGAATCGTTCCACAATTGCCAACGTCACTGCAGGCTATTCCAGCAACGTCGTCGGATTCGGATGGACAAATGGTACGTTCCTCGCGTTGCTGCACCAGCTTTCAGCCCGGGAACAACAATCTGTTTTGAATGACACCAGCAGCGCAAAATTGCCCGTTCCTGCCTCCCGGAACTGACCGGGCACTTCGGAGCAGGGCTCGAGCCGCACAAAGGAATTAGATCGATGTCGAAAGTCAGAGTTTTCTTCACGTGCAATCTCCGCAGAGTCATTGCCGCCGCTCTCCTCTGCTTGCCGCTGTTGGCCTTTGGCCAGGGTATCGCCCAGGGTTCTCCTGAGGGATCACTGAAGAGCACGCCGACGCGGGATGATTCGCTCTCGGTTTCGCCGATTCCCGCATTTGCCCTGCCTGAAAGTCCTCTCACCATTCATCAGGACGCACTGCCGCGAAACCCATTCAGCGTCATGGGAGACACTGCTGCGATTCTTGGGCAGCAGGACGGCACCTTTGAACTCTGGTCCTTTCCGGTAAAAGTTCTGGCGCACTTCCACATCCGCGCGGATATCGCGAACTACCCTGTTCCTATCGATGTCAACGCCCTGGCCGCGACCATCGATGTTTCGCCCGATCACACGACAATTACGTACACGCACGCGGCCTTCACCCTCAAACAGCACATGTTTGTCACCCGAAGCGGGGACAAAAGCCCGGCAGGCCCAATTGTTCTGTTTGAAGTTGCTTCCGTTCGCCCGCTGACCCTCACGATACAGTTCGATCCCGTGATGCAGCGTATGTGGCCCGCACTCAATCCCGGTCGCCCCAATGGAGCATGGATCGCATCGGGCGGCTATATGCTTTCTTCGGACGATCCGTTCTTCAATGCAATGGTTGCAATGCCGGGCACGCAACCGGGCATCCTTCCGCCCTATCAGGAACGGCCCAAAGACTATCCGCTTGAGTTCAAGCTTGCGTTTGACCCCAAGCGCGATTCCGGCAAGTATTTCCCATTAGTGACCAGCATGATCGACGCTGGTCCGCGCGGCGCGGAAGCAACCCGCCTTCTCACAGAGAAGACGGTCGATCTGCTGAAACACATTCCGGAGCTGTACGAAACGACGCACTCCTATTACGCCCACTTCTTCGATCACAGGCTGATTGCCGCAACCCCCGATCCGCGCTTTGACAAAGAATTGCTTTGGGCAGAAATCTCAATCGACCAGCTGAAAGTACGCAAGGGCCAAGAGGTCGGAATGGTTGCCGGCGTGTATCCCTCCGCTGACTCTGACCGCCCGGGATTTGGCTGGTTCTTCGGGCGAGACACGCTGTGGAGTCTGTACGCGATTCATAGCTACGGAGATTTTGCACTTGCCCGTCAGGCGCTCGAGTTCCTGATTGCCCGTCAACGTGCCGATGGCAAAATCATGCACGAGTATTCCCAAAGTGCTGACAAGGTTGATTGGGCCGGATACGGTTACCAGTTCAACGCCGCAGACTCTGCTCCGCTCTTCGTAATGGCGATGGAGGACTACTATCGCGCCAGCGGCGACAAAGCATTTGTGCAGAAATATTGGGAGAACGTGAAGCGCGCATACTTGTTCACCCGCGCCAACGACTCCGATGGAGACGGCATTTACGACAACAGCCAGGGTACGGCCTGGGTGGAGTCCTGGCCGCCAGTCATGCCCAAGCAGGAACTCTACCTTGCGGCACTTGACCAGCAATCCTGCGCTTCCCTCTCGCGCCTGGCCCACGCCATGGGCGACGAAGCGCTGGCCACCTCTGCTGGAAAACAGGCGGAACTCATTCGAGGCAAACTCGCAGACTATCGCGGCAAGGATGGCATTTACACCTTCAGCCGCAACCTGGATGGCACGTATGACCCTACTCCGACGGTCTTTCCCAGCGTAGCCTGGTGGAGCGGCAATCTCAATCTGCCTGACCCGGACAAGACGCTTGAGATGTATGCGGGCAGTGATCTTTCGGCTGATTGGGGCCTGCGCGCAGTTGCGCAGAGCTATCCGATTTACGACCCGATCAGCTATCACCAGGGCTCGGTTTGGCCGCTGTTTACCGGATGGACGTCCCTTGCCGAGTACCGCACGGGCCGCCCACTCTCTGGCTATGAGCACCTGCTGGCGAACGCCGATCTTACATGGACCTCAGATCCGGGCAATGTCACGGAATTGCTCTCAGGCCAATTCTACGAACCCCTGGGGCGCAGCACGGCTCACCAACTCTGGTCCTCAGCGATGGTATTTACCCCGGCTGTGCGTGGATTATTTGGAGTAGAGGCCGATGCCGTTCACCACACTCTGAGAGTGGCGCCGCAGTTACCCGCCACTTGGGACCACGCCACTTTGCGCAACGTCCCTCTCGGTGAGACCAGTGTGGACGTTGCCATACAGCGGCGCGCTGCCGATCTGCTGGTAACAGCCACGACGGCAAAACCCACCATCCTCTGCCTCACAACCATCGCCGGGGCCATTAGCGAAGATTGCAAGCAGCCTCCAACGACGAGTCACACCGCGAGTGTACCCCTGCCGGTGGTAGAGGTATCGCTGCCGCACCATCCGGCAATTCCTGGAAACACTGACTGTGCACCGCGCGTGCTTAGCCAGCAGTACAGTGCCCATAAACTGATGTTGACCTTGGAAGTGGTTGCGGGGACAACAGTTTCGTTGCCCCTGCGAATCAACCTTGCGAAGGCACCCAAGATTACCGCCTCGGGAGCCGACCTGGAAAGCGGCGCCGTCACTGTGAAGGCCACCCCAGGCTCCGGCTACCAGGTACGGAAGATTGAACTGAGCTGGTAGGTACAACTAAGCCCCTTCGCGGCGCTTCCTCCTGCGCGAAGGGGCTCTTTCTTTTGAGCCACAGTTTGCCAGCACCTTGGCGTCGTAGGAAGATCAAAAGGCGCTAAGCAGATTGTTGTCCAATTCCGGAGCATTCAGGCGACACAACCGGCAGACCGCTCTGGCCATGTCGTCATAGTGAGCCAGAACCTCGCAAGCATCCTCGACCTTGCAGACTGAAAACAGCCAGCGCTCTCGAAAGATGAGGCGGGAAACCATGCCGTTGATCATCAAGCATTCGCGACGAACATCGTCGATCAACTTCTTGTACTCTGGATTCTCGGCGAGCTCATCGCGAAGGGAGAACGAGGTAAACGACAGTACGGCGGAGACGTTACTCCGCATTGCGCGCAGCTCCGTCAGCGTTGTCGGCAGCAGCTCAGAGCTCAACCGTTGCGCCTGAATCGGACGGAGTGCCGCGATCAGGCCTTCGATGGACCGAACTTCCACTGTTCGAATATCAATCATTCCCTCCCCCGGGAAAGCACAATGGAAAACACGCTAGGTCACTTCCGTAGATGATTCTATCCTCTCAGGGCTAGACTCAAGAGCTCGATGAAGGCGGCGAAGCTCCTGCAGCGTTGGAACCCTTCGCGGGAGATCAATCCGGAGATAGTACATCAACCAGGTGATCAGGGCGAGCGAGTAGCCCAACATAGAAATCACACCAAAAACCCCGGCGGCACTCCGACCGTAAGCCGCAAGCAGGCTTGAGTCGACCATATCGATTGACATGAACAGCAGGAACCCCCAGCCGATCCCGTATGTCCTCTGCTCCCATGGAATTCCAAGGTACATGGAAAACGCAGCAGTCAACACGAAAGCTCCGCAGAAGGTAATGGATACCGAGCGATTAATCACCAACAGGAGGCCTGAGCCATCGATGGAGTGCGCGCCGGGCAGCAGAAATGCAATGGCAGCAGCCATCAGCACCAGACATCCGAGAATTCCCATGAACAACGTCACGGTGCGTTTCGGAAGAGTCGAGTACGGCCGGAACACAGCGGCAAACACCTCAGCCAACACCGCAATGAGCAGGAGCAATCCAACCAGCCGAAGGATCCAATTCACAGAGAAATATTGCGAGTAATAGTGGCGGGCAACCCAGATCAGCGCGCTGGTCTTTACGGAATTGAAAGCAATGTAGGCCGTAAACGCTGGTTGCCTGCGGCACCCCCCACGCCAGAGGATCACGAACAGCAGGACCCACTGCAACATGGCGTTGACTATCCAAACGGAACCCATCATCGGCGATCGTGCTCTTGTGCAATCAGGGCTGCACTGCCTGAACGATCGAAGGATGAACCTTCTGGGGGACTAAATCGCTCGCGTCCCATCCGCCTCCGAGCGCCTTCACAAGGTAAACAGAATTGACCATCCTCTGGCCAAGCAATTGCACCGCGAGCCTCTCGCTCGCCAGCAGAGTGCTCTGTGCCGTAATTACATCCAGATATGTGGTGACTCCTCCCACATAGCGATTGTTGGCAATTGCCAGTTCGCGGCGGGCATCTTCCACCGCCGCCGCCTGTGTAGTCGCGGCCTGCGTCAGCGCCTGCAGGTTGCTGATCCCGTCCTCCACTTGCTGGAATGCAGTCAAAACTGACTCCCGGTAATTTGCCACAGAGGCGTCATAGGCAGAGCGCGCAGCCGCAAGGTTCGCGCGATTGCGCCCTCCCTGAAAGATCGGCTGCAATGCATCTGCACCCAACGACCAGAACAAGCTCGGTGCGCTCACTACGGAGCTGATGTCGCGGCTCAGGAGTCCACTGGTACCACCCAGCGTGATGTGCGGATAAAATGCTGCCTGAGCAACTCCCACCTGTGCATTCTGGTATGCAATTTGACGCTCTGCGGAAGCAATATCCGGGCGACGCTCCAGCACATCGGAAGGCACGCCAATAGGCAACGCGGGGGCCTCCGCCTTCAGTGGTGCCGAAGCAACCGCGAAGTTCGGAGCTGGTTGGCCAAGGAGCACAGCGATGGCGTGCTCAAACTGCGCCCGTGACTGCCGCACCAGGGCAAGCTGCGTCAAGGTCGCATCCAGCAGCGCCGCCTGTTGCGCAACCTCCAACCCGCTGGCAATGCCACCATCGTGGCGGCGATTTACCAGGTCCAACCCTTTGCGCTCGTAGCCCACTGATTCTTCCACCACAAGAAATTCAGCGTCCAACTCGCGCAGGCTGAAGTAGTCAGCGGCAAGCTCGGCTGTGAGCACGAGCTGAGCATTCTGCACATCGGCAGCCGTTGATTGCAGCGAAGCATTTGCTGCTTCGACGTTTTGCCTTACCCGGCCAAAGATATCAGCCTCGTAGTTGACGGAGAACGGAACGGAATACACGTTCTGTGTATAAGCAGAAACCGGCGGTGCCGCGCCGTTCAGCGGCCGATTGGCTCCGCCGCGCTGACGGATGAGACTGGGGTCCGCAGAAACTTGCGGGAATAGTCCCGACGTAGCCACGCGGGCAAGCGAGCGCGCCTGTTCCAGGTGATCTCGCGAAGCCAACAACGACTGATTAGCCCTTAGGAGCTGTTCCTCATAAGCATCAAGGGCCGGGTCGTGGAATACCTTCCACCACGCGCCCTTCGGAATGGCATCCTTGGGTGCAGCAATTTCCCAAGGTGGCTGTCCCTTCCAGGCAGTCGGCATGGCTACAGAGGGCGCAGTCGCGGTGGGTCGCTGGTATCGTGGGCCTACCGCGCATCCTGCCATCAGCCCGACTAACACAGCGGCCCCGGCGCACAAAGTACGCGCGCTGCAACTTGCCGGCCGCCTCACGATGCGCTCCCCTTTTGAGCGCCGGCCTTGGGCGGCTCCTGTTGCTGGCCCTGCGAGGGCTGCGCAATGTTCACCTGCTGCCCACTTTCCAGAGAGTCAGAGGGATTGATGATCACCTGGTCGCCGACCGTGAGACCTCCGAGAACTTCCAGCGTTGAGCCGTAATCGCGGCCAATGTTCAGCGGTCGCAATTCCACCTTCCCGCCTGCGCCCACAACGGCGATGCGGGCTCCTTCTGAGCGGAATAGCATGGCATTGACCGGCACAGTCAGCTTCTGCACATTGACTCCGACGGCGAAGTGCACCTGCCCAAACGAGCCCGGCAATAAGCGTCCGTCCTTGTTGGCCACATCCACCTCGACCAGAAGCGTGCGGGTTGCGGGATCAATCGATTCCGCCGTACGGGCTACCACGCCCAAGAACTTCTCTCCCGGAAACTCCTGTAGTGTCACCGTGACCTTGCCGCCAATCTTGATGTATGGTGCATACGCCTGGGGCACGCTGGTATAAACGCGCAGCGTATCCACCTGTGCCATGTCGAACAACTCTTTGCCCCCGGAACCGGCGTTAATCAGCGCACCGGGATCAACATTTCGGCGGGTAATCACGCCGGAGAACGGCGCGTACACATTCTTGAATGACTCAAGCTGTTCCAGCCGTCGCACGTTGGCGTCAGCCGCCACCAGGTTTGCCTTGCTCTGCTGATAGCCGCTGGTCTGCTGATCCGCTTCCTGCGCGGAGACAGAGTCGGTCTTTCTCAAATTCTCCCAGCGCTCGGCACTGACCTTCGCCAGTTCCATTTGCGAAAGGATCTGTTGCCGCGCGGCACGGCCCTGATTTAGCTCCTGATCCACTTCCGGCGTGTCTATCTGAGCCAACAACTCGCCCTGTTTTACGCGGCTTCCAATGTCTTTGTACCAGCGCACAAGGTACCCATTGGTCCGCGCGAAGATCGGTGACTCTTTGAATGCCAGCAGCGAGCCAGGGAGCACCAATTCCTCATCGGGTTTCTCCGCTACCGGATGCACGACCGCCACGGTCGGCACCGCGCTCTTCTCCGTCTCCTTGGCAAGAGCACGGTTATGGGTGGACCGTTGCAGGAGCGTGAAGCCGCCGGCCAGCAGCAGCACCAGTATCGCCACCCCCACCAGAGCCATGGCCTTACGCGGCGGAGCTGGAGGAAGCTCGGGCGGACGTTCTATCCCGACGTGCTGGTGCTTGGAATGCTGCTGAATCTGCTCGATCTCCAGATCGCGTTCGGCCTGCGTGGAGTGATGCTCCGCGTCGCGTGCCGGTTTGTTCTCGTTCTCTGCGTTCATGCTCGACTCCGAATTCATCTCAGGTTACGCCTGCTCAAGGCGAGCCCGCCGGGCTTCCAGCCGGCTGTGGAAGATTGCAAATACGCTTGGCACAAAGAACAAAGTGGCCACGGTGGCGAACAGCAATCCGCCAATCACCGCGCGCCCCAGCGGGGCATTCTGCTCACCGCCTTCGCCAAGTCCTAGTGCCATGGGAACCATGCCAATGATCATGGCCAGCGCTGTCATCAGCACTGGGCGCATCCTGGTATAGCCCGCTGCAATGGCGGCGGGAACGGCTGCCATGCCCTCCTCCATCTGCTCGCGGGCAAAACTCACCATCAAAATTGAATTCGCCGTGGCGACACCCATGCACATCACTGACCCGGTGAGCGAAGGCACGCTCAGCGTTGTCCGCGTTAGAAGCAGGAACCAGCAGATGCCAGCCAGCGCACCCGGCAGGGCAGAGATGATGATGAACGGATCGAGCCATGACTGAAAGTTCACTACGATCAACAAATAGACCAATACAATCGCGCCCAGCAGACCAACTCCTAGCCCCAGGAATGACGAGCGCATGGTGCTGACCTGACCACGCAACACAATCTGCGTTCCTCTCGGCAACTGACTATGGCGGGTTTCTTGCAGAATCTTATCCACCGCCGCGGCCACACCGCCCAGGTCCCGATCCTGAGTACTTGCGTACACATCAATCACTGGTTGTACAGCATAGTGATTCACCACAGCGGGGCGTGAAACTGGATGCACCTGCGCCAGATTGCCGAGCAACTGCGCGCCTTGAGGGGAACTCACTGGAACAGCCATGAGGTCCCCAAGGCTGGTGATGCGGTATTGCGGCGACTGCACGGCGACGTTATACGTGACGCCATTCTTTGGATTAAGCCAGAAGTTCGGTGCGGTCTGGAAGCTGCCGCTCAGCGGAATCAGCACGCTTTGCGCAACGTCGCGCGCGCTCAACCCAACCTGCGTGATGCGCGTGCGGTCAAGCTCAAGGTGCAGTGTGGGCGCGGAAAGCAACTGCTGCACATGAACGTCGGCGGTGCCGGGCACATGGCGCATCTTGTTCGCAATCCGCTGCGCAATGTCATAGTTGCTGCGCATGTCGTTGCCCACCACCTGCACGTCGATGGGAGCAGGGAGCCCGAAGTTCAGAATCTGGGTCACGATGTCCGCCGGTTGAAAGAAAAATTCCACGCCGGGAAACCGTTGAGGCAGCACCTCGCGCAAATGACGGATGTGATCTGCGGTGGGATGATGGTGCTCGGGATCGAGCGAAATCAATATCTCCGCGTCGCTGCTCCCCACTGTTCCTGCCGAACTGTACGACTGATTGATGCCTGAGTTCGGCAGCCCGATGTTGTCTAGAATTGTCTGAATCTCGCCGCCCGGAATCTGCCGATGAAGTTCAGCCTCCACTTCGTCGCAGAGCCGTGCGGTCTCCTCCACTCTCAGGCCAGGGCGGGCTCGCACATGCAACCGGAGAAGCCCTGCATCCACCTGAGGAAAGAAGTCTTCCCCCAGCACCGTGATAATTCCCAGCGAGAGCAAGCAGAACAGAAGGAAGAAGCCCACGAAGACGCCGCGGTGTTCCAGTGTAGTCTCCAGCAGAGACTGATAGGAGTGACGGAAGTTCTCGAATCGGCGCTCAAAGCCCGCTTGAAATCTGCCCATGAAGGTCTTTGGCCCACCCGCTCTGTGCTCGTGGCCACGCATGATGTACATCACCAGCGTCGGAATAAGGGTTCGCGAAAGCAGGTAACTGGCCAGCATTGCGAAGCTCACGGCCTCTGCCAGGGGCACAAAAAGGAAACGCGCAACGCCGGTCAGGAAGAACATGGGAACAAACACGATGCAGATGCAGAGCGTAGAGACAAATGCGGGCACTGCAATCTGCTGCGCGCCGTCAAGAATCGCCTGCTTCATTTCCTTGCCCATGGCGAGGTTTCGTTCGATGTTCTCAATCTCGACCGTGGCGTCATCTACAAGGATGCCTACGGCCAGGGCCAGTCCTCCGAGCGTCATGATATTCAGCGTCTCGCCAATTGCAGCCAGCGCCAGAATCGAACAAAAGATGGAGAGCGGAATCGAAATCAGAATGACGATTGTGGGGCGCCAGTCGCCAAGAAACAGGAGAATCATCACTGCGGTCAGCAGAGCAGCCGTCAATCCCTCATGCAGTACCCCTTGGATAGATGCCCGCACAAACAACGACTGGTCAAAGAGTGCGCTGATCTTCAGGTCCGGAGGAAGCGACTGCGCGGCGAGGGGAACAATCCCCTTAATCCCCTCGACAATTTGCAATGTAGAAGCTTTGCCGTTCTTGTAGATCGACATCAGCGCGCCGCGGTTGCCGTCCTGGCGGACAATGTTGGTTTGCGGCGCAAAGCCATCTCGAATGTGCGCCACATCGCGCATGTAGAGTGTGCTTCCATTGCTGGTCTTTACCGGCAGATCGTTGAGATCCGAGATCGTCTGCGGCGTTCCGTTCATCTCCACGTTGTACTCAAGCGGTCCCAGTTTCGCTGTTCCGGTCGGGAGAATCAGGTTCTGCGCATTCACCGCGTTAACAATGTCAACCGGCGACAATTTGTAAGACTGCAATTTTGGGAGATCGAGATCAACTTGTATCTGCCTGATCTTGCCGCCGTACGGGTAAGGCGTCGCCGCTCCCTGTACGGTAGTCAGCGAGTTGCGCAGGAAGTTCTGGCCAAGATCAAACAACGTCTGCTCGGGAAGAGTCTTGCTGCTCAACCCGAGTTGAATAATCGGAGTAGTAGAAGCGCTGTAGGAAATAACGAGAGGAGGGGTCGTGCCCGGCGGAGCCTGCCGCACGGCAGTCTGCGAGATGGCCGTAACCTGTGCAATCGCGGTCTGAATGCTCGTCCCAGGACGGAAGTAGATCTTGATGATTCCAAGACCGCTCACCGACTGCGACTCCATGTGCTCGACGTTATTAACCGTCGTCGTGATTCCACGTTCGGAACCGGAGACAATGCGGTCCGCCATCTCCTGCGGCGACAGCCCAGTGTAGAACCAGACAACGGATACCACCGGAATATCGATCTCCGGAAAGATATCGACCGGCATCTGGTAAACCGTGATCGGCGTCAACAGAAGGATGAGCAGGGCCATCACGACAAATGTGTAGGGACGCCTTAGGGCTAACGCAACAATCCACATGGATAGGAGTCACTCCAGAGTTCCAGCACGCAAATCTCTGTAATCAGATTCGATACTGTGCGTATTGGATCGATACTTTCAAAACACACCCACGTTTGCATGCTAGCATCGTCGGATGGCCGGAAGGGTAAAAAATGGTTACGACAACAATGGCGACAAGCGCCCGCCGGGACGTCCTCGGAGCGAGCAGGCGCGCCGGGCAATCCTGAGCAGCACTCTCGCCTTCCTCGAGAAGAAAGAACACGGGTTTGGCGATCTCACGATTGAGAGCGTGGCCCAGGGAGCCGGTGTAGGCAAAGCAACCGTCTATCGCTGGTGGCCCACCAAGGCGGCCCTGGTTGCGGATGCATTCGCCGGCAGCGTAACCCAGAAGTTGCATTTCCCGGATACCGGTGCAATCACCACTGATATGAGTCAGCAGATGCGCCAACTCGTAAAGATCCTCCGCAGCCGCCGTGGCAATGTAGTCTCGGCAATTCTTGCGGGAGGACAGAGCGATCCCACTCTCATTGCCGCGTTCCGGGATCGCTTTCTGAAGCCGCGCCGTGCCGAAGCGTACGCCACCCTGCGTCGCGGGATAAGCCGCGGGGAATTGCCCGCCGATCAGAACCTCGATCTGCTTCTGGATGCACTGTACGGCCCGATCTATATGCGTTTCCTAATTCAGCATGACAGCCTGACGCCCGGTTTCGTCGATGCACTCTGCGACCTTGTGCTCGGAGGAGCCGTGCAGCGTGAACTCCTTGCCGACCGGAAAGCGGCGCGGGCCGTTCCCTCGGAGTGAAACTGCCGCACACGGAAGAACCCCGCCGAAGCGGGGTTCTTCATAAGCCTTCCGGCCAAGTTACTCGCTCCAGCGTTTGAAAACCAGCGAGCCATTCGTCCCGCCGAAGCCGAACGAGTTGGAGAGTGCATAGTCCATCTGAGCTTTGCGCGCATGGTTTGGAACAAAGTCCATGCCGAGAGTCTGCTCATCCTGATTTTCCAGGTTAATCGTCGGCGGAAGGATCTGATCCCGCAAGGCAAGCACCGTAATCCCAGCCTCTAGTCCACCAGCCCCGCCCAACAAGTGCCCGGTCATCGACTTGGTGGAGCTCACCGCTACCTTATGCTCCCCAAACAGATTGCGGACCGCGGCAGCTTCCAACCCATCTCCGACCGGCGTTGAAGTGCCATGGGCGTTCACGTAGCCGATGTCGCTAGGCTGGATTTTCGCATCGCGAATTGCATTGCGCATCACGCGGAAGCCGCCCTCGCCTTCAGGGGCGGGAGATGTAATGTGATAGGCGTCGCCGCCCATGCCGTAACCAACAATCTCCGCAAGAATATTCGCGCCGCGCGCCTTGGCAAACTCCAACTCTTCGAGAACCAAAATGCCGGAACCCTCGCCGACAACAAATCCATCGCGGTCGCGGTCCCAGGGACGGCTGGCACGCTCGGGTTCGTCGTTACGCGTGGAGAGGGCGCGCATCGCAGCGAATCCGCCAACACCCATCGGCGTGATGGCCGCCTCGGCGCCACCGGCGATCATTACGTCGGCATCGCCGCGCTGAATGATCTTGAAGCTGTCGCCAACGGCGTGTGCGCTGGTGGTGCAGGCCGTAGCGCTCGCCATGTTCGGACCCTTCACGCCAAAGCGGATGCTGACGTGACCGGCAGCGAGATTGACGATTGTGGCAGGAATGAAGAAGGGGGAAATCTTTCGCGGCCCGCCTTCCATCAGTGCAGTATGCTCGCGCTCGATGATGTCAAAGCCGCCGATACCCGAGCCAATGTAAACCCCGATGCTCTCAGAGTTTTCTGGAGTCACCTTCAGGCCGGACATCTCCATCGCCTCCGTGGCAGCAGCCAGCGCGAAGTGAATGAAGCGGCCCATCTTCTTGATCTCTTTTTTTTCTATGAACTTCAGCGGATCGAAGTTCTTGACCTCGGCCGCGATCCTGCAAGCGAACTGGGTTGCGTCAAAACCAGTGATTGGGGAGATGCCGCTCTTGCCCGCCAGGAGATTTGACCAGACTTCCTCCGCGGTGAGACCAACGCCGCAAACTAACCCAAGGCCAGTGACAACGACTCGGCGGCTCAAGCTTACTTCCCGCCTTTCGAGTGTGAAGTGACGTAGTCGATCGCATCCTTGACGGTCTTGATCTTCTCTGCGTCCTCGTCGGGAATCTCAACGTCGAAGGCTTCTTCGAAGGCCATCACGAGTTCAACAATATCCAGCGAATCCGCTCCCAGGTCGTCCTGGAAAGAAGCGCTGGCAGTGACCTCAGCTTCATCCACCCCAAGCTGCTCCACGATGATCTGTTTGACTTTCTCTTCTGCGGAAGCCATTGAATTCTCCTTTTGAAGTAAACACGGCGTACGCCGGGCATCACTGCCCGGCGGCTAGGCTACAGATGGCCGTTCCTTCATTGTACAGATGTGCGGATCCCGCTAGTTACTTCGAGGCCTTGGAGTGCGCGCTGATGTAATCAGCCGCATCCTTCACAGTCTTGATCTTCTCAGCATCTTCGTCCGGGATTTCCAGGTCGAAGGCTTCTTCAAAGGCCATCACGAGTTCGACGATGTCCAGCGAGTCGGCGCCCAGGTCGTCCACGAACGAAGCGGAAGAGGTAACCTCGGCTTCATCCACACCCAACTGCTCCACGATAATCTGTTTCAGTTTCTCTTCGACTGCAGCCATTCTGTTGGCGCCTCCTGCAAAAAGTTGAGCCGCCCGGCGGAACGGTGGCGCATAGACACAAGCTCACCACACCGGACGATTCCGATTAGCATCCTAACTGTTCGATTTTATGAAGGTCAATGCGCAATTGTCGTGGGGAGCGCTATTGTGTGAATCCGGGGCACCGTCGGAATACGGAATGGCACTGTCCAAAGAGCGCGAGTTTAGGTTTTACTTGGAGATATGAGAGCAGTGGTGCAGCGGGTGTCGAGGGCGCGGGTTACGGTGGAAGGGCGCACAATTGGGCAGATTGAGCGGGGTTTATTGGTGTTGCTGGGCGTGGGCGTGGAGGATGGCGAGGCGGATGCCGCGTATTTGGCGGAGAAAACGGCGGCGCTGCGGATTTTTGAAGATGCGGATGGGAAAATGAACCGCAATGTTTCAGAGGCGTGTGGAGCGGTTTTGGCGGTGAGTCAATTTACGCTTTTTGGGGATGTGAGAAGAGGGAAGCGGCCGTCTTTTGATGGGGCGGCGAGGCCGGAAGTGGCGCGGGGGCTTTACGAGTATTTTGTGGAGTGCGTCCGGAGCCGCGGATTAGGCTGCGAAACGGGACAGTTCCAGGCGGAGATGCAGGTGGAACTGGTGAACGACGGTCCGGTGACGATTTTGCTGGATTCGCGCAAGAGCTTCTGAGGATTTCCTTTCTGGGTAATCCTTTCCGAGGCTGTATTTACTTTTGGGGCAATGGTTGAGGCAGGTCCGGAAGGATTGGTTTTCCGGTAATGCAAAACCTTCCAAGTTGTTTACTCAAAGCACAATCCTGACGAGGGCGCCGGGGTGAATCTCATCCGGGCACAAATTTCACAATAGAGCAGATGAAAAGAAAAATGGGACCGGCCGAAGCCAGTCCCATGAAGTGCGCCTGCGCGCGAGTGTGATTAGAAGCTCAGGCGGAAGCCGAACTCGCCGGAGAGCGAGCGGGCGGTGAGCTGGCTGGAGGGGTTGATGAAACCACTCGCAGTCTTGAATCCGCTTGAGCCGATGTTGGTGTTGAAGTTGTTTCCGTAGTTGGCGCGGTTGGTCAAGTCAAAGGCCTGAGCGATGACCTGGAGGTTGATGCCCTCCTTGATCTTGACGTTCTTGGCCAAGCGCATGTCGAGGGTGAAGGTGGGATCACCGCGCAGCGGATTGAATTTGGCGATCTGCGAGGCACCGATTGCACCGTTACCTGCGAAGTAGGACTGACGCAGGGCAGCTTTTGCCTGAGCGGCAGTGTCTCCACCGGCGACCAGGGCAGCGTATGTTCGAGCGGACCAGGTGTAGTCGCTCGGATTGCTTACGGGGACGAGGACGCCACGGGCTGCGGATGAGACACCGTAGCCGATGTAGTCCGTGCCCGAGGAGACGCCATAGGGGCGAGCAGAGCCGAACTGGAGGATCGGAGAGAGCTGGAACTTCCAGGGCAGTTCTGCGATGCCGCTGACGGTGATGTGATGACGCTCGTCATTGGCCAAGGGGCCGAAATCATTTTTGGCCAAGGGCTTGAACGGATCCTTGGGGTAGCTGTGATAGGGGTTGGTGGCGTAGCCGCGCGCCCATGCAAGGGTGTAGTTGGCATTGAGCGAGAAGCGATGCGAGAGGCGCTGACGGTAGCTGAAGTTGAAGCCGTCATACTGCGAGCGACCGATGGAGGCCTGGTTGCGGATTCCGCCGAGTACCGGCTGATTGGCGGAAGCAAAGGCGGCGTCCAGCGGACGGTAGGAGGTCAGATAGGCTGGGTCTCCGGGGAGCAGCGGGTTGACGTCAATGGTCTTGTTCTCGTGGAGGCTGAGGACGTGAACGTACTCAACTTCGAGAGAGGAGACCTTGTTGATCTCATGGCTGAAGCCTACGTTGAACTCTTCGGTGACCGGGTTCTTGTAGTTGGGATCGATGAGGTATCCCTCGGAACCGGGCAGCAGCGCGCTGGACGGTGCCGGCAGGTTCGCGATCACCTTGGCGATGTTGGCGTTGGTGTAGGAGAACTGATCGATGGTCACGCCAGGGAAGCCAGGGATGATCGTGGGGTCTCCGGCGTTGATGGCATAAGCCTGGAAGACGGTGGCGTTATGCTGCTGCTCCATGAAGATGGGGATGTTCTGGAAGATGTTGCCGTAGTAAAGACCATAGCCGCCGCGAACGATGTCTTTGCCCTTGCCGGTGATGTCATAGGCGAAGCCGATGCGGGGGCTGAAGTTCTTCGTGTCATCCTTGGCAGTCCTGGCGACCAGGGGCTTGAAAGCAGGGGCGTAAACGGAGGCTGCGAGCAGCTCCTGATAGGTGCGGCTGGTGGAGATGGCGGAGCCTTCCACCATGTTGAAGTCACGATCCCAGCGGATGCCGAGATTGAGGGTCAGGCGATGGCTAACCTTCCAGTCATCCTGGAAGTAGAGGCCGAGTTGCTTGGTTCCGCCGGGTACGTTGGTTTGCGGATCGCCGGTGGCGTAGGTGATGGCAGCGATGTTGCCGGGTGCGGCCATGGCAGCGGCGACCTGGGCCGGGGTGCTGCCGAGATCGGTGGGATCAACCGCGAAATCGACTTCGATTGGCACGTTGAACTTGAAGTAGCCGCCGAGAGCCTGCTCCCAGATGTAGTCAAAGCCGGTCTTGAAGGTGTGATTGTGGACGGTCTTGGAGATGTCGTCCTTGAACTGCCACTTGCGCTGGAAGGACTGCTGGGGCACGTTGACGTTGGTGCCGAACTGAGTTCCGCTGGCGAAGGTGACGAGGGGCTTTCCGTACTGGGTGTTGATGTTGTTGTTCCAGTACTGGAAGCCGAAGGTGAACTGGTTGACCAGGGTGGGAGTGAGGACGGAGTCCACGGTGAGGTTGGCGATCTGGAGCTGGTTGGTGGTGAAGTTTCCGTTGGTGATATCGCCGGTTCCATCAGCCTGATCGTTGATGCTGTTGTTTCCCTGCGAGGCGTAGCTGATGTATGCCTTCTCGCTGTTGGTGAAGACATAGTCGAGGCGGCCATTGTAGCGGGTGTCAAAGAACGGGGTGGGGATGGTGGAGGCAGGCTGCGCACCAACGCCGGTCAGGAGCAGGAGATCCGAGTAGTGAGTGGGATCTTCCGGCAGCGAGGTGTGCTCGCGCTGGCGCTCGTAGGCGAAGAAGGTGAAGAGCTTGTCCTTGATGACGGGGCCGCCGATGCTGCCGCCGAACTGCTGACGGGAGTATGCGGGGCTGAGCTTGGAGCCATCGGGCTCCTTGTAGTCGGCATTGAACTTGACGTCGCGGAAGAGCGAGAAGACCGAGCCGTGGTAGGCGTTGGAGCCGCTCTTGGTGACCATGTTGATGGAAGCGCCTTCTGAACGGCCATTGGCGGCCGAGAAGCGCTGGGTGGAGATGTTGAACTCTTCGACAGCTTCGAGGGGAAGCTGCATGACGGTTCCACCGACGGTGTTGTCCTTGTTGTCCACGCCGTTGACGGTGACGTTGACGTTGCGTCCGCTCTGTCCGTTGACGGAGAGGATGGCGGAGCGGTTCTTGGTGGGATCGTAGGAGTCTGCGGCCTTTACGCCGGGGACGAGGTAGGCGAGGGTAGCGGCATCACGGCCGAGCATGGGAAGTTCCGCGACTTCCTTAGGCGTGATCTGCTCGGAGACAGAGGTCTTGGCCTGATCGATGAGCTGAATATCGCCGGTAACTTCGACCACTTCCGAGGTCTGGCCGGGCTTGAGAGCGGCGGCTACGGTGACGGTCTGATTGACGAGCAGTTCGAAGGTCTGCGCGTAGCTGGCAAAACCAGTCTTGGTGATCTTGACCACGTAGGGACCAGCGGCAATCTGATCGAAGCGGAAATCGCCGGTGGTATTGGTGGTCACGGTGCGCGTGGAGCCGGTGGCCTTGCTGGTGAGGGTGACTTCAGCGCCGGTGATGACAGCGCCGGTCTTATCCTGGGCGGTGCCAAGCACGGTACCGGTGGAGGTGGCCTGGGCGAAGCTAATGGAAACTCCCAAGGCGACGACCGCGACGATCAAGATCAAATGCAGGAACTTCTTTGTCATTCTGTTTCCTTACCTCTCTGCCTTTGTGAAAAACGGCAGTGTGACGACGGTGGTTGTTTGCTGCGTTGAACGCAGCAGCGATCGCAAGCGGAACGGTAGAGATAAAAGCAGGTACCAAAACCGGAGAGCCGGAGTGCGTACGACCCTACCGCAGGCTGCAATGAAGACAGCCCGGTTTCCGAGTGCAGCCCTGAACAGGGCCGAAATGGACAGACCAGTGATTCGGTGGTGCCCCAAGGCACCGGTCAGGTTTGACCGGAGCGGAGTAGAACAGGTGCGACCGAAAGTGCGGAGGGCGGGTTAGCGCTCCGGGAAGCCGAAACTTCCGTCGCAGGTTGAGACGTTCCAAAGCACGTTGTCTTCCATCGAGAGCTGAATCGTAAGTAGAAGCTGTTTCAACGAATTACTTAGGAGGAAGGAGGAGCGACTAGGGGGAAAGTACGAGTTTTAGGATTTCCAAAGCGGGAAATCTGTGAAAATTCATAGAACTTGAAAAGGGAATTCAACTTCAGGATGGCTAGAGAGGCCGGTGGGCGAGGGCGTACATGGAGCGGATGTAGGCTGGGGCGTCGAATTTCCTGGCGGCGGCGGTTCCGGACATGTAACGGATGACGCCGAAGATGGGGCGGTCAAACCAGGGGCGGTCAAATTTCCCGGCGATGGACCAGGCGATGCCGGCGTAGCCGTTGGGGTCGCGGCCATCAAGGAAGTACTTGTCATTTAGGTAGAGGGCGGAGTGGTAGGCCTGCTGAGGGGAGGGGGACCACTCGAGGATCTTCTTGGCCCAGTACATACGCATGTAGTTGTGCATCCAGCCGAGGTGGAGCATCTGGAGCTGGGCGGCGTTCCAGAGGTGGTCGTGAGTATCGGCGGCTTCGAGCTGGGGGAGGGTGTAGAGGGTGGGGCGGGGATCGGAGGCGTGAGCGGCGAGGGAGCGGTGTGCCCAGGGCTCGGCGCACTCGAAGGAGTCATAGAGGGGATGGAAGGCGACGAAGTTGATGGCGAGCTCGCGCCAGGTGATGAGCTGGTCGAGATACTTCTCCTTGGCGAGGTCGGGGGCGTCAGCGTTGCGGACGGCGAGGGCGATGGTGAGGGGAGAGATGTGTCCGAAATGGAGGTAGGGGGAGAGGCGGCTGGTGGCGTCGGCGGCGGGGTCGCCCTGGAGCATGGGGTAGGTGGCGAGGCGGTGGGTAACGAAGTGGTGGAGAAGGTCGAGGGCGGCGGTGGTTCCGGCGGTGAAGGTGGAGAGGGGAGGGACGGTGCGGTCGAGGGAGGGCCAGGGGGCGGTGAGATCGGACGCGGGGTCAAGCGAGGAAGGAGGATTGGGGAAGGCGACTTCGGCGTGGGGATTGGCGCAGGGGACGAGGTAATCCGCAAAGAGGGCCTGGAGGCGGGGACGGATGGTGCGGGCGGCGTACTGGGCCTTGAGAAGAAGGCGGGAGGGGACGACGACATCGGCATCGACGGTGAAGTAGGGGATGCGGAGCTTTTTGGCGAGGACAGTGCGCCAGTGGGCAGGCTCGCGGAGGGGATTTTCGTCGCCGACGAGGAGAGCGGCGTCGGTCTGAGAGCAGAAGGCGGCGAGATCGCTTTGGGGATGGCGTTGGATGACGAAGGCAATGTTGCGGGCGGCGAGGCGGCGGGCGGTATCGGGTAAGGCCTGCTGGAGAAAGGCATAGTGGCGGAGGTTCGCGCCGGGGTAGGGGATGAGTCCGAAGAAGACGACGAGGGGGAGACGGAGAGCGTTGGCGAGATCGACGGCGAGGTCGAGGGCGGGATTGTCATGGGCGCGCTGGGCGCGCTGCATCCAGTAAACGACGCAGCTTCCGGTGGGGGTGCCGGAGCGGCGGACGGTGACGCGATCCCTGTAGGAGGCGAGGATGGGTTCGAGGGCGGGCATCTGTGTACAAGGTACAGGATGAGGGCGAAGGGGCGAAGGTTTCAGGCGGAGACGGCGACGGGGGCTGGGGCGGGAGTGGCGGCGGCGCGGCGCTGGTGGAGGAGTTCGAGGAGGTAGAGGGCGGCGAGGAGGGGGAGGAGCCAGATGACGCGGGTCTGGTAGCGGTCATCGACCTCAGCGAGGACGGCGGTGACGAGGGCATTGGCGGTGACGGTGGAGAAGATTACGGCGGTGAGTCCGATGAGCTGAGGGGGCGGGCGGCGAAAGATGAAGGGCGCGAGGATGACGAGGGCGGCGAGAGAGGCGAGGACGGTGAGGTCCTGGACAGTGGAGAGGAATTCGTTGGGGAGCGCGTCCTGCGCCTGGCGGCTGCGCTGGTAGAAGGGACGCTGGCCGGGGAGGGCGGTGGGGAATTCGTCGAGGAGCCAGGCGTTGGCACC
Source organism: uncultured Acidobacteriota bacterium (assembly GCA_903832295.1). Lineage (GTDB taxonomy): Bacteria > Acidobacteriota > Terriglobia > Terriglobales > Acidobacteriaceae > TOLSYN. Next base: position 51,366 of record CAILAZ010000219.1, read on the forward strand.
ATTGGAGATGCCGAAGCTGGTGAGCTGCTGGAGGAAGGCGTGGGTGGAGATAGCCCTTTGCTGGCGGGGATAGGCACGGATGGTGGCGAGGGCAAAGGGCATCTCCTGACGGAGGATGAGGGTTTGAACCTCAGGGGAGGCGGATTGCCAGATTCCGGAGGCGTCCCATAGGAAGTCATCGGGATTGTCCGGGAGGTTGGAGGTGAAACCGCAGAGAGCGAGGCGAGCCTGGGGGCAGTGCTCGAGGAGATAGCGGCGGCCAGTGCCGTCTGAGAGCAGGCGAGCGGTGAGGTAGGGGGGACGCTCTCCGTTGAGCGAAGGCTTGCCGTAGAGGATGCCGTGGACGGCCATGTGGGAGAGGATTGCGGCGAGGATGATGGCGGCGGTGGATAGGAGTCCGATGAGACGCGGGCGGGTGAGAGCGCGAAAGACAGCGAGCGAGGCGAGGAGGAAGAGGATGAGTCCGGTGGCAAGCATGAGGTGGGTGACGTGGGCGGCGGCAGACCACCAGGCAATGAGAATGAGAGCGACGCGCTCCGGGCGGGAGAGAGTGTGGGGGGCAAAGACGAGGAGGAATACGGCGAGGTAGAGCAGGGCTCCGAGGATGTCAGGCATGACGATGCTGGAGACCCAGGGGAGTCCAGTGAAGAGGGCCAGCGGGACGATGGTGGCGAGGTAGGCGAGGGTGGTGCGGCGGGGGGCGAAGGCGCGGACGGTGAGCCAGACGATATAGGCGGCGAGCAATGATTGGAGGAAGACGATGGGCCAGGGGGAGGCGAGGTGGAAGGGCGCGATTCCGAGGGCGTAGAGGAAGGAGCGGACACCGTAGTAGCCGGAGGGGTCGCGGAGAAAGAGGGCTCGGGCGACGCGGGGGCCGCTCTCGATGTAGGACATGGAGTCTGGAAAAAGCAGGGGGTAGCGGTTGTAGAGGGCGGGCCAGGAGAGGAGCAGGGTTCCGAAGAGGACGGCGCAGAGGCGCGGGAGGGAGCGGAGGCGCGGGGACATGAGGAGTCAGGCTCCGGGAGGGGTGGAGTGGGTGTAGAAGGCGGGTGAAGGCTCGGGGGCATCGCGGCGGGCGAGTCCGAGGAGGCTGAGGAAAAAGCTGGAGAGGCAGACTTCAAAGCCGAGGGTGAGGGAGGCGATGGCGGGGATGACGATGCGCTCCATTTGCGCGGGATCGAGGGGGCCGAAGTTGTGGGAGCTCCAATGCACGAGGGCGAAGATGGAGGCGGAGAGGCCGAGGAGGATGAGGATGGCTCCGGCGATGAGTCCGGTTTCGAGATTGAGGTAGCGGAAGGTGAGGCGGGGATCGGGGGGGAGGAGGCCCTGGGTGATGGCGAAGATCTTGGCGAAGACGGCGAAGGCGACAGCCTGAAAGCCGACCATGACGAGCATGGTGGCAAAGGTCATGGTGTGAATGTCGAAGATGATTCCGCCGACGGTGCGGGAGTGGGGAATGAGCCAGGCGGTGAGCAGGAAGCCGAGAGCCATGGCGAGGATTCCGGGATAGAGGAAGAGCCAGCGGGGGCTGTAGAGGAGGAGGAAGCGAAGGTGGCGCCATCCGTCCCGCCAGGTGCGGAGATGAGGGGCGCGGGTGCGGCCATCGGGCGAGAGGGTGGTGGGGACCTCAGAGATGTTCATTTTGAGGAGGGTGGCGCGGACGACCATCTCGCTGGCGAATTCCATGCCGACGGAGCGGAGTTCCATGCGTTCAAAGGCGGACTTGCGGAGGGCGCGGAGGCCGCAATGGAAGTCGCCGGAGGGACTGTGGAAGAAGAGGCGTCCGATGCCGGTGAGGACGGGATTGCCGAGGTAGCGGTGTAGCGGGGGCATGGCTCCGGGGAGAATTCCTCCCTGGAAGCGATTGCCCATGACGACTTCGCTGCCGGCGCGGAGTTTGTCGAGGAAGCGGGGGAGTTGGCCGAAATCGTAGCTGGCATCGGCGTCACCCATGAGGACGTAGGGGGCGCGGGCGGCGAGGATTCCGCCACGGAGGGCGCAGCCATAGCCTTTTTCGGCGATGTTGACGACGCGGGCGCCGAGAGAGGTTGCGATTTCGATAGAGCCGTCGGTGCTGCCGTTGTCGGCGATGAGGATTTCGCCTTCGATGCGGTGCTGGCGGAGGGCGTCGGCGGCGCGCTGGATGCAGATGGCGAGGGTTTCCGCCTCATTGAGGCAGGGCATGACGACGGTGATTTCCGGGGTGGCGGAGTTTACGAATGGCTCGGCGCCACGGTCGGTCGCAAGGGACGTCATTCCGGCACACCTCGTGGAGAGAAACGCGCCGGGGGGCGGGAAATTCTCTCGGGGAAAGATCCAGAGTCTCTGCTTTCGGAGTTTTTACAGTACTAGGGGGGCGGAAAGGAAGTCAATGGAATTGGAGGGGTAGGGGGAGCGTGGATGCCAAGTGCAGTGGGTTCTAAGGGAAATCGACAATCACCTGATTTCCGGCAACACCTTTTGGAGTTTCTTCAGGGGAACTCCGGGGCCGGGGCGATCGTCACGTCGCAAGAGGAATCCGGCGCGTGCGGGTTGGAGATGGTAGTGGAGGAGGCCAACTGGGGTCTGGGCAGCGAAGCGGATGACGCCGTGATCCGCATTGACATTGGAGAGCAGGAGAGGCGTGTAGGTGGGTTCGCTCCAATAGCCTTCGTAGAAGACCATGATGCCGCTGGTTCCTCTGGATGTGGAAAGGAAGCGGATGTCCACGCCGGTTCGATCTCCACCTTCGTTGGAATAGGCGAGGTTGGAGTAGCGCGCAGGGGACAACTGACGGGATGCGGGTGAGGGTTGGGCGGGAAGCTGGGAGGCGGTGATGGCACACATCCGCTGAGGGCTGTCTGCATGGGTGTCAATCTGTCGAATCTCGCCGGAGAGAGTTCCGGCATTCAAAACGCCGGAGAATTGATAGAGGTTGTCGCCCAATTCAGACCACTGGAATGAAAGCGTTCCATCTGGGTTCAGCTCGAATTTCGAGAATGGTTCCATGGCGGCGACCTCGAAAATTCCACCACTGCGCGCGCGGGGGTCGAGATAGAAGAGCCACGCGACGGCACAGTGCGGGTTGTCCTGAGAGGTTCCGAAGAAGAAATGACCCTGGGACTGTGCGGGAGAGGAGGCACACATCATGCATGAGAGAACGGCGCAGAGGGCGATGCGAGGCTTCATTCTTCGCTCCTGATAACCCAGTCTCAATAGAGTATTACGCATTCTTGGACGGGCTGGTTGGAAAGCATGGGGGAATGACAACGTAAAGGACGGGCTTGACGTTGAAAGGCACCGGGCGTTCTTGGACTCGCTGGTTGGAAGGCCTGGGGCGGCGGGAGAGATTGAAATATTGCTGGGATTCCTCGCTTCGCTCGGAATGACAACCTATAAGGGCAAGGGCAAAGGGCAAAGGGCAAAGGGCAAAGGGCAAGGGGAAGGGGAAGACAAAGACCAAGAGCAAGTGCAAGGGCAAGGGCAAGGGCAAGACAAAGACCAAGAGCAAGTGCAAGGGCAAG
>CAILAZ010000220.1 GCA_903832295.1 uncultured Acidobacteriota bacterium
CAGTTGATTCTGTTCGACTTTTAACCGGACAGCAGTGAAGTTATCCATATGTGTACAGGTTTGCTCGAATTGCAGCCATGTGAGCAATCCGGAACACAAACTCGAGCGCGGCTGTCTATAATAATTTTTGACCTCGCATTGCTGTCCGGCAACAACATCGGGCCGTGGTGCGACCTCCAGTCCGCACCATTGAGAAACGGATGCCGATCATCAATTTGCTAGCTTTCGCGCTTGGCGGAGAGGTCTTGGACATGGTGTCCAACACCGGATTCGTCGCCAAGATCGTTCTCCTGATCTTGCTTGCCTTCAGCCTTCTATCGTGGTCGATCATCCTCTCCAAGTGGGGCCTCTATCGCCGCGCTTCGGCGCAGAGCGGACGCTTTGTCCGGGTCTTCCGCCGGGCCACCCGCCTGCAGGAGATTGCTGCCGTCGCCGAGCAGTTCAAACCGTCTCCTCTGGTTGCCGTGTTTGAAGGGGCAGTGGAAGAATTGAAGCGCTGCGGCGCAACCCCGCGCACGCTCTCGATCCAACGCGCCACACAGATCGCCGCTTCCGAGGAACTCACCCGGCTTGAAAGCCGCCTCACATGGCTGGCGACTACGGGCTCGATTGCGCCGTTCATCGGGCTCTTTGGAACCGTCTGGGGCATCATCGACGCATTCCATGGGCTGGGCACCGCCGGTGCGGCCACCTTGCGCGCGGTTGCGCCCGGCATCTCGGAGGCGCTGATCACCACCGCCGCCGGACTCTTTGCCGCCGTGCCCGCCGTCATCGCCTACAACTTCTTCCTCCAGCAGATTCGCGATTTCGCTGCCCGCATGGACGATTTCAGCCTCGAACTGCTCAACATTATCGATCGCAACGGCGACGCGAAATAGGAGACGGCCGTGGCGTTTACAAATAACAAGGGACGCACGCAGAGTTCGCTCTCAGACATCAACATCACTCCCTTTGTGGACGTGGTGCTGGTGCTGCTGGTGATGTTCATGGTCACCGCCCCCATCCTCCAGTCCGGCATTGAGGTCGAGGTTCCAAAGACCAAAACCGTCAAGGAGATCACCGAGGAGCGCCTGGTCATTACCATTGACAAGGAGCAGCGCGTCTTCCTTGGCAACGATCCCATCAACATCAACGAAATTGCCGCCCGCCTGCACGAGAAGATCCGCGACCCGCAAGGCCAGAGCGTATTTATCCGCTCCGATGAGAATGTGCCCTTCGGCGCTTTTGCAACCGTCATGGACGCCGTGAAGCAGACCGGCATCACCAACGTGAGTATTGTTACCCAGCCCCTGAACGCGAAGACGAATGCCTCTGGACGCTGACATCTACGGACGCAAGGAAGCGATTGCGCCATCGCTGGCGGTCTCCACCGCACTGCACGCTGCGCTGCTGGCGTGCGCGCTCCTGCTGCCCGCGATTTTTTCGCATGAGGGCGAGAACTGGGGCAGTGGCGGCAGCGGAGGAGCGCCCGGCGACGCCATGAGCGCCCATCTCGTCAGCGGCATTCCCCTTCCCCCGAATCCGCATGCCCGGCCTGAGAACGTCCTCGCCAATGACAGCAAGGGGCTGTCCAAGTCGGTCCCCGCACCGGCGGTGAAAGAGGACGACCATGCCATCGCCTTGCCCGGCAAAGACGCCAGGATCAAGCCGAAGAAGGACAACAAACCAACAGCACCTCCCCGGGAGGCACCACGGGAGATCGCCAAGGTCGATAACACGGTTCCGTTTGGCGCGGGTGGACCCGTTGCCGGTCCCTACACCACCTTCCAGAGCGGCAGCACCAGTGGAGGGATGAAGTTTGGTGAAGGCGGCAATGGCAGTTTTGGAAGTCGCTTCGGTTATTACACCGATGCGGTTGCGCGCAAGGTAAATAGTGCGTGGCAAAATGAGGTCAACCCGAGTATTACATCAGCAAAGCGGGTTTATATTTTGTTTGACATCTCACGCACGGGGCAGCCGTCAAATGTTCGCATCGAACAATCGTCCGGCATTCCCTCGCTGGATATTTCAGCCGTGCGCACCCTGCAGCGCATTGACACGTTCGGGCCACTGCCGCAGGGTTACAGTGGTAGCTATGTTTCCGTGGAGTTCTGGTTTGACTACCGGCGCTGAGTCCCGCGCCCTGCAACTTGGGAGAGTTGAATGAAGCGATTTGCAACCCTGGCCGCCATCCTGTTCATGCTCGTGCTTCCTGCCCTGGCGCAGGATTGGATCCGTACCGGCACCGGCGTAGGCGGCGAGAAGATCCGCATCGCTGTGCCTGATTTTTCGGCCAACGCCGATCCCCAGGCCGCGCCTCTCAACAAGACCTTCAACGCTGTCCTGTTTAACGACCTCAGCGAAGCCGGAATCTTTGACGTTGTCTCCAAGAGCTTCTACCCACTGAGCCCCATCGGCGGACCAGCCGACGTGCACTTCGACGTGTGGACCGCACCACCGCCCAACGCGGCGATGCTTGCTTTTGGCAGCCTTGGCGTGAACGCAGGAAACCTGCAGGTGCAGGGCTGGCTCTTCGATGTGAAGAATGCGCAGAATCCGCAGGTGCTCGCCAAGCAATATCGCGAGAGCGCGACGGACGACAACGCCCGCCTCATCGCCCACCGCTTTGCCGACGAGATCATCTTCAGACTGGGCGGCGGCATCACCGGAATTGCAGAGACCAAGCTGTATTTCGTCAGCAGCCGCAGCGGACACAAGGAAGTCTGGGCCATGGATTACGACGGCGCAGCGCAGCACGCCATTACCCATCTCAGCTCCATCTCTCTGGCCCCGCGCGTCTCGCCTGATAATTCGCGTGTTGCTTTTGCATCGTTCTACAAGGGCGGACCGAATATCGCAATGTGGTCGCTCGACCTTGGACGGCTTCTCAACTTCCCGTCCTTCGGCGGCACCACGCTCTCGCCGGCATGGAGTTCAGACGGAGCCCGCCTGGCCTTCTCCTCGTCGCGCAGTGGCGATCCCGAGATTTACACTTGTGACCAGAACGGTAACAACCTCAAGCGCTTGACGGCGTATCATGGTCCTGACGTGTCGCCGGTATGGAATCCCCGGACCAACGCGCAGATCGCATGGGTCAGCGGACGCACCGGCCTGCCACAGATTTATGTGATGGATAGTGATGGAAACAACGTGCAGCGCCTTACCGATCAGGGCTATGCGGTGTCGCCCTCATGGTCTCCCAATGGGCAGTTCCTCGCCTTCGCGTGGGTTCGCCACTACGGCCCCGGAGCACCCGGTGCCTCCGATATTTACATCATGGACGTGGCCAGCCATCAGTGGGTGCAGCTCACCCACGACGGTGGACGCAATGATTTTCCGTCGTGGTCGCCCGACGGAAGGCACCTCGTGTATCAATCCACCCGCAGCGGTACAGAGCAGGTCTGGACGATGTTGGCGGATGGTAGCCAGCAGACGCAGTTGACTTTTACAGGCTCCAATTCACAACCGAATTGGAGTTGGAAGTAGCACTTAGAAGCGCAGTTCTTTGCAGTGCAGCAGTCTGGTTTGCAGCTGTCACTTTAATCACCGGCTCGGCGGGAGGTTTCCGTCGGCCCGACGCGAGATTTCTCGCTATGGAGGATCAATTGAATCGAAGCAAGTTGAAGTGGACTCTTATGGTGCTGGCCTTTGCAGCAATCGTCGTTGTGGGCGGCTGCAAAAAGAAGGAAGTTCCTCCGGCTCCTCCCGCAGCTCCCCCCCCGCCGCAGCCCAAGGCGACTCTCAGCGTGAGTCCCGAGAGCATCGATCGCGGCGGTGCAGCAACCCTCACATGGTCCACGCAGGACGCGACCACGGTCAGCATCGAAGGCATTGGCACCGTGCAGCCGGGCGGCTCGCAGAGTGTTTCGCCGACGACTTCCACCACCTATCGCCTGACCGCGCAGGGTCCCGGCGGCAACGCGGATGCCACCGCGCGCCTTACTGTGGTCCAGCCGCCGCCTCCGCCGCCTCCGGCGAAAGCTCCGGAAGTCACGGACGAGCAGTTGTTCTCGCAGAACGTCAAGGATATCTACTTCGACTACGACCGCTACGATCTACGTGCGGATGACCAGGCGGTTGTGGATGCCGATGCTGCATTCCTGAAGGCGCACACTGCCATCAAGTTCACCATCGAGGGACACTGCGACGAACGCGGCTCCACCGACTACAACCTTGCTCTCGGCGATAACCGCGCCAACGCTGCCCGCGCCGCGCTGCTCAAGGCCGGGGTAAGCGCTGACCAGATCAAGGTCATCAGCTTCGGCAAGGAAAAGCCCTTCTGTTCGGAAAGCACCGAAGCCTGCTGGCAGCAGAATCGGCGCGATCACTTCGTCTTCGGGCAGAAGTAAGCTCGCCGTTTGCATCCATATCGGCGGGGCGTCTCAGGGCGCCCCACCGTATTTCTCAACCATGCTGACGTCTGTATTAGACCGATTACGCCTTGTTCTTCCTCAAGTTCGCTTGAAGCGAGCGGAGTCCGGCGCCACGGCGCCCGGAGATAATGATGAATCTGAGAAAAGCGACCGCGCTTGCGGTAATTACATTGATGATGGCTGCGAGTGCGACCCCTGCGTTTGCCGTCTCAAAGGAAATCATTCAGCTTCAGACCCAGGTGCAGGACCTGGCGGACCGGATTGCGCACATGCAGCAGTCGTTTGATGAGCGCATGGGCGTGATGCGAAACCTGGTGGAGCAGAGCACGGACAACGTCAACAAGCTCTCTCTCTCGCTGCAGGGGATGCAGAAACAACTGCAACAGCAGAACTCAGACGCACAAGCCAAGGTGGACCAGGTCTCTGGACAGATACAGACGCTGAACGATTCGGTGGACGAATTGAAGGCGCGACTGGCGAAGGCGAGCAAGCAACTGGATGACATCCAGAGCCAGCAGCAGAACATGCTGCAGCCGGCACAGACCACGCCTGGAAGCGCTCCGGCAGCAGCTCCGGTGAATCCCGCGGCACAGGCTCCGCCAGCGGACGTGCTTTATAACAACGCTCTGCGCGATTACAATTCGGCGCGATACGAACTGGCGCTTTCGCAATTCCAGGACTATCTGAAGTTCTATCCGACCACGGATTTGGCGGGGAACGCGCAGTATTACATTGCGGACATGGAGTACAGGTCCGGCAATTTTGAAGCGGCGGTTACGGACTACGATAAGGTGCTGGAGCAATTTCCGGGCGGGAATAAAGCGGCGGCGGCACAATTGAAGAAAGGCTACTCGCTGCTGGAGTTGGGACGGAAAGATGCGGGCGTGAAAGAGTTGAATGCGCTGATTCAGCGGTATCCACGGACGATTGAAGCAACACAGGCGCGCGAGCGCCTGCACAAACTGGGCGCGTCGGCGGCGCGCCCAGCCACGCACAAAACCCACTAAACAAGCCTTGGAAACGATGTCACGGCCCCGGTGGGCCGCGCTTTTGTGCGCCTGTTTGCCGTTTCTGGGGACGGGCGCAGGGGGAATCAACGATTGGCGAAGTGGTGAATGGTTGGAAAGACGGTGTTTCCCTTTTGGGTAATGGTTGAGCCAGGTCCGGAAGGATTGACGGAAAGGTCAGCCACGACACTGTGTTTCGATTATCGAAGAGTACATAGATCGAAGGGAGGCAAGGGCGGGAGAGTTGCTGATTGTGACGGAGATTTCATGTTGGCGACACCAACTCCGGGAGGATGCGGTTCATCTACATGGTTAGGATTGGAATCCTCCGATGGCAAATTTCAGCAACAAGGAAACGGAACTCGTAAAAGCTCTCTCAACCCTGACACTGGCGCCGTCGCGGGCGGCTGAGGTTTATCCGCTGCTCAGTTCGCTGGACGCGCAGAGGTTCGATGGATTTGTGGCGCTGGCAGAGGCAAACCACGTGGTGCTTCGCGGACTGGTTCCGCTGCGCGATGCGGCGGAGGGAGTGGGCGACGAGGCGCTGGCTGAGCGCTGCCAGTTCAGGATTGAGCGCGAGCGGTTGCGGATCACGAACGCGGTGCAGCATCTGGAGGTGATCACCGGCGCGCTGGAGCAGGCGGGGTGTCCGACGACGGTGATGAAGTCACTGGACCACTGGCCGGACCTGGGGAACGACCTGGACCTGTACACGACGGCGTCGGCGGAGCAGGTGCGGCGGGTGATGACGCACGACTTCCGGGCGCGCACGGAGCGGCAGAGCTGGGGAGACTGGCTGGCGAACAAGTGGAACTATGCGGTTCCGGGATTGCCGGAGGCGGTGGAGGTTCACGCGCAGAGGCTGGGGCAGACGGGTGAGCAGACGGCGATGGCGCGAAGGTTTGTGCTGCGGCGGGTGACACAGCAGGTGCTGGGGCTGGAGTTCCGTGTGCCCGCGCCGGAAGAGCGCATCCTGGTGGCGACCTTGCAGCGGATGTACCGGCACTTCTACTTCCGGGTGTGCGACATGGTGAATATCGCGGCGCTGGTGGAGAGCGGGGCCGTGGACTTTGTGGAGTTACACAGGGCGGCTTCGCTGGGCGGAATATGGAAAGGCGTGTGTTCTCTGCTGCGGATTGTGAGCGATTACGTGATGCAGTATCGCGGGACTCCGGTGGTGCTGCCGCAAGAGGTGCTGGCGGACGCGCCGTTTGGCGGAGAGAAGGTGTATGTAAAGGCGCGGTTCATACGGGTTCCGATTGTGCCGCAGGGAGCGCAGCTCTATGCCGACCAGGTGCTGACGGTGGCAATGCGTGGGGATGTAGCCGGGACGCTGCGGCTGTCACTGCTTCCCTACCTGGCTTCGGCGGCGGCGATCAGTTATAAGCTGACGGGGAGCGATAAGGGAATCTGGTAAGCAGATTGTCCGCATCGTTGCAGGGATCAGGAGTCCGGGAAACGGTCGCTGATGATATTGAAGGTGCGATTGCGGAAGTTCTGATTGGACTGCGAATGCCTGGGGTGATGGAATGACGAATTGTGCCTCGGCTCAACTACCTTAGCAAAGGAAGCTAAGACGGGGCATCCGGCGCTGTGGGCAACCGGTGACTTCGTTCTGATTTCAGGCTCGTATATCGGGGATCATTGCGCAAGCTCCAGAGTTGGAGCTGCGCCAACTCTGGGCCACCAGCGACCAGCCCGCGCGCCGGACGACGGAAAGTTCTTGCGGGGGAGCATATGGGCAACGGTGAAGGCCCCACTCAAGCCAACAACGGGCTTGAATGGGCCACCCGCCTATTTCAGGGGCCAAGTCCCGATAGTGTCGTCGATCTTCTTCATCAGTCGCTTCGTTTCGACAAG
>CAILAZ010000221.1 GCA_903832295.1 uncultured Acidobacteriota bacterium
CCATAGAGACTGGAAATTGAGGGCCCGCCGGCAACCCCGAAGATCGCAGGTGAGTTGATTGTGTCCTTGAATAGGTCATAGCGGAAGAACAGCCGGTTATTCGGATTCAGGTTCCAATCTACACGCGCGTCGTACTGGTTCGAATCGAACGCAACGCTTCCGGTGCCCAGGAACGTGTTCGTACTGCCAGGGACGTTAGGTAGTGGAATCAAAGCCAGCAGCTTTGTTGCCACTGGGCTGATCGCTCCTGAGGGAATCACTGGTCCGCCAATAGCCGTCAAATCCCCCCCACGCTCCGTCGCGTTTGGGACAAATTCTTGGAATCCGCCGCCCAGCCGTTCACGCTGTCCCTGGTAGGTACCGAAGAAAAACAATTTGTCGCGAATGATACGCCCGCCGATAGAGCCGCCGAAGAGGTTGAAACGCAATGGTTGCTGCTTGAACGGCGGTGCCTCGGTGTAAGGGTTACGAGCATCGAAGTAATTATTCCGCAGGAACTCGAACAGGTCTCCGTGAAACTGATTGCCTCCCGATTTCGTCGTGTACTCCACGAATGAGCCGCCGGAGCGGCCAAACTCCGCGTCGTAATTACTGGTGGTAACTTTCATCTGGTCCAGTGAGTCCGGTGGAGGGTTCACCACCTGTATGCCCAGCACTGCGTCCATGTCGTCCGCGCCATCGATCTGGCGGTTTGTAAATCCGAAGAGTAGCCCATTCGTATTATTCGCCTGGCCTCCCTGCGGGTTCTCCGCGCCCGCAATATCGTAGGTATTACGAACCGTTCCGGGCGCGAGTAGCTCAAGTTGCGTTACATTCTGCCCCAGCGTCGGCAGCGTCGTCAGTTGAGTGGAGGGGATCGTTGTGCTGATCTCTGCTCGATCTGTCGTTAGAATGGGGGCTTCGTTGCCCACCACTTCAACCGACTGTGCCACTTCACCGGTCTGCAACGCCACCTGCAGGTTCGTCGCCCGGTCCACGTCCACGGCAACGTTGCTCTGGGTCGTCGTCTTAAATCCCGGCGAGCTCACCTTTACCTCATATCGGCCATTCGCCAACTGGGTTCGGATAAAGAACCCTTGCGCGTTGGATGTGGTTGTTACCGATGAGCCGCGTTCCATATCTCTGATTGTTACCGTCGCATTCGGGACAACAGCTCCGCTGGGGTCCACGACGACGCCAGAGAGAGTTCCGGACGTGGCTTGTGCCAGCAGCCCTGCTGGTGCGCAGAACGTAATGAGGGTCGCGATCATAAACGCGAGGAGGCTGTGACGAAGATCATGTACCACTTCTGCATAGTCGTGCTGACCGTTTCGTCCCAGGCTCCTTGCTTGGGTTATCGCGGACGCAGGTGCTAAACCGCTCGAATACATTGTGACTCTCCCATAAAGATGCTGGTTGCTTCCCATCCTCATAACCCCAACTCTCGTCACGAGAGCCCGTGAATGAGTTGCCGCCGCTGGTGATCTGTGACAAATGTCGGTTGAAAAGATGCAGTACGCGATAAAAGGGTGTCCCGCGAATCTCCCCCAATAGCGGTGCTCTGATCGCCGCACAGCAACGGGCCGTTGGAGAAGCGCGGCCTCCACCTCTCGCGTGAGCTCCACACAATTCGGAGTGTTTGGGCAGCAGAACCACATGGGCATGCATCCATCTCGTCCATGTTCTCTGTGTCCGCTCTGGGAACCGGGAGAAAGTCATGACGAATCGCGCCACCATGTATTTGGTTGTCCTCGTGTTATTCGCAAATGTCATCGGAGCATTGGCCCAGTCAGACTCGGCCCGGTTGGTAGGTACGGTAGTGGATTCTTCGGGTGCCGCCGTTTCCGGCGCTACAATCACAGTTACAAGTCTCGGAACGAGCCGCCAGTTGACAGCCCAGAGTCGGGCCGATGGCGATTATCGGGTCGAGGCGCTCCCCGCCGGAAAGTACCATGTGGAGGCTGCTCAACCGAACTTCAAGACGGCGACTGCAGAGGTAACTCTTGAGGTTTCGCAGGTTCAGCAGGTTAACTTCAAGTTGCAACTCGGTAGTGCATCCGAAACCGTCAGCGTAACGGACGAAGTTCCCCTCGTTGAAACATCGACATCCAGCGCTGGAGAGGTGATCCAGGGACGGCAGGTAACTGAGCTCCCGCTGAACGGTCGCAATTTCACCCAGCTTGCCCTTCTCGCCCCCGGAGTTACCCGCGGCGTCTATGGCGATAACGCCTCTGGTGGAGGCCGCAATAATCCAACCGAGACTTCCCGCTACGCTGATACCGGCAGCGCTGGACTTTCCGTCAACGGTCTCCGCCCCCAGGCTAACAACTTCATCCTTGATGGTGTCGATAACAACGAATCGCTCGTCAACACCATCGTTTTCTTCCCGAACAGCGAAGCCATTCAGGAGTTCCGTGTTAACACCAGCGTGGCTGAGGCGGAATTCGGACGCGCCGGCGGGGCGGTCGTGCAGACGCAGATCAAGTCGGGAACGAACCAGATCCACGGTTCTGCATTCGAGTTCCTTCGCAATGACTATCTCGACGCCATCCCTTGGGGCGTCGCGAAAAATTCGCCACTTCATAAAAACCAGTTTGGCGGAACTCTGGGCGGCCCACTCTGGAAGAACAAGCTCTTCGCGTTCTTCGACTACCAGGGCCTGCGGCAGAAGAATCCTGACACCGCCGACATCATCACGGTACCCACCGCGAAGATGCGCACTGGAGACTTCACCGAACTGCTCGGCGATTCAAAGGTCGCTCTCCCCCTCCCGGCAATCTGCCCTGGTGTAGCCGGAAATCCTCTCTTCGTGGGGAAGGGTTACATCTTTAATCCTCAAACGTGTCTGCCTTTCGGTTGGAATGGAACCACAGGCACCAATATCATCACCACCCCGATGAATGCTGTTGGACTCAAGTACCTCAACGCTTTTCCGGCACCCAATATCCCCGGGACCATTCGCAACAACTATTTCGTCCAGCGTCAGCAAACACGCTCGTACACTGACATGGATCTCCGCCTCGACTACGTTTTGTCCAGCAAAGATTCCTTCTTCGTACGTGGCAGTTACGGACGGGACGATTTCTCCGAAACCTCACGTCTTGCCGCCACTGGTCTCCCGGCAGGCGGCGGATCTGGCACAAACCCGCAGCACCCGCGCGGCATCGCCGCTGGTTACACGCGGATCTTCGGTGCCAACGTAATTAACGAATTCCGCTTCGGATACAACCGACCGTTCTTTGCGTATCTCCAGCCCTATGCCAATGAAAGGCTTGCAAACAACCTTGGCATCCCAGTCCCCAACACGCCCCCATTGCTCGGCGGCGGAGCCCTTATCGGCGGGAATGGCGGGAGCAACGAAGAAGTCGAATACACAGGTGACTTCGGTTCCTATAACGTTCCACAAGCCTCCTACCAATTTCTGGATTCCGTTACATGGAACCATGGAAATCACTCTTTCAAGTTCGGATTTAACGTGATCGACCGCCACATGAACTTCTTTAACCCTCAGGATGGAAAGGGTTATTTCCTGCTCTCCGGGAACAACTACGCGCAGCCTATGTACACGGGTTACGAAGTTTCTGAACTGCTTGTAGGATTTGTGGACTTTCGCATCGGGCAGAGTTCTGGCTACTACAACTTCAAGAGCTGGGAGAATGGCTTCTTCGTGCAGGACGACTGGCGCGTCACTCACCGGCTTACTCTCAACCTCGGCATTCGCTATGACCTGCTCACGTGGCCGTATGAAACCAGAAACCGCATGTCAACCTTCGATCTTGCTAGCGGCACGATCGTTGAGGCAGGAACCGCCGGGTGGCCCAAGAGCCTCATTGGAACTGACAAAAACAACTTTGCTCCCCGTGTGGGCTTTGCCTGGGACACACGAGGCACAGGCAAGACAGTAGTCCGAGGCGGCTACGGGGTCTTCTATTACGTGGATCGCGGCGGCGTCAACAACGTGCTCTCCAACAATCCGGACTTCAATGGTACCGCTCTCTACACAGCGGCAACCGGCTCCCGGATCACCCTGAGTGGCTCCTGCCCACAGAGCGCGACCGGCTACACTGGTAATCTCGATGCTTCCGCATGCACCAATGCACTGCCTGGTGTTCCGGCCGTGAATCTCGCAAATCCCGCAGGGCTGAACGTGCTGGTCTGGCCTCGCAACAGCCAGAACTCCTCCGTGCAGCAGTTCAACCTACAGGTGGAGCAGCAGCTCGGCGCCAACACGTCACTCGACATTGCCTACGTCGGCACCAAGATGGATCATCTCGCCACCCAGTTCAACGCCAACGCCACTCCCCTCGGCGGCGGTCCCGCGGCATATCCCACCGTGGGCAACGTGACCGAGTACGCCTTCATTGGAACTGGCCACTACAACGGCCTGCAGACCCGGCTCAATCGCCGGCTCTCACAGGGACTGCAAGTCACCGCTGCCTACACCTGGTCGCACACCATCGATAACTCAAACGGTGCATTCAGTTCAGGTAACGGCGGAATCATGGTGGACAACCTGGGCCATGCGCTTCTGAGGCTCAATCGCGGAAACTCGGACACCGACGTGCGCAATTTCTTCACTTTCAGTTCGCTCTACGAGCTTCCCTTCGGCAAGGGGCGAGCCATGGGCGCCAACATGCCCATGGCCGCCGAGTATCTGCTCGGGGGATGGCAGTGGAATACCGTGGTTACCCTCGGCAATGGCACGCCATTCGGTATTACGGACAGCGGGAATATCCGTCCGGACCTCGTCTCCCACCGCTATGGAGGCGGACATTATCCATACCTCACCGCGGTCGTCTCAGACGTTCCTCGCGATTCCTCGGGCAATCCACTACGCCAGGGGACGCTCGGTCGAAATTTCTTCCACGGTCCCGGACCTCACAGCGTGGACATGTCCTTATTCAAGGATTTCAAGATCTTGGAGCGGGTCACAGCTCAGCTTCGCTGGGAGGTATTCAATATCACCAGCACGCCGCAGTTCTTTAACAACTTCAGCAGTGGCTCGGTGCCCAATGGAGCCACCGCCTACGTCGATAATTTCACAGAAAACGCGAGTACCGTTCGCGTCAACAGCGGACGCCAGCAGCAACTCGCGATCCGGGTTACTTTTTGATCTGGGAAGGGAAGGGCCGGAAGGGGGCATGACATGCGCATCCCCCTTCCTCTTCAGCGCTCCATGCCACTCGTCATGCCGATGGCCTCGTTGATTGCGTGCAGCAGGTCGGGGTAGTCGAATGCGCCGTCGTGACGTGTTCCATTGATAAAGAACGTCGGAGTCCCATTCACTCCGCTGCGCACTCCGCCGCTGAAATCCGCCCGCACATGTGTCTCAAAGGCTCTGTCTTCTAGTGCTTGGCTCAGTGCTGGAGCAGACAATCCCAGCTTCCATGCCAGCTCCATGAACAGCGCCCCTCCAAGCCGCTGCTGATTTGCAAACAGCAGGTCGTGCATCTCCCAGAATTTGCCGTGAGCGCCTGCAAATTCCGCCGTCTCTGCCGCTCCTTCCGCATTCGCATGTGCCTCGATCAAGGGAAAATTGCGGAATACGAATCGCAGCCGTTCGCCAAAGTGCTTTCGAATCCGCTTCACCACTCCGTGTGCGCGTCCGCAGTGAGGGCACTCATAGTCTCCATACTCCACCAGCGTCACCTCTGCATCCGCTGGCCCGGCGACGTGATCGTCTGCGTTAACTGGCAATTTTAGTTTGGTCATATCCCTCCTGCTGCGCTAGCTTCTCCAGTGCATCCAGAATCCCCTCCGCCCCCGGGTTCACCCGAATCGGAGACAGATAACTCCACGCCACCACTCCATCCTTGTCAATCACAAAGAGCGCGCGTTCGGTGATTCCGTCCGCGGCGCGATACACCCCATACTTCCGCGCCACCGCTCCCTTCGGTTCAAAGTCCGAGAGCAGCCGGAATCGCAGCTTGCGATCCTCCACAAACGCCTTGTGACTCCAAGGTCCGTCCACTGAAATTCCAAGCAACTCGGCTCCAAACTTCTGGAACTCGGGCAGCACTTCGTTGTAAAGCCCAATCTGGTCGCCACAGGTCGGGCTCCAGTCTGCCGGATAAAATGCGAGAATCACCGGCTTGCCGCGCAGTTCATTCAATGAAAGCGCCTGATTAGGCGCAAACGGAAGCGTGAATTCCGGGGCTTTCGTTCCCGGCGCAATCAAACTGGAGCTCTCCGTTGCATCTTTTGGATTTGACGGTGCCATCTTCCTCTCCTCCATTTGTAGTTATGTGATTAAGGTGCGGAGCCAGACCTCAGCTCATGGAATGGATGCGCTACCGCCTCTTGCGGCAGCAGGGCTGCTGAAATTAAGCTGTCACTCCACGGAAGATGCGCCCGGCGCGTTCTGTCGAGTAAACTGGAGAGCAATGAATCAGGGAATAGAGAACATTCGCAAACGTGGTAGCCGCATCCTTGCCGAGGGCGCACACATGCTTCCCGCGGCTTCGCTGATGATGGCAGAGGGGCTTATCGAATCCTTCGACGATTTGAAGAAGCCGTTCGTAACGGTCATCAACTCCTACACCACCCAAATTCCGGGCCACGCCCACCTGGATAAGATTGGCGCCATAGTGCGCGATGAACTCAAAGCCCTTGGCTTCAACGTCTGGTACGCCAACGTTGGCGGAGCTGTCTGCGACGGCATCGCCATGGGCCACTTCGGCATGAAGTATTCTCTGCCCTCGCGCGAACTCATCTCCGACGAGATTGAGACCATTATCGGCGCGCATCCCTGTGACGCCTGGTTCGGCATTGCCAACTGCGACAAGATCGTGCCTGCGATGTACAACGCCATGGCCCGCATCAATATTCCTGCCGTCTATCTCAGCGGGGGCCCCATGCTCGCCGGAGCAGATGGCAGCGATCTCATCACCGTCTTCGAGGGTGTTGGCAAGCACAGCGTCGGTAAGATGAGCGAAGTTGAACTGCGCTCTCTCGCCAAGAAAGCGTGTCCCGGCTGCGGAAGCTGCGCCGGAATGTTCACCGCCAACTCCATGAATTGCCTTGGCGAAGCCATCGGGCTCTCCGTCCCCGGCACCGGAACCATTCCCGCCGAGCGCTGGACCGACAACACCTTCAGCCGGACAGAGCCAAATCCAGAGCGCATCGAGCTCTCAAAGCGCGCCGCCCAGGCCCTCAAACGCTGCCTTGAACAGAACGTCCGCCCGCTCGACATCATCACCGAGAAATCGCTCACCAACGCCTTCGTTCTTGACATGGCAATGGGCGGTTCCACCAACACCATCCTCCACACCCTCGCCCTCGCCTACTCGGCCAACATTCCTTTCAAGCTCTCGCGCCTCAATGAGATTTCGGCCAACACTCCCAACATCTGCAAGGTCTCGCCCAGCCGCCCTGAGATTCACATCGAAGACGTCCACCGCGTCGGCGGTATCCCGGCCATCCTCAAGGAGGCCAGCCGCGCACCTGGCACCGAATTGGATCTCGACCTTCCCACCGTGACCGGCAAACTCTCCGACGGAGTCAACGCCGCGCCTGATGCCGATGGCAACGTCATTCGCACCTCGGCAAATGCCTTCTCCCAGACCGGCGGCCTCGTGGTCCTCTTCGGCAATATCGCTCCGAAAGGTGCAGTCGTTAAAGTTGCCGGCGTCGTGGCAGACATGATGGAGTTCGAAGGCCCAGCTCGGATCTACGAATCCCAGGAAGACGCTCTCCGTGGCATTCTCGCCCGCGAGGTGCAGGATGGTGACGTCGTAGTGATACGTTACGAAGGCCCACGCGGTGGCCCCGGCATGCAGGAGATGCTCTCTCCCACTGCCGCCCTCGTTGGTGCCGGAGTACGCGCCGCCCTCATTACCGATGGCCGCTTCTCGGGAGGAACCCGAGGTCTTTGCATCGGCCACGTTTCACCGGAGGCCGCCGCCGGTGGTCCCATCGCTGCCGTGCAGGAAGGCGATCGTATCTACATCAACGCCAAAACCTACGTCATCGAGTTGAAGGTGAGCGATAACGAGATCGCCAGGCGACTTCAGGAGCTTCCTAAATTTGAACCCAAGGTAAAGCGGGGCTGGCTGGCGCGTTACCTCTTGAATGTCACCAGCGCTGACACCGGGGCGGTCTTCGAGATTTAGCCGGCGCACACACGTGTTCTCACACCAGCGGCGTGCGCTGTGTCACTGCCACGCCCCCGGCCGGGCGTGTATTGTTTCGCAGGTCCCGCCTTTGGCGGCGCGACAGCTCTCCCGGGCTCCGGGTCAGGTCTGTTCCGCCGCCTCGCGGAAAGTCTCGCCGTGAAAGGTCTCTTGATGGCCACCGAAGTCGAAGCCAAGTCACTCCCCGCAAATGCCTACACGCCGCTCGCTGAAGACGAAATTTATTGCCCCATCGTTCCAGCCGAAGCCCGCGAGCCTGAGTTGACCTGGCGCTCCATTCTCTGGGGAACCTTCCTCTGTATCATCTTTACCGTTGCCTCCGCCTACTCCGGCCTGAAGGTCGGACAGGTCATGGAAGCGGCAATTCCCATCTCCATCCTCGCCATTGGACTCGCGCGGGTCTATGCCCGCCGCTCCTCTGTCCTGGAGAACGTCATCATCACAGGCATTGGTGGCGGTGCGGGTTCGGTCGTTGCTGGAGCCATCTTCACACTCCCCGCCCTTTACATTCTCAAGCTCGATCCCAAACCCGTCCAGACCATCTTCATCTGCGTCGCTGGCGGATGCCTCGGCGTCCTCTTCCTCATCCCGCTGCGCCGCTACTTCGTCCGCCAGATGCATGGCATTCTTCCTTATCCCGAAGCCACGGCCATCACCGAGGTTCTCGTCACGGGCGAAAAAGGCGGCTCGCAAGCCAAGCTCCTGCTTCAAGCAACCTTCATCTCAGGCATCTACGATTTCTTCGTCACTACATTCCAGGTCTGGCATGAGTCGGTCAGCTTCCAGTGGATCCCCTTCGTCAAGACGCTTGGCGTAAAAGCTCGCGTCGCCGTCAGCTTTGATGCCATCAGCTTCATCCTCGGCCTTGGCTATGTGATGGGCCTGCGCAGCTCCATGATCCTCTGCGCCGGCGGCGTGATGGCCAATCTCGTCCTCGTTCCCGCCATCTTCTACATCGGCCAGCACGCTGTCGGTAACGTCTATCCCGGACTGCTTCCCATCGGAGACATGTCTGCCATTCAGATCTACCGCAGCTATGTGCGCTTCATCGGTGTCGGAGCCATCGCCACGGCTGGAATCTTCGGCATCATCAAGAGCCTGAAGATCGTCGCCGGTTCCTTCAGCATCGCCTTCAAGGCCTTCAGCCGCGGAGAAGACAAGAGCGTCCTGCGCACCGACCGCGACGTTCCCATGCTCTCCATTCTCATCGGCGTCATCGTCAGTTCCATCGGCGTCGCTCTGCTGCTCGGCAGTCTCAAGGTCTCGTGGGCCGTGCTCGGCCTTGGACTCGTGCTCACCGTCGTCTTCTCGTTCTTCTTCGCCTCCGTCGCGGCCAACGCCATCGCCACCACCGCGCGCAACCCGGTCAGCGGCATGACCATGTTGACCATCATCATCTCCTCCGTCGTGCTGCTCCGCTTCGGGCTCTCCGGCACAACCGGCATGTTCTTCGTCATGGCTATCGCCGGAATGGTCTGCACCGCGCTCTCGGTCAGCGGACAGACCATCACCGACCTCAAGGCCGGATACTGGATCGGTTCCACGCCTGCGGCGCAGGAGAAGGTCAAGTTCCTCGGCGTCATCGCCGCGGCCATCGCTGCCGGACTCACCATTGTCATGCTGGCCCGCACCTTCCAGTTCGGCGAAGCCGCTCTCGGAGACCTTCGTCCTGTCCTCGTGTCGCCGCAGGCCTCCATCATGAAGGCGCTGGTCGAGGGCTTCATGAGCCATCAGCCCGTTGCCTACGTTCTCTTCGGAGTGGGAGCGATGATCACCATCGCGATGGAGATGCTCGGCCAGCCCTCGCTCATCTTCGCTCTCGGAATGTACCTGCCGTTGGAGTTGAACACGCCTGCCCTTGTCGGCGGCTTCCTCTCGCACCTGCTCAACAAGAAGGCAGAAGCTCGTGGCGGCGAAGCCGGTCGGACCATCCGCGAGCGCGGCGTCATCATCGCTTCAGGCCTCATGGCGGGTGGCGCGCTCGGCGGAGTCTTCGGCGCAGCCTTGCGCCTCTTCCCCTGGTACAAGGAGGAGTTGATTCACACGCCCTTCTACAACAACCTCTCCATCTCCGAGTCCGTCTCGGTAATCATGTTCGTGCTCCTGTGCGCCTACGTGTGGTTCAGCTCCATCAAGAGTCAGAAGAGCGAAGGATGAGGGGTTCCGAGCCACAACTCGCACAGACAGCAACCAGCGCCTAAGGCGCGCGCAATCAGGAGATCGCATGTCCTCACAGAACCAATCTCTCGCCAATGCAATCCTCGCCATTGATACTCTCTGGGGTGGCGATGTCATGTGTCCTTCCGGTGTCGGGCGCTTCATCGCCGACTCCTGGTTCAGCAACGATGCGCTGCCGCTGGCTTACACTGCGGCTTCTGCGGCGCGGGTGCGCGAGAGCGGCGGAGTCAGCGCCAAGCAGATCGACCGCGCGGCCATTGACGCCTATCTCAAGGAGGTCGATCTTCCCGCGGCCATCGAGGGACTGAAGGCGGAAGTGCTAAAGACGGGCACGCTGCGCGGCAAGTATCTCGCGGGACTCTCGGTGTCGATCCAGGTGATGTACGATCTCGTGCTCGAGATGATCGGGCAGGGCGAAGCGGTGCCTTATGAGCGCTGTGTGCTTGCCTCGGCGGGTCGCGCGCCGGAGCCGTCACAACCACAGGCAAAGCGTGAGCGCGTGGCGGAGTTGCTCTCACGCGCGGGTCACGCATCGCACGACGGCGCGTCTTTACTGGCTGCGGTGGACGCGTGGCGCGGCGCGCGCGTGACTCCGATGGCGAGTGTGCGCACGCTCAGTTCGGCGGTCATTGCATACTTCGACCAGCTCAGCTCGCAGCATCTCTCGCAGCATTTACCGGAGGCGCTGGCGCGGGTTCCGCGCGCCAATATCGACTTCCTTCCGATCAAGGAGGCATGGTTCTCAGGCTCGATGAACTACGTGGGACGGGCGCGCAACGCCGACGGTTCGCCGCAGTACGAGGCGACGTATGAGATCAACGCGTCGCTGCAAATCTCGGTTCCGGAGTTCTACCAGCTCATCAGCCACGAGGTGGTTCCTGGTCACGTGACCACGTTTGCGTATCTGCAGAACCTGTATGTGCGCGGACTTGTGGGCTTTGAGGCAACGGTGCTGACAATGAATACGCGCGCAGCAGCGCTGTTTGAGGGCATTGCCAACAATGCGATTCTCATCGCTCACGGCGTAACCGAGTTGGAGCAGTTGCCCGATGAGGACATGCAGATTGGCGCGCTGCTGGCGCTGCTGCAGGACGATGCGAAGAACCAGTCGAGCTATCTTACGTGGGGAGAAGGGCGCGCGCAGGCAGAGGTGGCAAAGGTGTTGCGCAGCGACTTCCTGGTCAGCGAGGAGCGCGCGGACAAACTGAGCGGAGCTTGGGGACGTCATCCGCTGCTGGGAAGAATGTATCTTCCCGCGTATCGCGCAGGCACGGAGAAGGTGGCGGAATGGCGCAGGAAATACGCGGCTGAGAAGGTGCTTCCGGTGATATACGGATGCCACGGAATGGTGGATGTGTGCACAGCGGAAGAAGTGCTGGAAGGCACGATTTAAGGGAGCAATGATGCAGTATCGCAATTTTGGCAAGCTGGACTGGAAGGTGTCAGCACTTGGCTTTGGATGCATGCGGCTGCCAACTTCCGACGGAGCGCGGTTGAGCCCGAACATACTGGAAGACGAAGCGATCCGCATGATCCGTCACGCGATCGACGAGGGCGTGAACTACGTTGATACCGCGTATCCGTATCATGGCGGAAACAGTGAAGTTGTGCTGGGCAAGGCGCTGCTGGACGGATATCGAGACAAGGTTCGGATTGCGACCAAGTTGCCGGTTTGGATGGTGGAAAGCGCAGCGGACTTTGACCGATTGCTGGGCGAGCAGTTGCAGAAGCTGCAGACCGATCACATCGACTTCTACCTGCTGCACTCGCTGAACAAAGGGCGATGGCACAATGTGGTGCTGAAGCACAATCTGCTGGAAGAGGCCGCAAAGGCGCTGAAAGACGGGCGAATTCGCCATCTGGGATTCTCGCTGCACGATGAGTTCGAGGCCTTCGAGGCGATTGTCAACGGCAGCGATCTGTGGGAGTTCTGCCAGATTCAATACAACTTTATGGACACGGAAAAGCAGGCTGGAACGCGCGGACTGAAGCTTGCTGCGAGCAAGGGACTCGCTGTAGTGGTGATGGAACCTTTGCTGGGAGGACGTCTGGCCGATCCGCCGAATGATGTTCGCGCGGCGATGGAGAGCTTTGAACCGAAGCGCTCGGCTGCGGATTGGGCGCTGCAATGGTTATGGGATCAGCCTGAAGTTTCTACCGTGCTGAGCGGAATGACGACGATGCAGCAGGTGGAAGAGAATCTGCGGTCGGCAGACAGCTCGCGCACGGGCGCGTTCGGAGATGCGGATCAGACAATGATTACGCGGGTGCGAACGATGTACGAGGCGCGGACAGTGGTTCCGTGCACGCGCTGCAACTACTGCATGCCGTGCGCGAATGGGGTGAACATTCCTGCGAACTTCGAGCACTTCAACTACGCGCACCTGTTCGACGACACAACGGCAGCGCGCTTCAAGTACGAGGTGTTTCTCGCCGCAGATCAGCGCTCGAGCGCGTGCATCGAGTGTCACGAGTGCGAGGAGAAGTGTCCGCAGAAGATTGCGATTGGCGAGTGGATGCCGAAAGTGACGGCGTTGCTGGCGTAAAGGCTGCTCTGGTTGGGCGAAAACCTCGGCTGATGGCTGAGGTTTTCGTGTGTTCATCCCCCCCTATATATCCCGCTAAAAATTTGAAAACAGGACGGTTGCAAGATGTTTCCCGGGGGCTTCCGGGATGGCCACAGATCCTGGAAACGCGAATTTGGAGACGAATCATATGTCGAATAATAGCAATAGAATCATATGGTTACGGAAGGAGACGATGGTGGATTTGTGATTTTTGCGTAGAACGGGGCAGAGTTGGGGCGAAAAGGGGGCAGTGCGGGGGCGAGAAAGGGGCATTTTTTGGTCGTGCCGAAAATGGCAAAACAGGCCATTTGCACAGCTCCTGGTGCAGAAGGAATCACAGAGGAGATAATCGTTGGAAAGGCTGTAGTTACCAGAATGGCAATCGTTGAGCGAATTTGCGGAGAGCCCTGCGGAGGGGCTTGCGGTGAGGTAAGCTGAGGAAAAGAGAGTGACGGGGAGAGGTTCGGATTGAGAATTCCAAAGGCTGCGTGGGGAGGTTTGCTGGGTTTGTTCCTGGTGTGTTGTCCCATGGCTCGGGCGCAGGAGGTGGGAGTTGCCGCAGCGCAGCGCTCCTGCCGCAACTTTGTGGAGAGCTTTTACGCGTGGTATGTGCCGCGAGTGTGGAAGGGGCTGGATACGCCTCCGTTCAGCGCGGCGCTGAAGGACAGGAGCAGCGCATTCAGCTCGGAGCTGTTCCGGTGGCTGCTGGAAGAGGTAGAGGCCGAGAGGAAGGGCGCGGGAGGGTTGGAGTCTGATCCGTTCCTGAACCGGAGGAGCCTGCCGGAGCGCGCGATTGTGGGAGCGGTTTCGGCGACGGCTGAGAACTGCCGGGCCGAGGTGTATGGCGACGCCGCAGCGATGAAGAGCGGAAAGCCTGACCTGGTGCCAGAGATGAAGTTCGAGTACGGGCATTGGTTCTTCATGGACTTTGTGTATCCGGGAAAAGAGAAGCTGCTGCCAATGCTGGAGCGATTGCGGGAGGGGCGAAAGCAGGGGCGGTGAGCGGTTGGCGCGCCAGCGTGTTCCGGGTGAGTTGAAGGGAAGTTCCCGTGGCCGGAGATGGCGCTTCGCTATACTCGTCCGTATGTTTCGGCTTCCGTTTCTCTCTACTCTTCTGTTGCTTCTGTCCACGGCGGCTTCGGCGCAGTGGACGATTCAAGAATCCCATTCCACGGCTGATTTGCGCGGCATTCATTCGGTGGGCAACGGGGTGGCATGGGCCAGCGGCACGAAGGGGACGGTGCTGCGGACCACGGACGGCGGTGTGAACTGGCAGAGTTGCTCCGTGCCGCCCGGCGCGGAAGGGCTCGACTTCCGCGGGGTGCAGGGGTTTGATGGCGAGAGCGCCATCGTGATGTCCGCAGGGACGGGCGACCTCTCCCGGTTGTACAAGACCACGGATGGCTGCAAGTCCTGGAAGCTGGTATTTACCAACCCTGACAAGGACGGCTTCTGGGATGCGGTTGTGGCGGAGGCGAAGGCAGCGGGGCCGGGCGATGTGTGCAAGGCGGGCGCGAAGGTGATTGCGGGGGCGATCCTGGGCGATCCAACGGTCCATAAATCCAATCCACAGGACAAGACTACGGCACCGAGTTTTTACCTCGCGGATTTCGAGATTGGCATCGGCTGTTCCGAAGAGAGGCTCTGGCCGAGCGCGGCATCGATCTTCTCGATTCCCGACGAAGGGGCCTTCGCGGCGAGCAACTCGGTTCTGCTGCGGATTGGACCTGATACCTTTTGGCTGGCGGTGGGGAGACGCTTCATTCAGTACAACCGCGGCTTTACGGTTCCGAGTCATTACGACGCTGAGAATTTCTGCGATATCGGCATCCCGCTCCGGAGTGGCTCGACCTCTGCAGGAGTGTTCAGCGTGGCGATACGGCCCGGTTCCGCTGAGCCGTTGAAGAGCGTGAAGATAGGCGGGTTTGACTGGAAGGCTCCGCGCTGCCGGAAGGCGGACATGGTGGCGGTGGGCGGCGATTACAAGGCCATGGACGATCCGCAGGGCACGGCTGCTTTCACCGGAGGCACGGCGAAGTTCCATGCGGCGCAGACACCGCCACACGGGTATCGCTCGGCAGTGGCCTACGAGGCGGGGACGAAGACATGGATCACCGTGGGTCCGAACGGCACTGACATTTCAACCGATGATGGGCGCAACTGGCGCGCACTGAAAGCGGCTCCAGAGGATGCGGCGGACGCAGACCGCAACTGGAATGCACTGTCGCTGCCGTTCGTGGTTGGGCCGAAGGGGCGCATAGGGAGGCTCCGCAGCGAAGCGGTAACGCGTTAAGCGCGAGGCTTGGCGGGGTAGTCAACGCCTCCGGTTGCCGCCCAATCTGTTGCCTAACATTTCTGACCGCGGTAGCATGATCCCGCCGATATAAAGAAGGAGGAGACGTGGCTGAAAGCTCAGTTGCAACGTGTTCGACCAGCAACGATTTGGCTGCTGAAATCAGGGAGTCCAATCTGCAATTTATGAATGCTTTTCAACAAAGAGACATTGCTCAACTTGGCCGTCTTTACACAAGCGAGGCACTGCTGCTTCCGCCCGGAGCGAATACGCTTCACGGGACAGAGTCAATCAGTCAATTCTGGAAGAGTGCCATGGATATGGGCATTACCGAAGTAGTGCTGAAGACTTCCTCAGTGGAGGGGATGGGCGACGGCGCCGCTGAAGTGGGAGAGTACAGCCTTTTTGCGGGTGCCAACATGGTGGACACGGGGAAGTACCTGGTTGTCTGGCGGCGGGACGACGGAAGTTGGAAGTTACATCGAGACATCTGGAACGCCAATAGCAGTTTGCCCAAATAAATCCAGTACTTGAAATTACCGGTAAGTGATGACTGGCCCGCTCAAGCCGAGGAAGGACTTGAGCGGGCCACTCTTCTGGTTGCGAGGATCAGGCACCCGATCAGGCGCCGAGGCAGGCGATGATGGCTTCAATGACGCGCTTGGTCTCGTTGTGGTCGCGGACCTGGATGGAGAGGACTCCGGCTTGCTTGGCCGGGTAGTCGTTGCCTCCGGGGAAGAGGGCGTCTCCGACGAAGATCATTTCAGAGATGGCGATGCCGAGGAGGTCGCGGAGTTTGTGGATGCCGTAGGCTTTGTCGATGCCGGGTTTGGTGACGTCGATGGAGGTGGTGCCGCCCATGCGGACGCTGAACTCGGGGATGTAAGTGTCAAGGATGGCCTTGATGGCGGTGCGCTTGGAGAAGTCGGGGTCCCAGGTTTCCTTGGCGGAGAGGGGGGCCTGCTGGCCGAGGGCGGAGAAGGTGATCTGGCTGCCGCGATCTTCGATGATCTCTCCCCAGGTTTGAGCGGGGGTGAATCCGGCAGCGGCGAGTGCTCGGTTGAGGGAAGAGATGATTTTCTCTTTCTCGGCGGCGGTGAAGTCCTCCGAGTAGAGCTTGGTCCACTCATTGGTGAAGCGGAAGAACTTGGTGCCGCAGGTGGGGAGCAGGAGAAGGTTCTCCATGGACTGGCCGGGGGGCAGATTGGAGACGAGCTGCTTCTGGAACTGGGGCCAGTCTCCGCCGGAGATGACGGCGACCTTGGCGACGGCAAGGAGGCCGGAAAGGAGCTGGGCCATTTCGGGGTCGAGCGCGGACTTGCTTTCGGCGAGGGTTCCATCGAGATCGAAGACGATGAGTTTCTTCAAGAGTGTCTCCAGGTTGCGAGTTCGATCTTAAACCATGGGCGCGGGTTGGCAAGGGTGGCACTCGGCAGGAGGCAGGTTGTGGAGTACACTCTGGGCGAATGACGAACGGACGGATTCCCGAACTGATTACGGCGGCGTTGGAGAGGATGGCGCGGCTGCTGAAGCGGCCACGGGGCCCGGCGCATCTGCGGACTGGGAGCAAGGGCGAGGATGCGGCGTTTTATTTTCTGCGGCGACAGGGCTACACGATGGTGGCGCGGAACTGGCGGTGCCGGGCGCGGAAGGGCGAACTGGACCTGGTGGGATGGGATGGCGGGACGCTGTGCTTCATCGAGGTGAAGACGCGGAGCGAGCGGGGACTGGTGGCGGCAGAGATTGCGGTGGACCGCGAGAAACAGAAAGAGCTGCGTGGGATGGCGGCGGAATTTATGCGTAAACAGAGGCCGCGGCCACCTTCCCGTTTTGATGTGGTGAGCGTGTACGTGATTGCGGGGGCGGCTCCGCAGATTGAACTTTTCAAAGACGCCTTTTCTTGGCGTAGTATGAGTGGAAAGCGCCGCAGTTAGCTCGACCGGCGCAAGAGGAATGCGTGTGCCTGAACTGAGAAAAGATCCGGTGGTTGGACGGTGGGTCATCATTTCCACGGACCGCGCGAAGCGGCCCACTGATTTTCTGCGCAACAAGGTTGTGCAGAAGGGCGGATTCTGTCCGCTGTGTCCTGGGAATGAGGGGAAAACGCCGTCAGAGGTGCTGGCGTACAGGCCGTATTCGAACGGCAACGGGCAGAAGAACGGCTCGGGCTGGACGGTGCGGGTGGTGCCAAACAAGTTTCCGGCGCTGGGGATTGAGGGAACGCTGAACCGGCAGGCGGAGGGGATGTTCGACAAGATGAACGGGCTGGGTGCGCACGAGGTGATTATCGAGACGCCGGAACACGGCTCGCACCTGGCGCTGCTGCCGCAGAAAAATATTGAGAGCGTGATGTGGGCGTGGCGCGACCGGATTGTGGATCTGAAACAGGACCGGCGCTTCAAGTACATCATGATCTTCAAGAACCACGGCGAGGCGGCAGGAGCAACGTTGGAGCATCCGCATGCGCAATTGATTGCGCTGCCGATTGTGCCGAAGCGGGTGAGCGAGGAACTGGAGGGCGCGAAGCAATACTTCAGCCTGAAGGAGCGCTGCATTTTCTGCGATATTCTGCGGCAGGAGCTGGAGAATCCGGTGCGGGTGATCAGCGAGAACGAGGACTTTCTGTGCTTTGCACCGTTTGCACCGCGGTATCCGTTTGAGACGTGGATTTTTCCGAAGCGGCATGAGTCGGCGTTTGAAAACCTGTCGTCGCACCAGATGGTGAACCTGGCGTCGGCACTGAAACAACTGCTGCTGAAGATTGAGAGCGGACTGGACAGTCCGGCGTATAACCTGGCGCTGCACACGGCTCCGGTGCAGGAGAATTCGCTGGAGTACTTCCACTGGCACATCGAGGTTATTCCGAAGCTGACGAACACGGCAGGCTTTGAGTGGGGGACGGGGTTCTATATCAATCCCACGCCACCGGAAGAGAGCGCGAAGTTTCTGCGGGAGGTTGAGGTTCCGGGAGTGCAGCGGGTGAAGTAGTCGCAGACGGAGAGGAACCATGGAGCAGGAGCCAGACTCCTGCTCTTTTCTTCGCCCGGTGCGGGAGAGGTGATGGACGGAAGAGAGGACTGGAGGACGGAGCGCGAAGCGGAAGAGCGGGCGGGGCAGCCATTGGAGTCAGTGGCGGCGAGCGAGGCTCTGGCTCCGCAACTGGGGAGTACGAGCGGCGACATGCCGCACATGATACGGGCGCTGCGGAACCGGGAGTTCCGATGGTTCTGGGCGGGGAATTTTCTCTCCAACATTGGAACGTGGATGCAGAACGTGGCCATGGGCTGGCTGGTGCTGCAACTGGCAACGGAGAATCCGGCGTTCTGGCTGGGAGTGGTGGGTTTTGCCTCGAGCGCGCCGATGCTGGCATTTTCACTGCTGGGCGGAGTGATTGCGGACCGGGTGAACCGACGCAAGCTGATGCTGATGACGCAGACGGCGATGATGGTTTTCGCCTTCACCATCTGGGGATTGACGGCGCTGCACTGGATGAAACTGCCGCTGCTGGTGCTGCTGTCATTTCTGACGGGCATCTCGATGGCGCTGAATAATCCGAGCCAGCAGGCGCTGGTTCCGCAACTGGTGCCGAGGGAGGATCTAGCGAACGCGATTGCGCTGAACGCAGCACAGTTCAACATGTCTCGCGTGGTGGGTCCGACGCTGGGCGGCTTTGCGATGGCGTGGTTTGGCGTGCAGGGAAACTTTCTGCTGAACGGGCTCAGCTTTGTGGCGGTGCTGGTGGCGCTGGCGCGGATTCACTACCCGACGCAGTACGCGGCGGAGAAGAATTCGATGTGGGGAGACCTGGTGGAAGGGCTGCGCTACGTATTCGACCGGCGCGACCTGTTCACGCTGCTGTCAATGACGGCGGTGGCGAGCGTGCTGGTGATTCCCTACATTACGTTTGTGCCGCTGTTTGCCAAGCAGATATTGCATCTGGACGCGCGCGGCTTTGGATTGCTGATGGCGGCAAACGGGGGCGGCGCGTTTTTGGCGGCGGTGACGATGGCCTTCCGGCGCAGATGGAAGCACGGAGGGAGAGTGGTGTTCCGGGCGTCGATTGCATTTTACGTGTTTGTGGCGCTGTTTGCGATCTCGCGGAATGTCTGGGTGAGCGGGTTGATGCTGGTGGGCGCGGGATACTTCATGGTGCTGATGATTGCCACGGTGAACGTGCTGCTGCAACATCTTTCCGAGGACAAGATGCGGGGGCGGGTAATGAGCATCTACGCCACGGCGTTTTTGGGATTTACGCCGCTGGGGAGCCTGATGGCGGGATCGCTGGCAGGGACGTTTACGGCTCCGGTTTCAATTGCGGCGATGGCGGTGGCAGCGATTGGGATCAACAGCGTGATTTACAGCAGGGGGAAAGGGATGAGCGGGTTGCGGTAGGGAAGAACGCCAGGTTGGATACGCTCGACGGATTGCGGATAGCGCTCTTCCAGAAACTGCGAAGACGGTTCAGGCGGCGCTCTCGGCGGGCCTCCTTACTTTTGCGGCGGCGAGTTTGGCGCCGAGGGGGGAGGCGTGGAGGATGCCGAGTTTTTGTTTGAGGGCGGGGAGGGCGGCGCGCATGGATTCTTCGCCGATGGCGATCATTTCGGCGGCGCGGCCGAAGTCGTCGAAGGTGAAGTCATCGACGTTGGGCTGGAGGAGGAGGTCGGCGTCTTTTTCCCACTGGAGGCTCATGCGGGTTTGGGCGATGGCGAAGCACTGGCCGATGACATCGAAAAAGTGGCGGGGAGCACGGGTCTGGTTCCAGCGTGACTGGAGGTGGACGCCGAGGACACATTCGATGCCCATCTGCTTGAGGGGGGTGGTGGGGACCTCGTAGCTCAACATGCCGTCCACGTGGAGGATGCCGTTGATGGCGACGGGGGTGAACATTCCGGGATAGGCACAGCTGGCGCGGACGGCGTCGGAGATGCATCCGGTGCGGAAGATGGCAGGACGGCCGCTGATGAGTTCGGTGGCGACGACGACGAGCGGGGTGCGAAGCTCGGAGAAATCGATGCAGGGGCAGGAGCGGCTGAGGAGAGTGGTGAGCCGGTCATTGGTGCAGAAGCCTCCGCGCTCAAAGGTGAGGCGGGCGACGTCTTTGAAGCGCATGCGGGAGGCGATATCGGCTACCTGGGCGGGGGAGAGGCCGCTGCAATAGGCGGCGGCCATGAGCGCTCCGGAGCTGGTGCCGGCGAGAGCGGCGACGGGGATGCCGGCTTCGTCGAGGACCTTGAGGACACCGATGTGAACCATGCCTCGGGCGAAGCCTCCGCCCAGGGCTACGCCGAGGGTGCGCATCGGCGGAGCGGCATCCGGCATTCGGGATCCGCCGAGATGGCGGAAGAAGACCTGGACGGAGCGGGAGAGCTGGGAGAACTGTTTCATTGCGCGCGGCCTCTTTCCTTGCTTCAAAGGGGTTCGATCCAATCTTCGAACCCCGGGGCCAGGGACGAAGTTGCGTCCGTGGCTGTGAGGGCTTGGATTCGCAATCGTGAAACGCGAGTTGTAGTGTTGCGCTGACGCGAGATGTTATCCCTGTTGGCGAAAGATATCCAGCGCTGTGCGGTAGGTATTTGCGTGGGCTTCCACGGTGGCCTCGATGGGCGAGCCGTAGCCTCCGCCGAGGGTGACCACCACGGGGACGTGCCGGGAGTGGCAGAGCGTAAGCAGGAGGCGGTCACGACGGCGCAGGCCCTCATGGGTGAGAGCGAGGCGGCCGAGGCGGTCGCAGGCAAGGGCGTCCACTCCGGACTGGAAGAAGATGGCCTGGGGATGGAAGTCGAAGAGTGCCTCGAGGGAGGCTTCGAGGGCGGCGAGGTACTCGTCGTCGCCGGTGCCGTCTTCAAACTCCACGTCAAGGCGGGAGTGCTGCTTGCGGAAGGGAAAGTTCTTGCGTCCATGGAGGGAGAGGGTAAAGACGCGGGGATCATGCTCGAAGATCTGGGCTGTGCCGTCGCCCTGGTGGACGTCGCAGTCGGCAATGGCGATGCGCTGGAGGCCGTGATCGTGGAGCAGGCTGGAGGCGGCCACGGCAATGTCATTGAACACGCAGAAGCCTGAGCCCTCGGCGCGAAAGGCGTGGTGGGTGCCTCCGGCGAGAACGCCGCCGTAGCCGGTACGGAGGGCGTCGGCGGTGGCGGCAAGGGTTCCGCCTACGCTGGCGAGGGTTCGGGCGACAAGCGAGGGCGACCAGGGGAATCCGATGCGGCGGATGGCCTGCGGGGCGAGGGTTCCTGAGACGAAAGCGGAAACGTAAGCGGGATCATGCACGCGCTGGATGAGGTCGAGCGGAGCAGCGGGAGCGGGTTCCATGGCGTACAGGCCATCACGCTGCAAGGCCTCGCGCAGGAGTCGGTACTTGGCCATGGGGAATTTGTGGCCTGGCGGGAGCTCAATTGCGTGGTGATCGGTGTAGAAGAGGCGGCGGCGCATTCCATTTCAGTCTGGCACTCCGGGCGATTTGCTGCAATTGGCAGGGCAAAGAGCGCGAAAGGCAGCACGGAAGCAGGACAATGCAAGCAAAGGCTTGCCCCCAAGGCCCAACTTTTGCGACTATGTGACAATAACGTTCGGTCCAGGGTCTCCCAACTGTGTCTAATTTGCCGTTGACCAACAAGAAGACAGTGCAAGAAGTCTCCGGCACCGCGGCCGCTACGGGCGCGGCGGTGGCGAAGCAGATGGTGTATGAAACCTCTGCGGGCGGAGTTGTGCTGAGACACATACGGGGAGCATGGCAGGTCGCCATCATCGAGCCGAACATCATCAACGCGGACACGATCACGCGGCGGGCCAAGGCTCGTCCGGAGGGAACGGTGTTTGCGCTGCCGAAGGGCGGGGTGGACGAAGGCGAGACTCCGGAGCAGAGCGCCGACCGCGAGGTGTTTGAAGAGACGGGCGTGCGTGGGCTGCGATTGTTCCGGCTGACCACGATCCGGTATTTGTACGTGCGTTCCTGGGGCGGGCGCGAGCACGTCTCCAAGGCGGTGAGCTTCTACCTGTTCCTGTATGCGTCGGGACGGCTGGGTCAGATCCGGGCAGATATGCGGGACGAGGTTCGCAAGGCATTCTGGTTTCCGCTGGACAAGGCGCATCGCAAGCTCACCTATCGCGGCGAGCGCGAAGTGCTGAAGATGGCGCAGAAGATTGTCCGCGAGGAGCCGGAACGGTTAACGCCTCCACCGACCTTCCAGACACTGAACGGGCCAGGTGCGCAACGGCCGGCAGCGCAGCAGCGCGGCTCGCAGAATGTTCAGCCTCGCAATGCTCAAACGCAGCGTGGCGGGCAGTCCTCCGGGCAGCAGCCGCGCAATGGTCAGCAACGGAGCGGACAGCAGCGTGGTCAGCAACGGGGCGCCCAGCAACGCGGGGGCCAACAGACGCGGAACCAGCAGCGCGGTTTTCCGCAAGCGGGAGCGGAAGTGCGCCCGGCACTGACTCCGGACGAGCTCAACGAGAGCATCCGACCGGCGAGCCTTACCACTAAGCCTTAGTTCTATCTCTTTCAAATCGAATCACTTGCTTCGCCTGGTACTTAGATGAGACTAAGGTTTGCGGGCTATCCTGATTATTTTTATGGCGATATGAACTTTTTTCTTGACTGAATGGCAATTCATTCAGTAATCTCGATTCAACTTAATAAGGCGCGCGTCGTTGCCATCCTCACCCCACATTCTCGACGCGCGCCGCCTCTTTTTTTACGGGTCTTTTTCGATACTGAAGGCAAGTTTCTTTAGACCGCACCGGAAGGTGCAATGTCGAATCAAATACCGGATCCTTCCTTGATTGATTGTTTTTTCTTCTCCGTTTCCCTGCATCCGAGTTCATACAGCCATTCGTGTCTCTCGAGTCGCGCGGGGTAGTTGCGCGTCTCCAGCGGATGACTGAGCTGTGCCGTTGTGTGGCCGCAATCATAGCTGTCGATTGTTCGGAGATGCCTGACCGATGCTGAAGAGAATTGAGCAAGTTGCCGTCCTCGGCGCGGGAACCATGGGTTCCCGCATCGCCGCGCACCTGGCTAACGCCGGGGTGCGTTCCTACCTGCTGGATATTGTTCCTCCGGATGCGGCTGCCGATGCTGGGCAGGCGGTCCGCAACCGCATTGCCGACTCCGGCCTGGAGGCAGCGCGCAAGGCGAAGCCCGCGGCGTTTATGGAAGCAGGGCTCTCCCGGCTGGTGACCACCGGAAATTTTGAGGATCACCTGGGAGTGCTGGCCAACTGCGACTGGATCATTGAAGCCGTGGTGGAGAACCTGGAGTTGAAGCGCGCACTGCTGCGCAAGGTGGAGGCGGTACGCAAGCCGGGAACGATCATTACGACGAATACGAGCGGACTGCCGGTGCACTCGATTGCCGAGGGCTTCAGCGCGGACTTCCGGCGCAACTGGTTTGGCACGCACTTTTTCAATCCGCCGCGCTATATGCGGCTGCTGGAGATTATTCCCACGCCGGAGAGCGCCCCGGCGGCGATTGAGGCGATCGCGCAGTTCTGCAGCGTGCGCCTGGGCAAGGGAATTGTGTACGCGAAGGACACGCCGAACTTTATCGCCAACCGGATTGGCTGCTTCAGCGTGGTGAACATTGCGCGGCTGATGCAGGAGTTCGACTTCTCGGTGGAGGACGTGGACGCGCTGACAGGCTCGGCCATTGGCTTCCCGAAGTCGGCGACCTTCCGGACGATCGACATGGTGGGGCTGGACGTGCTGGGCCACGTGGTGCGCAACGCCAAACGGCTGGCTCCGATGCTGGCCGGCGGCGGAGGAGGCCAAGAGCTGCTAGACGAGCGTGGCGACCTGGAGCTGCCCGTCTTCTACGACCAGATGATTGAGCGCAAGCTGCTGGGCGACAAGACGCGGGCCGGCTTCTACAAGAAGGAGCGCGGACCGGAGGGCGAGAAGCGGCTGGCAATCGACTGGAAGACGCTGGAGTACAGGCCGGCGCAGAGGCCGAAGTTTCCCGGGCTGGAGATGGCAAAGAGCGTAGAGGGGCTGGGCGAGCGGGTGCGGATGCTGACCGGCTTTGGCGGCGAAAAGGTGGACAAGGCAGGCGAGTTCCTGTGGACGGCGCTGTCCGAGGTCTTCACCTACTCGGCGAACCGGATTCCGGAGATCAGCGACAACGTGGTGGAGATCGACCGCGCGATGCGCATGGGATTCAACTGGGAGAAGGGTCCGTTTGAGCTGTGGGACGCGATTGGGGTTGAGGACACCGTTGCGCGGATGAAGAAGGAAGGCAAGCCGGTGGCTGCCAACGTGGAACGGCTGCTGGCCAGCGGGCAGAAGAGCTGGTACACGGACGCGGCGCAGACAGCGAGCGGGCGGGCGTACTTCGACTTCGCTACGACCTCGACGCGGGAGGAGAAAGTTGCGCCCGGAGTTTGGAGCGTGACGGTGGCGAAGAAGTCAAACGGGGTGGTGAAGTCGAACAGCGGGGCGTCGCTGGTGGACCTGGGCGACGGCGTGGGCTGCATCGAGTTCCACTCGAAGATGAACTCGCTGGGGTCAGACATTCTGCAGCTGACGCAACAGGTGCTGAAGCCGGGCGGGC
>CAILAZ010000222.1 GCA_903832295.1 uncultured Acidobacteriota bacterium
ATCGGCCGGGCAGGAACTGGCTGCCTTCAATGCGGCCGCCCTCGTAGATCCTGCCTGGCTGGCCGGCGAGGCAATCCACGACGACCTTGCCCCAGGCAATATCTCCGTCTCCTTTGACCACGGCGTGGGCGGCGCCATATTCGAACGCTTCTTCGGGATACAGAGTGGCGTGAATTCCCCCATAGACGACCCACGCGCCGCGCTCGCGCGCCATGCGTCCTACTGAATACCCGCGCAGAGCATTTCCGGTGTGCACGCTGATGCCGACGATGTCGCCAGACATGATGGTTTCCGGCGCAATCGGTTCTAACGACTCATCCACAAGAATGGGATCACCAACAAGAGGAGGCGTAGCAGCGGCGAGCACGAACAACCACCTGGGGGTAATGACCGCAGTACCGAACGAATGATCGCTGGGGTTTACAAGGTGCACTTTCATGAAACCACCTTTCTTTTTTAGTTTCGGTGGTTTCAGGGATGCACACCTGGATGTCTTGTGTTGCCAGAGCAAACTCGTTATTCGAACGCCGAAGTGGGGATTGCGATCGACGGGCGGAGTGCGACTCCCGCTCTTAAAGGCAGAGCGGCTCGCTTTTGTGCGAGCCGCTCCCTTAGCTTTGCGGGGGTGGCAGAGCATACGAGGAGGCTACCGAATGTCCGGGTGCGTCGGTTACTTCAGCTTCAATTTGATGTTCATGAGCGATTGCATGACCGCCGTGGATGCGCGGGCAAAGTCACTCTTGCCTCCGAGGGCAATTTCTTCCGCGACCTGCTGTCCTGCATCGGCCTTCGTGATTACGGCCCCGGCAGCTTTGTGAAAATCGGTATGATGCGTGACCAGGGCGGTAAACTCCGGCAGGGCTGAGTACTGCTTACCCTCTCCGATAAGCCACTTTCCCAGATCACATTGGTTGCTGGATCCAACCACCGCCGGATTCAGGCTGCGGTCAGGCTTGGAAATATATTGCGCAAGTTTCATTTTCCACAGGCTATGCGCCTTGATTGCGTCGTCAACGTTCACTTCATTCCTCCTAAATCACTTTTGCACCCACGCGAGGGCTCGAACAGTGAGCGATGAGTGCGCGTAGGGTCTATCGGCAGAGGCAAATGTAAGATTCAGGAGCTTGCTGGATAATGTGCAAAGAGAGCTTCCACTGAATCAAAGAGATTTGACCCAGAAGATCCTTACATGATTTGCAAAGACCTGGTCCAACGCTCTCCCATGAAGCATCCCACTCTGGATACTCCGCTCCCCGGCTGGGAGGACGGGTTGGTTATGAACCATGATCGATCAGATACACTAGCCTGTTGAAGCTAACTGGACGAAATAAAGGGGATTGGCATGGACGAGGCACTGGCGGCGAAGGTGATTTCCGAGATCGCCGCAGTTAAGAGAATTCCAGTGGAGAGCGTGACGCTGGACAGTACTTTTGAAGAGCTGGCGATGGACAGCCTGGATGCGATGAACCTGCTGTTCGCGTTGGAAGAACACCTGGGAATCTCGATTCCGGATGAGGCAGCGAACTCGATCAAGGACGTGCGCAGCACGGTGGCGGGAGTGGAACGGATACTGGCGGAGAAGTCCGAGGCCGGGAGTTGAGCTTGGCCGCGGGGCGCCGCGTTGTGGTAACGGGCACGGGCGTGGTGTGTGCCCTGGGCCTGAACGCGGTTGAGTGCTGGACCGCGCTGCGCGAGGGCCGGAGCGGGATTGCGCCGATTCTGGCGACAGATGTAAGCGAGCTGCGCTTCCAGAGCGGAGCGGAGGTTCGGGGATTCCGGGCGGAGAACCATTTTGAGGGGACGCGCTGCGACCTGATCGACCGTTTTGCTCAGTTCGCGGTGGTCGCGGCACGGCAGGCGGTTTGTGAGGCGGGACTCGATCTGCGCGCTCGCGATGCGGCCGCACGAGGACGGATGGCGGTGGTGACCGGAACCTCGATGGGTGGGCAAACCAGTCTGGATCGC
The DNA here is from genome assembly GCA_903832295.1 of uncultured Acidobacteriota bacterium. Classification (GTDB taxonomy): domain Bacteria; phylum Acidobacteriota; class Terriglobia; order Terriglobales; family Acidobacteriaceae; genus TOLSYN. Next base: position 1,966 of record CAILAZ010000222.1, read on the forward strand.
GGATTTGTGGCGATCTACAAGGAAGGACGTCCAAGGCCGCATCCATTCACGATTCCGCTGACGATGTACAACGCGGGAGCAAGCCAGATATCGATGGACCTGGGGATTACAGGACCGGCATTTACCGTTTCGACGGCGTGCGCTTCGGCGACCCATGCGATCGGGCAAGCGTACTGGATGGTGCGCTCCGGAGCTGTGGAGTCGGCGCTGTGCGGAGGAAGCGAAGCACCTTTCAGCCCTGGAATCCTGCGCGCCTGGGAGGCGATGCGAGTAGTCTCGCCTGAGGCTTGCCATCCATTTTCGCGCGACCGGCGGGGACTGACGCTGGGCGAGGGCGGAGCCATGCTGATGCTGGAGACGCTGGATGGGGCCCTGGCCCGCGGAGCCCGCGTTCTGGGCGAGGTGGTGGGCTTTGGCATGTCAGCGGATGCGGGACACGTGACACAACCCTCGGTGGAGGGTCCGGCTGCGGCGATGGCGATGGCAATGCAGGACGCGGGAATCGAAGCGACACAGGTGGAGTACATTAACGCACACGGCACTGGAACACAGGCGAATGACGCGACCGAGACACGGGCGATCCGGCAAGTATTTGGCAGCCATGCGGACCGTCTGGCGGTGAGTTCAACGAAGTCGATGCATGGGCATGCGCTGGGAGCAGGGGGAGCGATTGAGGCATTTGCGACCCTGATGGCCCTGCGCGAAGGCGTGCTGCCGCCAACGGTGAATTACACGGAAAGCGATCCTGAGTGCGATCTCGATGTGGTTCCGAACGTCGCACGCCAGAGACAAGCGGGGTTTGCACTGTCTAACTCGTTTGCTTTTGGCGGCCTGAATGCAGTGTTGGCGTTCAAGCGATGGGGAAAGGATTGAACAGCCAAGCGGGAGGTCTCATTGCATCCTCCTGGCGCGTCGCGATTGCTTTGATGAACAAAAAATGAGGCCGGGTGAGACCCGGCCCCCTCTAGGAGGTCCTTTTCGAAGCACTCGGGCTGCTGATGAAAAGGAAAGAGCAACCGCTTAAACCAGTATGGCGACTGTTCTCAGGTTAGGTACCCCCCAGATGGGTGAAAACTTCGGGAGTTTTCCAATTCCTCGCTTCTCCCTCCGTGAATTGTAGTCTCAAGAAAACAAATCAAAAATGTTACCGATGTCCGGAATCGTTCTGCGCTTCGGATGCAGGCGTTAGCGCGTTCGCGAAGGCATGGAGAATCCGAAGGTTGCGAGCTGGGCGATTACAGTGGGCCGGTGAAGATAGGCGAGAAATGCGGCGGCAGTGTCCTTGTCACGGGACGATTTAAGAATCACGGCAGCCTGCTCGAGAGGCGCATAGTCGGAGGCCGGGATTTCCACGTATCGTCCGGCAGACTTCATGGCAGAGCCGAGAGCAAGGGAGAGAGCGACGATACCCGCATCGGCGTTGCCAGACTGAACGAATTGGGCCGCCTGGGAGATGTTTTCTCCAAATACAAATTTGCCTTGCAGCGCATCATACAGGCCCTCTTTCCTGAGAGCCTCGACGGCGGCGCGTCCGTAGGGGGCGTGCTGGGGATTCGCAATGGCGATTCGGCTGACTTTGGGCGAGAGCAGCGCACGCAATCCTTGGGTGAGATCGAGCGGTGAATTCGCAGGGACGTAGAGGACGATTTTCCCGACAGCATAGCGATAGAGCGAGCCGGGTTGGATGAGACCCTCGGATTCAAGACGCTGGGGATATTGGATATCCGCGGAGAAGAAGAGATCAAACGGAGCGCCGTTTTCGATCTGGAGGAGGAACTGCCCTGAGGAGCCGAAGTTGAACTTGACCTTCTTACCGGTCTCCTTCTCGAAGCCGGCGGCGATCTGCGGGAAGACCGACGAGAGATCAGATGCGGCAGCAACGACGATTTCCTGTGCAGTCCCGGAGGCAACCATGCAACAGATGGAGAGGAGGAGGAAAAATCTCTTCATAGTTCCTTCTTTGTTGGCACGCGGGTCAAGCTTCCTTGCCCTTCCAGATTGTTCCCGCGATTGCCACGGTGATCAGTTGCACGCAGACGATGAGGGTAACACAGGCTTTCCACTGGCCGAAGCGCCAGAGCATTCCAGGGAGGACTCCAGCAAAGCTGCCACCGATGTAGTAGAACATGACGTATAAACCGGCGGCGGAGGCTCGGCCACCGGACTGTGCTTCCCGTTGGATATAGCTGGTGGAAGCAGATTGGCAGACGAAGACACCAGAGGAACAGAGGACAAGTCCAAAGAGGATGACCGGGAGGCTGGAGACAAGGGTGAGCAGGACTCCGACGATGCCGACCATGACCGAGCCGATGAGAGCGGCACGCGATCCGACCCTTGAGATCCAGATGCCTCCAAAGGGCGTGATGATGAGTCCCACAAGATAGACCATGAAAAGAGCGCTGAGTTCAGCGGGGGAAAGGCCGAAGGGCGGAGCGGCGAGATAGAAAGTGATGTAGGTGAAAGTTGCCACCAGGGTGAAGAGCACATTGAATCCCACGGCGTAGGTGGCAAGCAGTTGGGGATTGCGGAGATGGCGAGTGACGTTGGTCTCCTCATCGGAACCTTCCGGGAGAGGGGAATCCGGGGGCAACCAGCGCCAGAGCAGGAACCCGAAGATGATGTCGAGGGCTCCGATAGCGGCGAAGCCATTGCGCCAACTGGGAGCGATGAACGGAAAAAGGTGGTGGGTGGCAGCCACGCCGGTGAAGATGCGGCCCAAGAATCCACCAAGCACGGTGCCGCTGACGTAAATGGATACGACCTGCGGAATGCGGTGCCTCGGCCACTCTTCGGCAATGTAGGCGATGGTAACGCCAAAGATTCCCGGCATGACGATGCCCTGAAGAAATCTCCAGAAGACAAACTGTGTGAGGCTGTTGGAGGTCGCTGCGAGAATCGTCGGCAGCGCGAGAAGAAATGTGGCGAGGACGATGACCTTGCGGCGGCCGACGCGCTCGGCAAGGGCTCCGCAGAAGGGCGCAGAGAGAGCCACTCCAAGGGTGGCAGCGCTGACCGTGCGTCCGACCTCGGCCTTGGAAGCGTGGAAGAGCTGCTCAAAGAGGGGCAGCAGCGGTTGGGTCGCGTAGAGGTTGAAGAACGCGGCGACGCCGGCGAGAGTGACTGCGATGACGGCACGCGTGTCATTACCGCCGTGCCGGGATACACTGACCACCCGCCTGTTACCAGACTGCCCAGCCGCGAGTAGTGCGTCGGCTGTTTCCTCGTTGAAAGAATGCCCCGATTCCCTGAAGCCTGACATGACACTTAAAGTTTACGGCATCATCGCCCGGGAATCGGGGAGAGACTACTTTCCGCCGAGACTGAGCTTGGCGATGGTCATCAATTGCATGTTGGAAGTTCCTTCATAGATGCTGCCAATCTTGGAGTCGCGGAAGAACTTCTCGGCCGGATAGTCCTTGGTGAAGCCGAAGCCTCCGTAGATTTCTACTGCCTGCGAGGCAACGCGCTCGGCGATCTGGGAGGAGTACAGCTTGGTCATGGCGGCCTCCTTGAGGAACGGGATGCCAGCGTCCTTCATGCGGGCGCAGTTGTAAACCATGAGTCGGACGGCTGTAATCTCGGTGGCCATCTGCGCAAGCTGGAAGGCGACTGCCTGGAAGTTGGCCAGCGGCTGGCCGAACTGCTTGCGCTCCTGCGCGTACTTGGCTGCGCCCTCCCATGCTCCCTGGGCAAGGCCGAGCATCTGGGCACCGATGCCGATGCGGCCTTCGTTGAGCGTCTCAATGGCGATCTTGTAGCCTTTGCCAACTTCGCCGAGTAGATTTTCCTTGGGGACGCGGCAGTCATCCATGATGAGTTCGGTTGTGCTGGAGGCGCGGATGCCGAGCTTGTCTTCCTTCTTGCCGACGGTGAAGCCGGGGAAGCTCTTCTCCACGATGAAGGCGGTAATACCCTTGTATCCGGCTGCGGGATCGACCGTGGCAATGATGATGAAGAGATCGGATTCCTTGCCGTTGGTGATCCAGAGCTTCTGGCCGTTTAGCAGCCAATGGTCGCCTTTGTCTTCGGCGCGCGTCTGCAGGGCGAAGGCGTCAGATCCACTGCCCGCCTCACTCAGGGCGTAGGAGCCGACCCACTCGGAGGCCATCCTGGGAAGGTAGCGCTGCTTCTGCTCTTCGGTGCACCAGCGAATGAGCGCATTGTTGACCAGGGTGTTCTGCACATCGACGAGGACACCGACCGACGGATCGACGCGGGAGAGTTCCTCGACAGCGAGAATAGCTTCAAAGAAGGTGCCCGCACCACCACCGTACTGCTCGGGAATTTCAATGCCCATAAGGCCGAGCTGGTGGAACTGCTCGACCAGGGAATGATCCATCACGCCACGTTCGTCCATCTCTTTTACAAGAGGCTTGATCGACTCTTCGGCGAACTTTCGGATGTTATCGCGAAAAAGCTGCTCGTCCTCGGTCAAGGCAAGCAACGGTTGCGGCATTAGTTCACGCCCAGCGGTGGTTGTCATAGGAAATTCGCGGCCTCGCTTGTTGGTGAATGTGACAGACCGGCGATTGTATCAGTTTTGGAGGAGGATGGATCGAGATGTTGCGAGAGGAAGAGCTACCGCCGATAGACTACTTTGAGCTTCTCTGCTTCCAGAAGCTTCTTGTACTGGGCGCGTGCATGCACGGCCCACGGGCCCTGCGCATCCAGTTTGAGATAGGCGCGCCAATGCTTTATGGCGAGACGGGGCTGGCGGGAGCGCTCATAGGCAAGCGCCAGATTGTAGTGGGCATCCGCATAGGTGGGGGCAAGTTGCAGGGCGGCCTTGTATGCTGCAATGGCCTCGGAAAGGCGCTGGGTTTCATCGAGCACGTTGCCGAGGTCGAAGTAAGCGAGCGCATAACGCGGGTCGCACTCGATGGCTTTACGGTAGTGTTCTTCGGCAAGTTCGTAGTCCGACTGGTTGTAACAGAGAGTGCCGAGATTGATGTGCGCGGGGGCGTAAGTGGGATCGAGTTTGAGGACCTTTCGGTAGCTGGACATTGCCTCCTCCGCGCTGGCGGGATCTTCCTCAAGCGAGACCCCCCGGGCAAAGAGATCATTCACCGACTCAGGGGCTGCCATGGGACGAAGACGCTCGCTCTTCTCCACCACCTGACCGGAGTCAGTGAAATCCAGGATGAACTGACCATCGATGGGATCGATGGCCCGCCCCTCGGTGCGGAAGGCAACACGGGAACCGAAGGAGAAGGAACCCGCCTCCAGAAAGGGATTCTCCATGCCTGCGACGCGGGCCTGCATGGCCTGAACGGAAGCGAGGATGGTCGCGCTCTTGACACGCTTGGCACGCAGGTCGCGGACTTTCTTGATCTGGAGGAGGTCGAAAAAGGAAAAGGATTCGCCGACGGCGACCAGCCCAGCGCGTTGCCATCCGCTGAGTTGCCGTGCCGTGATGCGAAGGATCCTGAGTAAATCTGAACGCTCGAATTGAGTCACAGTTTTTTGATGTTCGCCGTTCGTCAGCATTATGTCGAGCGCAGGCAAGAAAATGCAAGGGGAATCTGATAATACACTTGACAAGCAGGAGGGCGATGACACAAGTGCACAAAAAGGAATGCAGATTGCGCGAATGCGCACTGTCAGCGGCACAATGATGACTGCTGCTCTTTACGAAAATACGAAGCTCCCTTTACTATAGGAAAGGCAGCGCCGACGTAGCTCAGCTGGTAGAGCAGTCGATTCGTAATCGACAGGTCACCGGTTCAATTCCGGTCGTCGGCTCCAGATATCTAAACGAAACAGCGTCGCCCATGGGCGGCGCTGTTTCGTTCTATCTCTGTATTTGTTTAAGAACTGTGGGCGGTGCTGGAGTGAATCGAAGTGTTGAGCGGGCGAGAAATAGAGCCGTTCTCAGGCATCAAGAAGAAGTAAGTCCAGATGCCTGCGGTGATGGCCTCAGTGAGCAGAATAGGCGCGAAGGAGTACGGAATAAAGAAGGCGGGTAAATCCGCCAGGAAAACGGAGATCACCGCACTGGCGGTGAGACTGAAGATGAACCCAAGGCCGATGCCGTATGTCCTGGGGCGCCAAGGGATGTTCAGCTTGTTCGCGTAGATTGAGATGAGCCAAAAGACGCCAGCCAGCCAGATGTGCACGGACCGTCTCTCGATTAACTCAGACCGACCACGGGATCGCATTTCCGATAGCGCGAATAGACCGACCGAAAGGACAATGAGCAACCCAACAAACTGGATTAGGAGTTCCTTGGGCATCACACGCACGGGCACGAAAAACACCGACCAGAAGCACTGCAGCGCGATTGCCGCGATGAGCCACAAAATCACGGACTCGGTCCAGATCATAGTTTCCTGATAGACCGAGCCATTCCGCATTGCTGAGAGGGCAATGAGTGCCGCCGACCTGACCGCCGAGAACAACACAAAAAATGCAAACAGCAAATGTCTTGCGCGTGCAGGGCGCAGGATCTGGATGCCGAACAGATTCAATTTCGCCAAAACGATGGCGCACCACAACAAGGTGAGGGCCGGGTGCAGGTAGATATTCATACTGCACCCCACGACTCTACTTGGTGCAAAGGCCCCTGTCGCACGCCGGCGGATCCTGCAGGATGGAAGTCTGCGGCTGAGGCGCGGGGTTGGTGGACAGAGCAAGGGCGAGAAGGGCAGCGATAATCAGGGTGGCACGAATCATGGTGATCTCCGAGCGGTAAGTAGCCGCAACAAGAGATTAGCCAACCTGATGAGGGTTTTCTAACGAAATTTTCGCGTTGTTGTCCTTGCCAAAGTTGAGCCATAGTCCAACCTGAGAGCTAAATAGCACTTATTCGGCGGAGTTTCAGTATAGCACCACTGTTAGATTTTCTGTTTGTAATCAACTAGTTATTTCGAATTCGACGCCGGAAGGTAACACAGGCGTTACACCCGAGAAATCAAGTAGTATATGGCCTAAATCTCGCGCCTCTTGCTTCAAAACGATTTATAGGCATTCACTTACGTAATATCATTTTCAGTTACCAAGAACAGAATTTTCCTCTCAGAGGTGCTTTGCAGGGCAAAACAGGGCTGGTTGATCCCAAGTATTGTCGGGGGGCATCTAAAGCTGCGAGTGCGGCTGGAGGGTGCATGAGCTCGAATGTGAACGCGATTCGGAAACTGGCAGAACGGGAGTACAAGTGGGGATTTGTTTCCGAGATCGAGTCGGAGAGCGTACCAAAGGGATTGAATGAAGAGATGGTGCGGCTGATCTCTGCAAAGAAGCATGAGCCGGAGTTCATGCTGGAGTGGCGACTGAAAGCATACCGGCATTGGGCATCGCTTGAGCGCGCGTCCGCAGAGCCGAAGTGGGCCAATATTCGTTACGGGCCAATCGACTACCAGAATATGGTTTACTACTCAGCCCCGAAGCAGAAGCCGGCGCTCGAAAGCCTGGAGTTGTTGGACCCGGAGATTCTGGCGACCTACCAGAAGCTGGGAATCCCCCTGGATGAACAGAAGCGGTTAGCCGGGGTGGCGGTGGACGCAGTGTTCGACAGCGTTTCTGTGGTGACAACATTCAAGGAGAAGCTTCGAGAGGCCGGGGTGATCTTCTGCTCGTTCTCCGAGGCGGTGCAACAGCATCCCGAACTGGTGCGAAAGTACCTGGGCTCGGTGGTTCCCTACACCGACAATTTCTTTGCAGCCTTGAACGCTGCCGTGTTTTCGGATGGCTCGTTTGTGTACGTGCCCAGGGATGTTCACTGTCCTATGGAACTCTCGACGTACTTCCGGATTAATGCGGCGGAGACCGGACAGTTTGAGCGCACGTTGATTGTTGCTGATGCGAGCGCATACGTGAGCTACCTGGAGGGCTGCACAGCTCCTATTCGCGACCAGAACCAGTTGCACGCGGCGGTAGTCGAATTGGTGGCACTCGACGATGCGCAGATCAAATACTCCACGGTGCAGAACTGGTATCCGGGAGACCGAGAGGGCAAGGGGGGAATCTACAACTTCGTAACCAAGCGCGGGAAGTGCGAGGGAGTGAATTCCAAAATTTCATGGACGCAGGTGGAAACTGGATCTGCGATTACCTGGAAGTATCCGAGTTGCATTTTGAGGGGCGACAATTCCGTGGGCGAATTCTACTCGGTGGCGCTAACCAACAATTATCAGCAGGCGGACACCGGCACGAAGATGATTCACATTGGAAAGAACACGAAGAGCACCATCGTGACCAAGGGGATCTCCGCCGGACATGGCCAGAATACCTACCGTGGACAGGTAAAGATCATGAAAGGCGCCGTGGGAGCGCGGAACTACACGCAGTGCGATTCGCTGCTGATTGGCGACAAGTGCGGGGCTCATACCTTCCCCTATATCGAGGTCCGAAACTCCTCGGCGAAAATGGAGCATGAGGCTTCCACTTCAAAAATTGGCGAGGACCAGATGTTCTACCTGCGCCAGCGTGGAATCAAGGGTGAGGATGCCATATCGATGATTGTGAATGGATTCTGCAAACGCGTTTTCCGGGAGCTTCCGATGGAGTTTGCAGTAGAGGCGCAGAAGTTATTGAGCGTGAGCCTGGAAGGCAGCGTCGGATGAAGAGCCCATTGCTGGAGATCAGGAATTTGCACGTGAGCGTGGATCGGCACCAGATTCTCAAGGGGATCGATCTGCAGGTAAACGCTGGCGAGGTGCACTCAATTATGGGGCCGAACGGCTCCGGCAAGAGCACGCTGGCGCAGGTGCTTTCGCGGCGAGATGCCTACGAGGTGAATTCGGGCGAAGCACTGCTGAATGGAGAAGATCTGCTGGCGATGAAACCGGAGGAGGCGGCATGGGCGGGCGTATTCCTGGCGTTCCAATATCCCGTGGAGGTGCCGGGGATCAGCAATGCGTATTTTCTGCGTACGGCAGTGAATGCGATGCGCAAGGCGCGCGGGCTGGAAGAGATGTCAGCGATGGAGTTCCTGCCGATGTTCCGTGAAAAGTTGAGGCTGCTGGAGATGGACGACAAGCTGATGAATCGCTCGGTAAACGAAGGCTTCTCCGGTGGCGAAAAGAAGCGGAACGAGATCCTCCAGATGGCCGTGCTGGAGCCCAAGCTGGCAATTCTGGACGAGACAGACTCCGGGCTGGATATTGATGCGCTACGAGTGGTGGCCAAAGGCATCAATGCGATGCGCGGGCCGGAGCGAGCGATCGTGGTGGTGACACACTACCAGCGGCTGCTTGACTACATCGTCCCTGACTTCGTTCATGTGCTGGTGGATGGAAGAATCGTGCGCTCGGGCGGGCCGGAGCTGGCGCGTGAGTTGGAAGAGACGGGATATGGTTCTATGGAAGCCAGCACCTCCGCGGCCTAGTGAATTAAATGACCACTGCAATTGAGACGGCGCCGCACTACCTGGAGCGCTTCGCGGAATTCGAGAATGGCGCGGCCGGCAGAGAACTCGCTTGGTTGCGTGAGTCGCGGCGCGCGGCGTTTGCACGGTTCTGTGCCGCGGGATTCCCCACTGCGCACGACGAGGACTGGCGATTCACCGATGTTTCTGCAATTCGGAAGACGAACTTCCGGCTGGCTGAGCGAGGGAGCGTTTCCCGTGAACAGATTCGCCCCTGGCTCATGCAGGATGTGGGCTGCACGCTGGTATTTCTGAACGGTCGCTTTGCACGTGATCTCTCAGTGATTGGCGAGATGCAAGCGGGAGCGACAGCCGGTGGACTGGCGGAAGCGCTGGAGAACGATGCAGGCTTTGTTGAACAGCACATGGGGCATTATGCGGACCCATCGCACGACAGCTTCTGCGCCCTGAACACGGCATTTGCGGAAGATGGCGCATTGGTGCACATCTCCCGGGGAACGATCATGGAGGAGACTATTCACCTGCTGTTCGTTTCGACGGCTGAGACTCCCGTGATGAATCACCCGAGAAACCTGATTGTTGTGGAGGCCGAAAGCGAGTGCACGGTGGTGGAGGAATATGTGTCGCTCGGCGGCGGTTCGATCTTCTGTAATGCGGTGACTGAACTCGTTGCAGGCGAGAATAGCGCGGTGTCGCACTACCGGATTGAACGCGAGCAGGCACGGACTTACAACATTTCTACGCTGCGGATCCAGCAGGAGCGCAGTTCGAACGTGGCGTCGCACTCGTTGCTGATGGGTGGGGCGCTCGTACGCAACAACGTGCACCCGGTGCTGGCAGGCGAAGGCGGAGAGTGCCTGATCAACGGACTCTTCGTAGGCAGCGAGGATCAGCACCTGGATAACTACATGGTAGTGGAGCACGCGAGTCCGCACTGCGGGAGCCGCCAGTTCTATAACGGAATTCTGGACGGTCACGCGCGCGGCGTCTTCCACGGCCGGATTATTGTGCACAAAGCGGCGCAGAAGACCGACGCGAAGCAGACAAACCGAAACCTGCTGCTCTCTGACGACGCGCGAATCGATACCAAACCGCAATTGGAAATTCACGCGGATGATGTGAAGTGCACCCATGGAGCAACGATCGGGCAGATGGACGAGGAGGCACTGTTCTATCTGCGGTCTCGCGGCATTGACGAGGTGTCGGCCCGCGGCCTTCTGCTGCGCGCCTTTGCCGGTGAGTGCACGGCGCGGATGAAGGAGGGTACGGTGCGCGCGCGAATGGAAGAACTGGTACGCCGTTATGTAAAACAGTTTGCGGGCACCGGACTCCCCCGGGAGACCTCACATGAGTGAATTGAGCTCGCTGGAAGCAGCCGCATGGAGTGAGTTGCGGACGATCTTTGACCCCGAGATTCCGGTCAATATTGCAGATTTGGGTTTGATCTATGGATGCGAGGTCGCGCCGCTGGCTGATGGTGAGTACAGGGTTTCAATCAGAATGACCTTGACCGCTCCGGGATGCAGCATGGCGGATGTTCTGAAGTCCGAGGTGGAACGCAAGCTTCGAGCTTTATCTGGCGTGCTCGAGGTAGGCGTGGAAGTCGTGTTTGATCCGCCATGGACGCCGGGGCGCATGTCCGAGGCCGCGAAGCTGGAACTTGGCCTGGACATGCATTCCACGCCGGATACCCCGCTCCCGATCTTGAAGCCGGAGAGGTAAATCTCACAGCCTAGTGCGAGCTGTCACAGGATGTGGAAACGTGCTTGAACGATGTCACGTTCAAGGTGGCGTGAGTGTCGGTGGCTCCGCTCATCGAGTTGCCTCCCGCTGAACCTGTGCTTGACTTCGCGGTTGTAGAGTTTCCGGTTATTTGTATGGTGTGGCCCACGTGGTTTGCCAGCTTGGAAGTGTCTCCGGTGAGCTGGTATGCAGTGCCAGATTTGTCAGTGAGAGTGTAATTTCCGTCAGATCCGGAGAGGCAGCCCTGCACGGTCTGGTTGGTGTCGGCACTGCTGCTTGCGCTGCTCTGACCCTGATATTGAGCAAACATCAGGAGCGACGAGAGCACAAGGAGTGAGCTTACAAGCAAGAGTCGTTTCATGTTGATTCACCTCAATGTATTGAGGTGGTTTGCAGAGCAGCGGGGTTGCACTGCGCGGGATATACCTCAGTCTTTCTCAGCGGCCTTCAGTTCGTGGTGGGCCGCAGCGCGAACCATGTTGACCATTCCCATCAGCCCCAGCGATTTCCCCATGGAGAGTTCGCGCCCGAAGATCCTATAGATCACGTCGGCAGGGACAGCAGCGACTGCTTCAAGAGATACTCCGGAGAGAGTGTCCGCGAGGATGGCGGCCAGCGACATGGCGGAAATTCCCTGGGGATTTTCGACGGCAAAGTAGAACTTGAGGGTGCCATCGGAAGGCACCGGCCAGACGTATGCCTCTGATTCACATCCCGGGACACGCCGCTCCGGCGGGAATGGGCGCTGGGCGATGAACGCGGGGACAGGCTGGAATGTGCCCGCCAGATCGATCAGCAACTGAATTCGATCGCTGCGCTCGAGCGCCTCCAGGGTAGCCAGGAGGCGCTCGAGCTTCTCAGGCAGCGGCTTCATCCCTTGCCTCGGCGCTGGGGTTTTCGACCGGAACATTCACGAGATTCCCCCACTCGGTCCAGCTTCCGTCGTAATTGCGCACCTTGGAGAAGCCGAGCAGATAGCTGAGCACAAACCACGTGTGGCTGCTGCGCTCGCCGATGCGGCAGTAGGCGATGACATCGTCCTCAGGACGGAGCTTGTTCTCCTCGGTGTATATCTTCCGCAACTCGGCCGCGTCCTTGAATGTGCCATCCTCCTGATTGACCGCGCGACCCCATGGAATGTTCCGTGCACCGGGAATATGGCCTCCACGCAGCGCGCCCTCATTAGGATAGTCCGGCATGTGGAGCCGTTCCCCGCGGAACTCCTCCGGGCTACGGACGTCAATCATGGGCCGCTTCTGTTCGAGGTGCTGAAGCGTTTGATCGCGGAATGCGCGGAGACGCGAGTCGTCGCGCTCGGAAGCATGGTAGCTGCTGGCTTGATAGTGCGGAAGGTCGCGCGAGACTGGGCGGTTTTCCTTGATCCACTTCAGGCGGCCGCCGTCCATGATCTTCGCATTTGTGTGTCCGAAGAGTTGCAGAATCCAGTAAGCGTAGGTAGCCCACCAGTTGTTCTTGTCGCCATAAAGAACGATGGTGGTGTCTGGCGAGGCCCCAATCCTGCGCATCAGTTTTTCAAAGGCTGTGCGTCCCAGGTAGTCGCGGCGCACAGGGTCGTTCAGGTCCCGGGTCCAGTCGATTTCGACCGCTCCGGGAATGTGGCTGGAACTATAGAGGAGCGGGTCTTCATTGGATTCGGCGATGCGAACCTGGGGGTCTTTCAGATGATGTTCGACCCAGTCGGTGGAGACCAGGACATCGGCGTTGCTGTATCCGCGTTCTTCGATGTTTTTGCTCATGCCAAACCTCTGGTGAGTTTGGATGCGCGGATATGGTTGCGGGTAGCAGAGCGAACCGGACCGCGCTGCTACCCGGCTGTCAGCTACTCGGGATTGTCGAATGCGATGTAGTTCAACTGCCCCTGGCGCTCAATGCTGAACACGACGGGATCTCCGGGCTTTAAGGCTGCTAATCCTCGCCGAAGAGTGTCGAGGGTATCGAGCGGGGTGCGGTTGAGCATGTGGAGGACGTCTCCCGCCTGGAGGCCAAACAGAGAGGCGTTGCCACCAGCAGTCAGCGCGGTTACCAGGATGCCGCCCGGGATGCGAGTGGGCGGAATCAGTTGCGCAACAGAGTCGGTGATCTGGATGCCGACGATACCGAGCTTGGGGACGATGTTTCCGGCAGACTGCGTGGGGTCGAGAATACTCTCGGGATCACCTTCGCGCTCGGTCACAGGGACATTGATGGTCTGGGTATCTTTGCCCCGCTGAACTTTGAAGGCGATGATGTCGCCGATCTTCTTCTGAAACAGCAGGACGGAAAGCGCACGCGGATCCTGGAATGCTTTTCCGTCAAGGGCCAGGACGATGTCTCCTGAATGCAGGCCCGAGTGATCCGCAGAGGAGTTCGGCACCACGTCTTCCAGAATAATGCCACTCTGCTGACTGAGACCGAGCCCCGCTGCGAGAGTGGGCGTGATGTCGCGGGCAACAATGCCGAGCGCTCCGCGACGCACGTGCCCGTGCTTGACCAGTTGCTCATATACAAAGCGGATCATGTTGGAAGGGATGGAAAAGCCGACGCCCTCACTGCCTCCGGACTGCGAGGCGATCATCGTGTTCATGCCGATGACCTGTCCGTTGATATCCACCAGCGGGCCGCCGGAGTTCCCTGGATTGATCGCAGCGTCGGTTTGAAGGTAAACGACCGGGGTTGCGCTGTTGAGCTGGCGCTGGGTTGAGCTGATGACGCCGAGAGTCATCGTGTTCTGCAGCCCTAGCGGGCTGCCAAAAGCGAGGGCAAGCTGGCCGACATGGACCAGGCTGGAATCGGCGAGCTTGAGCGCAGGCAGCGCCGTAGCTTCCACCTTCAGCAGCGCGATATCGGTCATGGCATCACGGCCCAGTATCTTTGCGGAAAATCGCTCGGCATCCTCGATGCTGCCATCCTTGTTGCGGTGACGATATACGAAAACGGAGACGGAGGTTGCGTGCTCAACCACGTGAGCGTTGGTGAGAATGTAACCCGAAGGATCGACGATAATGCCGGACCCGACACCCTGCTCCTTGGCGATGTAGTTGGTCTGCCGGGTGGTGGGATCCTGCACCGTGGTAAGGCCGGTGACTTCAATGGTGACCACTGAAGGGCCAACCCGCTCCGCCAGGGCTTGGAGGTCCTCATCGAGCGCGAGCAAGCCGTGGCGCACCGATGCTGAAGCAGGTTTCTCCGACTGTGCATTGACCTGAGCCAAGCAAGACATCTGGGCTAGAGCGAAAAAGATGAGAACCAGAAACGAAACGTGAGCGGAACGGCGCACGAAAACCTCTTTCTCCAACGCAAGTTAGAAAGACGTATGGAAGCCAAAGCGAAACGCAATCCTCGCGACAATCGGGCCAGAAGTTCAAAGTTTACCGCATGGAGGAACGATGGCAGGAGAGAGCGCCTTGAAAAGAGAGTTTAAGAAAGGAGCTCACCTATGGTGCATGGATTGGTTTTGGAGAAAAATGGTCGGGGCGATAGGATTCGAACCTACGACCCCCTGCGCCCAAGGCAGGTGCGCTACCAGGCTGCGCTACGCCCCGACTGTGCACGGAAGAAGATACCGCACATTGAAATCCTAGCACACGCGCGAAGTGTTAGTCGTCGGTGATGGAGTCTTCCGCCGAATTGTGTGCCTTGATGTTCCGGGTGACAAGCCCGATGGAGCCAGCGGTGACGCTGAGCAGCGGGTTGGAAAAAGCCCATTGCTGCGTATTCGGGGCATCGCTCCAGGTTTGCAGTTCCAGGCCCATCTCAAAAGCAACGATGAGATCGGAGGTGCGGGGCGCGACGCGAACGGCTTTGACCCGGAGGTTCTGTAATAGCTGCCGCGGTTGCTGGCTCCCCTCAATATCCTCCGCTACTGCACTGCTGGCAAACGCGAGATTTTCATCCAGCACAATTCTCCAGGGACAGAACAAGACCAGTTCAGAGTCATGCTCGAAAGCAAGATGCCACTCGCTGCCGGTTGCTCCGGCATGGCGCTTCACGTCGGTGCAGAGCTTGCCCGCAAGATGCTGATGAAGATGATCGGCTGCGGAAGGCGCGCCACGGAAGTATCCCCGAAGAGGCAGCGTGTTGAGCCAGTAAACCAGAAATAGCGCAAGCGCGAACTTCAGGAATACCACTGGCTGGCTCATGGCCGCCGCCAGGCTCCCATGATTGTCGATCATGGTTGAGAACTCGCTGACCGCGATCCCAACGGAGAAAACCAGCACGATGATGCGAGCCCACGCGGCTCCCTTCCAGTAATTCCACAGAGTGGTGAACGCAAGGGCGAGCACAACCAGGCCGCCTATCGCATGCGGGAGATTTTGCGTGCTTGCCAAAGCAGCGAGCGTTCCACCCGATAGCCGACGCAGAAAGCTCGCGCAGTCTGCAATCGCAAACACGGCCATTGCAAGCGCTGTGAGGCCGATGCCGTTAGGGCGTTGGATTTCCAGCGAAGGGACGGGTGAGAATCGCACGATGTGGACCAGTATAGTCGGCACAAGCATGGGCACCAAGGAATGGGCGCGGATCTCTCCGCGCCCTGGGCAACGCTTGTCCAGTTCTACTGTGCGGCCTCCGGCTCTGGCGTTTCCGGCCGGGGCATAGGAATCAGGCTGCGCACAATTACATAGAGAATCGGGATGAGGAAGAGGTTGAGGAAGGTCGAGACAAACATGCCTCCGCAAACCGTGGTACCCACCGAGTGCCGCCCCGCGCTGCCTGCGCCGGAAGCAAACACCAGCGGAAGCACGCCGAGGATGAACGCAACGGAGGTCATCAGGATGGGACGCAGGCGCAGACGGGCAGCTTCCACCGTGGCGGCAAACAGTTCCATGCCGTTGCGCTGCAACTGCTCCGCAAATTCGACGATCAGAATGCCGTTCTTGCTGGCGAGGCCGATCAACATGACGAGCCCGATCTGACAGTAAACGTCATTCTGCAGGCCTCGCAGAGACTGCGCCCCCAGGGCTCCCAGAATTGCCATGGGCACCGAGAGCAGGATGATGAACGGCAGAACGAAGCTTTCATACTGCGCCGACAGCACAAGGTAAACCACCAGCAATCCCAATCCGAAGAGCAGAAAAGCTTGGTTGCCAGATTGAATTTCTTCCAGCGCAAGCCCTGTCCATTCAAACGAGTATCCAGCTGGCAGAACTTTGTGCGCGACATCCTCCATGGCTGCCAGCGCCTGTCCGGAGCTGTACCCCTGAGCAGCGGCGCCGTTGATTTCCGCCGAACGGAAGAGGTTGTAGTGGCTGATCACGCTGGGTCCGGACGTGTTCTTGAGCGTGACGATGCTGGAGAGCGGAACCATCACTCCCGTATCCGAGCGTACATAGTACTGGGTGATGTTTGCCGGATTATTACGGAACTGCTGGTCTGCCTGCACGTACGCACGATAGGAGCGGTTGTTGAAATCGAAGTCGTTCACATAGGCGGAGCCCATGTAGGTTTGCAGCGTGCTGCTGATCTGCGAGAACGGAACTCCAAGGCTCTTGGCCTTCTCGCGGTCAATCTCCACCAGCAGCTGCGGAGTGCGTGCCGTGTAGCTGGAGTACACCGACATGGGCGACAGCTCTGGACGCTGGCGTGCCGCACCTAGGAACTTCTGAAGGTTTCCATCCAACGCTTCTGGCGTGCTGAAGGCGGTCTGCTGCAATTCAAAGGTGAAGCCGCCAAATGCGCTCAATCCCTCGATTGCCGGTGGTGAGAACGGAATCACCATCGCTTCCGTTATGGAGCCGAGCGGCCCGCGGAGAGAGTTGATCACCGCCTCCAGTGAGTGCTGTGCGCCCTTGCGCTTTGAGATTGGCTGGAGGTTCACGAACATCAGTCCGCGGTTGGGAGCTGTGCCGCTGAAGCTGAAGCCCGGCGCTGCGAAAACGGCAACCACATCCGGATGTTTCAGGATGGTGGCGCTGGCTCGCGCGCTGACCGCGGAAGTGTACTCCAGGGAAGCAGCGTCCGGTGCCTGCACCAGCACGATGAAGTATCCCTGGTCTTCGTCCGGCACAAAGCTCGTAGGCACGGATTTGTAAACCCATGCCGTCAATGCCAGCCCGGCGATAAAGAGCACCACGACCAGCGTCTTGGTGTGTTCCATACGCGTAAGCAGGCGGCGATAGCCATCCGTGATGCCGCTGATTCCGCGGTTGAAGGTGCGGAAGATGGGATTCGCCTCGCGGTCCGTGTGCCGCAGCAGGAGAGCCGCCAGCGCCGGGGTCAAGGTGAGGGCGTTGAACGCCGACACGGCGATGGAAAATGCGATTGTGAGAGCAAACTGCTGATAGAGCCGTCCGGTGGTGCCCGGGAAGAGCGCCACCGGGACGAACACTGCGATCAGCACAATGGAGGTAGCGATTACGGCGCTGGTGACCTCTCCCATCGCGATGGAAGTTGCGCGCCGCGCATCGTGAATCCCTTCCTCCATGTGGCGCTCGACATTTTCAATCACCACGATTGCGTCGTCCACAACAAGCCCCGTTGCCAGCGTAATGCCGAACAGCGTCAGGGTATTGATGGAAAAATTGAACAGCTTGACGAAGGCAAACGCGCCGATCAACGAAACCGGAATGGTGACTGCGGGAATCAGAGTGCTGCGCCATGTTTGCAGGAAGAAGAAGATGACGACAATCACGATCAGGATTGCTTCAGCCAGGGTCTTCAGCACTTCGCTGATGGACTCCCGCACGGCGGTCGTCGTGTTGAAGGCCTCCTGATATTGCAAACCCGGGGGGAACTGCTTGGAGAGCCTGGCCATCTCCGCCTTGATGCCCTTCTCCACGTCCAGCGCGTTCGCATTGGAGAGCTGCTGCACAGCAATGCCGATGGCCGGATATCCGCCGAAGGTCAAATTAGATGAGTAATCTTCTGCCCCAAGTTCGGCACGCCCCACGTCGCGCAATTGGATCAGCGACCCATCCTTGGTCTGCTTCAATACAATTCGCTCAAACTCCTTCGGATCAGAGAGGCGTCCGGCGGCGCGTACGCTGAGTGTATATAGCTGCCCTGCGGCAATAGGCGGTTGGCCAATCGCACCTGCAGCCACCTGCACGTTCTGCTCCGCCAGCGCATTGGTCACATCCAGGGCGGTAAGGCCGCGCTTGGCCAGCCGCACCGGATCAATCCACAGTCGCATGGCGTACTTTCGCTCTCCGAAGATCAGCACGTCGCCCACACCGGGGACGCGCTTCAGCGAATCGCGCACGTACACGTCAAGGTAGTTGGAGATGAACAGCGGATCATAGCGGTTATCGGGAGAGAAGATGCCGAAGGCGACTACGAACGAGCCAGAGTTCTTGTTGATGACCACGCCTGTCTGCTGCACCACGCCGGGCAGTCGGCCCTGCGCCGTCGAAGCGCGGTTCTGCACGTCCACGGCTGCGATGTCCAGGCTACGGTCCAGCTTGAAGGTGGCGGTAATCGAGGAGGAGCCGTCATTGCCGCTGCTGGACGACATGTACCGCATGCCTTCCGCGCCATTGATGGCCTGTTCCAGAAGCGTGGTCACGCCGCTCTCCACTGCCGTGGCATTTGCGCCTGTATAGCCAGCGCTTACCGTGACCTGGGGCGGGGCAAGCACGGGGAACTGCGCGATCGGAAGCGTAGGAATCGCAATGGCTCCCGCCAGAATAATGAGCAGCGAGCAGACCGTCGCAAAAACCGGGCGCCGAATAAAAAAATTAACGAACAATGTGCTTCCTCCGCGCTTATGCCTGGGGAACTACCGGCATTCCGTCGATCAGGTTCTGCGTTCCGCCAATAATCACGGTGTCGCCTGGGTTTAAGCCCTCTTCCACTACATAGCTGTTGCCGACCAGTGGGCCCAGCTTAACGGGTTTTTGCAGGGCAGCAGCACCCGCCGGCCCCTGCCCAACAACGAAGACAAACGACTGTGCGCCTAGCCGGGAGGTGGCCGTCACCGGAACCATCGGCTTGTTGATCTGCTTCCAGATAATTCTCGCGTGCAGCACCTGGTCATTGCGGAAGCGGTGATCCGCATTGGGCACCGGCGACTTGGTCAACAGGAGCTGGTTGGCGGTGTCCACCCGCGGGGAGACAAAGTTCACCTTGGTGGAAAGCGCCGGCGTGCCATCTTCGTTCAACAGCTCTACGACTGTTCCGTTGTGTATGTCGGCGGAGCGTTCCGAGGGCACGTTGATGTAAGCCTCCAGTTCGCCGCCACGATCCAGGGTGGTGAGAACCGTGGTGTTGGTTACGCGGTCCCCGGCACGGACGGGAATGTCGCCAATAGTCCCAGCGGCCGGAGCGCGCACCGTGAAGTAGTGCAACTGAACCTGCTGTTGGTTGATCGAGGCGTCGGTGGCCTCGACATTCGCCTTCGAGGCGTCATGCGCGCTCACCGCGTTATCGAACTCCTGGCGGCTGATGACTCCGGCCTCAAATAGCTTCCGCGAGCGATCAAGCTGCGCCTGATTAAAGGCCAGCGTCGCCTGCTGTGATTGCCTGGTCGCCACCTGCTGGTTCACGGTTGCCTGCTGGCGGCGCGGGTCAATCTCCATGACCGGCTGCCCTGCTTCTACATGCGCGCCGGATACGACGAAAATCTTAGTGATCTGCCCTTCTACTTCCGGCTGGAGCACCGCTGCGTTGCGCGATTGCAGTGTCGCCAGGAATTCGGTGGAGTCCCCAACCAGCTGCAATGCCACCTTCTGGACCTGCACTGGCGAAGCTGGCATTCCGCCCTGAGCCTGGGCAGGCTTTTTGCAGGAACCCGCAACTCCAGTCAGGACTGCGACTAAGGCGATCAGTATGGAACGATGCTGCATTATGAGTCTCCCGCGTGTGGCTCTGGTGGCTCGCCACCTGGTGTGAGCATAGCAGAGCTAATTGCAATATTATATCAGTCGATTTAAATATTCACAGAAATCTCTGCTCTGAGTCTTTTACGCGAACGCTCCTGTGAAGGTTCTACGCGGGCAGGGTCAAGCGGCTTTCGGTGCGGATGGGGGCAGTTTCTCGACATCGCGACCGTTGATGGAGATGATTGGCTTACGCTGGAAGTTACTTCGGGGCGGCTGAGAACGCAGCGCAGGGGGCAAAATCACAACTCCGGCTTCGGCCTCGGGATGGCTCGAACTCATTGAGTTGCAGGCGATCCTTCCGGGTTTCGGTTTGCTTTTCATGCGATTGCATACTCGGATGCATCGGTCAGAGCGCGGGGCGAGCATTTTCAGGGACGGGAATGAATATAAGAAAGTACCCTGATTGCATTACAATCCTGCCCGGAGATCTTTTGTTTCCGAACCTGGGTGCAGGACTGCCACTTTCATGAACTCGCTTCCTTTGCGGCTGGTTTACTCCGACAAATCGGCGCTCCCAATTGGCGATCACGTCTTCCACTCCGGGAAATACCGGGGAATTAAGGAACGGCTCCTCCAGGCTGGAGCATTCAACGAAAGCGCGTTTCTTCCCGCGCCGCGCTGCCAGGAAGCCGATCTCCTGCTTGTTCACACCCGCCTATGGATTGACAAACTGCAACGTGGAACCCTGAGCACGCGCGAAGAACTGGAACTGGAAGTCCCTTACAGCAAAGAACTTGTTGAGGCATTCTGGCACATGACCGGGGGCTCGATCATGGCTGCCGATCAGGCCCTGAGAAACAACTGCTGCATTCACATTGGAGGCGGCTTTCACCACGCCTTTGCCGACCACGGCGAGGGGTTCTGCCTGGTCAATGACATTGCGGTGGCTATCCGCTGCATGCAGCGCGACGGGCAAATTGCCCGCGCCATGGTGATTGACTGCGACGTGCACCAAGGCAACGGCACTGCCGCAATCTTCGGCACGGGAGAACCTGAGCCATTTCCCCGCCCCTCCGCTTCGTCGCTGAATCCATCAGGCTCGGCGCACGTGAAGACCAGTGCTACCCGCGACGTTTTTACGATCTCCCTCCATCAGGAGAGCAACTACCCCTACTTCAAGCCCGCCTCCTCCATCGATGTGAATCTGCCCGACGGTACAACCGACGCTACGTACCTGGAGTGGCTGGACCACGCACTGAGGCGCGCGCAGGAGCGCTTTGAACCGGAACTCATCTCCTATGTCGCCGGAGCCGACCCATACGGAGGCGATCAACTTGGCGGACTTGCCCTGACCATCGACGGTCTGAAGCAACGCGACCTCATGGTCTTCAACTTCGCCCGCGACCACGGTTATCCCATCATGGTCACGCTGGCCGGGGGCTATGCACAGGATCCAGAGGACACGGTGAAGATTCACGTCAACACCGCGCTGGCAGCCAAGGAAGTTTTTGGATAAGTTCCTCGATAAATCATGCCGCGAGCCGATTTTGCTTAGCGAAACGGGATCTTGCCGTTAAAATTGAGACACTCACACAGGAAAACTGAATCATGGACATACAACTGATCCGGCACGCCACTTTGCGCGTGCGTTTTGATAACTTGGTCCTGCTGATTGACCCCATGCTGGGGGAAAAGGGCTCCATGCCGCCGATCGCAAATTCCGCTGACCAGCAGCCCAACCCCCTCGTGCCATTACCGCTTCCGATCGCGGAGTTGCTGAATGGCGTGGACGCCGTTCTGGTAACCCACGTTCATCGCGACCACTGGGACGCCGCCGCTTCGGCTTCGGTTCCGCGTTCGATGCGCATTCTTTGCCAGCCTCCGGACATCGCGTTTTTTCGTGAGCTTGGCTTTAACGACGTCCGCCCCGTCCACAGCGCCGTCGCCTACGGCCTTGTTACGATCGCGCGCACGGCCGGCGAGCATGGTACGGGAGAAATCGGGCTGAAGATGGCCCCTGTCAGCGGATACCTCCTGCGCTCTCGCGCCGATGAGTCGCTTTACATTGCGGGAGATACGATTCTCTGTTCCGCGGTTCGCAAGGTGCTCAAGGACTTTGCGCCCCAGGTCGTGGTAGTCAACAGCGGCGGCGCACGCTTTCTGGAGGGCGACCCCATCACCATGACCGCCGAAGAGGTCGCCGAAGTCGCTCGACTTGCGCCGGAGTCGCAAGTGATCGCCGTCCACATGGAGGCGATTAATCATTGCGGGGTACGCCGCGACGAGTTGAAGCGGCATCTATCTACAATTGAATTGCAAAAACCAGTCCTGGTTCCGCGTGACGGTGAGTTGCTGGCGATTCCTGCCCCTGTCCCGATGCGCACCTGGAGCTGAAAATTTACGTGTTGGGGCGTTCGCTGCGTTCTGTTATAGTTGCGCGCCTGGCCTGTAAGTCCCCGGCTGCCGGTTTTGGAAAGGTCTAGCGTGCGAAGCGTTTCCTGCGAACTCGAACGTCTCCTGTCGGTGACCACGCTGATGGCCGAACCGGTCATCGCCTGCGACGCCTGCGGGCAGATGGTCTATGCGAATCTCGCCGCAAGAACGCTCTTTGGCGAGATTGACATGGAAAAGAACAGTATGGATGACTGCCCCGAAGCCATGGGAATCTTCGATTGCGAAGGCGAGCGCATGCTGGACCCGCAGGAGTTACCGCTGGCCCAGGCCGCATACGAGGGCAAAGTCGTCCGCGTCAATCTGCTGGTGCGGCAGGAGCGCACGGCCTCCCCGGTGGAAGCAACAGCTTTCCCGGTGCTTGACCGCAAAGGCCGCCAGGTTGGCTCGGTCATGGTTTGCCGCTGCCTTCACAGCTATCCCGGCACCGAACCCGCTACCCACGTGGCGTGATATTCTGAGGCTTCGCGGGCACGCCCGCTGCAATTAGAGAAAACTTCACAGATGGACCGCCTTGCGCGGCTCCCCGGACCTATCCGATGTTTGAGAATCTTACAGACAAACTTCAGCGCGCATTTAAGAACCTTCGCGGCCAGGGCAGCCTGACCGAGGAGAACATGGACGAAGCTTTGAAGGAGATCCGCCTTGCCCTGCTGGAGGCGGACGTTAACTTCAAGGTCGTCAAGGACCTGATCGACCACATACGCGTCAAAGCCATCGGCACCGAGGTTCTCACCTCGCTGTCTCCGGCGGAGATGGTCATCAAGGTTGTGCGCGATGAACTGGTGGAGACCCTCGGGCGCGACACCGCAAAGTTCAAGTTCGCCTCGCAGCCGCCCACCGTCGTCCTCATGGCCGGCCTCCAGGGATCCGGTAAGACCACCACCTCCGGCAAGCTGGCGGGCTGGTTCAAGAAGGGCGGACACCGCCCCATGCTCGTCTCGGTGGACGTTTATCGCCCTGCCGCGCGCGAGCAGCTGAAAGTTGTGGCCAAGGCTGTCGGCTCCCATCTCTACGAGGGCACCGGCGTGGAGAGCAACACCGAGAGCGTCGTCCGCCTCGCCAAGGAAGCGCGCCGCGATGCCATCATCAACGGCTGCGACGTGCTTATCGTCGATACCGCCGGACGCCTCCACATCGACGACCAGTTGATGAGCGAGATGCAGTCGCTCAAGTCCCTGCTGAACCCGCAGGAAGTGCTCTTCGTGGCCGACGCCATGACCGGCCAGGATGCGGTGAACTCCGCCAAGGAGTTCCATGACAAACTGACTCTTACCGGCGTGGTGCTCACCAAGATGGACGGCGACGCCCGCGGTGGCGCGGCGCTCTCCATTCGCGCCGTCACCGGACAACCGATCAAGTTCCTCGGCGTAGGTGAAAAATACGACGCCATTGAGCCCTTCCATCCCGACCGCATC
Source organism: uncultured Acidobacteriota bacterium (assembly GCA_903832295.1). GTDB lineage: Bacteria > Acidobacteriota > Terriglobia > Terriglobales > Acidobacteriaceae > TOLSYN. The sequence goes on from CAILAZ010000222.1 coordinate 25,659, forward strand.
GTCGGACGCATTATGGGTATGGGTGACATCCTCTCCCTTATCGAACGCGCCGAAGATAAGCTCGACAAGAAGAAATCCGAAGAGTTCGCCAAGAAGGCTCTGAGCGGCGATGGATTTTCGCTCGACGATTTCCGCGAGCAGCTGCGCCAGGTCAAGAAGCTGGGATCCTTACAGTCGATCCTTGGAATGCTGCCCAAAGTTGGACCTTTCGCGCAGATGCAGCAAGCCAGCAATAAAGTGGACGAGGGGCAACTGACCCGCGTGGAAGCGATCATCAACTCCATGACGCCGTATGAGCGCGATCATCACGAGGCCATCAACGGCTCGCGCCGCAAGCGCATCGCACGCGGCTCCGGAACCAGCGTTCCCGAGGTCAACAACCTCCTGCGCCAGTACGCGCAGATGCGCAAGATGTTCAAGTCCATGTCCAAGCCGAGCTTTGCCAAGCGGCTCTCCGGGATGAAGATGCCCGGCATGTAAGCAACTCGATTGCGCAGCAGAACGCCCTGAGGCATGCCTCAGGGCGTTTCCATTTCAAAACACTATAAAGCGCGAATCCCCGCGAAAAGATCCGTCTCCATCTCCATGGGTGTCACCTCAGAGGTTGCAACAAGGTGAAACAGTTCATGGTCGCCCGCCTGGCGCTGCGCATTTTCAAAGATGGGCAGCAGAGGAAGCTGTGAGGCGTGTTTGGCAAATGCCTCAATCTTGCGTGCAATGTAGGGAGCCACATCGACCCGCGCCGTTACCGGTGCCAGGGAAACCGCGGGCCGCTCCGGCAGTGAAAACTCGGTGGTGACGTAGTAGAGTTTCTCCGCCTGCCACGGCTTCAGCCCTTCCTCCAACTGGCCGGCGTAGCGCGTCTTGCGCGCCGCCCACTGGAAGGCGGCCGAAGTGAACAGTCCTGCCATGCCGTGATCCGGATGAGCGGTCACGTAGCCCTCGGCTCCAAAGCTGGCAATCACATGCGGGCGCAGGCTGCGGATGGAATGCACCAGTTTGCCCGTCACTTCGTGGAAATTCTCCCGATCCAGCGCGCCGTCGGCGTAGTCGAACACCTCGCAGTGTTTTACTCCGAGATGATGGCAGGAGTCTGCAAATTCTTTGCGCCGCAGTGCCTTCAACTCCTCGTCTGGCTTGATGCCGTTGCGATTAGCCGCACGCTCGCCACCCGTCAGGCAGAGGACAGAGCACTCCACTCCCGCCTCGGAGTACTTCGCCAGGATTCCACCAAAGCATCCCGCCTCGTCGTCGGGATGTGCAGTCACACACAACAGCTTCAACATTCACTTTCCTCGTCCAAAAAATCCAGGCGCTGCTGCAGGTCGCCCGCTGCGGCCACAGGAGCGTAGCTCTGGCGGTGCATGGGAGAGGGCCCATACTCGCACAGCGCGCGCTTGTGATGCGGCGTTGAGTAGCCCTTATTTCTAGCCAGCCCATACTGCGGATAAATCGGATCCCACGTCCGCAGAATCGCGTCGCGATGCACCTTTGCCAATATGGATGCCGCCGCAATCGAAGCCGACAGCGCGTCTCCGTGGATTATCTTTTGTTGGGGACAGTCAAAGTCCAGCACAGCCGCGTCCACCAGCAGGAAGTCCGGGCGTGGGCTCAACCGCTCCACCGCCATCTTCATTGCCAGCAGGCTCGCGTGGTAAATATTGATCTGGTCGATGCGGCCCACATCGACCTCGGCGACTGCCCAACCGATTGCACGCGCACGAATCCTCGCCGCAAGCTTATCGCGATCCTCTTCGGGCAGCAGCTTGGAGTCCCGCAATCCGCGTATGCGATCCTCCGGATTCAGAATGCAGGCCGCGGCCACCACGCAGCCAAACAGGCTTCCGCGGCCAACCTCGTCCACGCCGGCAATCCGCCGCGCGCCGCCCGCCCACGCAGCCTTCTCGAATTTCGTGGTGCACTTCAGGCTTTTGAGCAGGCGCAGTTTGAGCGCGGATGCGGAGAACTCTTTCCCGGAATCATTCGTGGGGATTTGCACTGGCCGAAACACGTTCTTCTAAGATTCGCACCGCAACGAAGTGAAACGCAAGTGGCTGCCTCCGTAAGAGGCAGCCCAGCGTTATGGCTCCACTTCCAGTGTCCGCCGCTTCTCAGGCTCAGTCACGGTTGCCGTCCTCTCCAGTTTGTCCCAGGAGAAGTGCCGTCCGTCGATGGCTCTCCGCAGCGTCTTGATCAGCACAATCGAGAACAGCTGCCGGTAGGCAAAGCGCTGCAGCCACACATGTCCCAGCAGCCACCAGTCGCGGCGGTCGCGGCCATGTCTGCGCTCCAGCGAGAACGCAATCACCGAGGCGATGAAGTCGATCACCAGGAACATCAGGAAGAACAGGAGAAGTTGCTGGAAGCTTGCCGGGTCCGCCGTCTCCGGGTGGAAGTGCTTATCCCAGATCAGGTACTTCAGCGAACCCACCACGAACATGATGTCGATAAACGGCGACACCAGCGGCAGCAGGATCTGGAAAATCACAATATTGGGCAGCGCCACAAAACCCAGCGCACCCTTGCGCGCAAACGCCGAGCGGTGTTTGAACACCGCCTGCAGAATTCCGAATGACCAGCGGAAGCGTTGCCGCATCAGTCCATTGGCCGTGGTCGGAGCTTCCGTATAGGCCAGCGCGCGGTCCTCGTACTCCACCTTGTAACCGTTTTGCAGCAGCGCCATTGTCAAGTCGGCGTCTTCCGCAACCGTGTCTGTCTTGTAGCCGCCGGCGGCCACCACCGCTTCCGTTCGCCAGGCGCCGATCGCGCCCGGCACCACGCACACCGCGCTGAATGTATTAAGCGCGCGGCGGTCGAAGTTCTGGCTGGTGATGTACTCCAGCGCCTGCCAGCGCGTCCACAGATTTACCCGGTTGCCCACCTTGGCGTTGCCCGCCATGGCACCCACGCGCTCATCCAGAAAGTGCGGAACAAGATAAGCAATCGCGTCGTTTGCAATCAGCGTATCCGCATCAATGCCGACGAAAATCTTCTCTTTCACAAACTGCAGACCGTAATTCAGGGCCTTCGCTTTGCCGCCGTTCTCCTGCCGCAGAACGCTCACACGCCCCAGCGCAATCTCCTCGGCAAAAGTCTCCCGTGCAATGTCGTACGTTGCATCATTGGAGCCGTCATCAATCACCACCACATGCAGGTTCGGATAGGTGGAGTCCAGCACACTGCGAATCGTGCGGCAAATCACCTTTTCTTCATTGAATGCCGGCACCAGCACGGCCACCGCCGGATGGAATTCCGACTCGCCCGTAGCCATCTCTGTGCGATGCCTTCGAAGGCGGTCGAAAATCGCGGCCGCGCCCACCAGCACCAGGCGCCCGCTCATCAGGATGTCGCCGACAAAGAACACGAAAACGATGAAGCTGTTCACCGCTCCAAAGATCATGAAGCCGGCAGAATCCACCAACGCCCACACCCGCTCATTGCGAGAAATCGGCGGCATCACGTCGGCATAGCTCTTGCCCAGCAACTCATGTACGGAAACAATCTGGTAGCCGCGGGCGCGCAGGCCCTCGATGACCATCGGAAGCGCTTTGATGGTGCTGCTCCGGTTGCCGCCACCGTCATGCAGCAGGATGATTGAGCCGCGTCCAAGCTGGTCCATCACGGCCTGTGTGATCTGCTCCGGCGTCGGGCGCGGATCTTCGCGCCAATCGTCGGGGTCGATCTTGTCGCCCACGGTGATGTATCCCATGCCTTGCGTCAACTCCAGCGGCCGCACCTCATCCGCCGTGTCCGGCTCCTGGTCAATGGAGTATGGCGGGCGGAAGAGCACAGGCTTGATGCCCAGCTTCGCTGCCAGCAAACGTTCCGTCAGATTCAACTCCACCTTCGCGTATTGCGCGCTGATGTTGCTGATATCGGGATGGGTGAAGGTATGATTGCCGATCTCATGACCTTCGCGGTAGATGCGCTTCAGCAGTCCTGGAAATTTCTCCGCCTCAAGGCCAATCGTGAAGAACGTAGCCTTCACGTTGTACTGCTTCAGAATGTCGAGTACCTTCGGCGTCCATTGCGGATCCGGCCCATCGTCAAAGCTGATGGCGACGCGCTTGCTCGGCGCGCCATAGGCGTCAATGCGATAAGGGCTCGGCAGGCTGTGGAATTTCTCATCAGTCACCTGTCCGTTGGCGTCCACCGTAATGTCACGGGTGCCCGACGCAGGCTCGCTCTCAATCCGCAGGATGTCGCCCTCGCCCTCGATATCCACATCCTGGCCTGGTTCCACCACGTTCAACTTCATGGGCGCATCTGCGTCGCGGGGCGAGTCCCAGATTTTCCACAGCGAGCGATCTTCAGAACCCAGCCGCCAGAGCGCGAACGTCGATATTCCCAACTGCCGCGCCGCTCGCATCTGGTTCAGGGCTGTCGCGCCATCCAGGTACCACACGTCGTGGCGGCTGTTGTCGCCGTCCAGGTAGGTGAAGTGCGGATTCAGCATGTCCGAGTCGAAGTTGATGTCGGACTCCGAGTCCCGCGCCTCCAGCCATGCCTCCTGCACACTCACGTTGTGCACGCCAGCCTGTCCCGGCTTTCCCTTCTTAGCGGTCGTCCAGTCGTAGCCGTAGTTGCCGATCGCGCAGATGATCTTCTCGCGCGGAATCACTTTCAGCGCTTTCACCAGGTTCTGCGTAAACCAGTCCTGCCCGGCAATGGCCCCCGGCGCACCTCCCGGGTAGTGCTGGTCGTAGTTCATCAGGATCAGGCCATCCGCCAGCTTTGACATGAACACGTAGTCAAAGTCAGGATTCGCAGCAGGAACGCTCAGATAGAGTTTCTGGTTGCGCTGGTGCAGGTCAGAGGCAAGTTCGGAGACCAGTTCGCGGTACCCTGGTTGCGCTGCCTCATCAAAGCCTTCAATGTCGAGCGTCAATCCCTTGTAGTTATCACTGGCAAGGAACAGCGCAAGCTCATGACGGAAGCGTTCACGGCCATCGTTGGACGCCAGCATCTGGGCTATGTCCGTGCGCCACTCGTTGGTGACCGTATCGAAGTTGTTCACCAGCGGCATCACGTCAAGTTGCGCGTTCGTGCTCTTGATCAGCGGCATCAGCTTCACGTCGATGGTCGCGACATGGCCGTTCTCAATCACGTGGTAGAGCGTGTTGTTCTCACGAACCGCCTGCAATCGCCCATCTGTACCCAGTACGTGAAGCCACTCTGGAAACACGAAGTCAATCTGGTGAATGTACTCACGCAGAGAACTGTAGCTGGCCGCATCCCACGTGACGTAGAAAGCCCCGCGAATGCCTTCGCCGGAGTTCAACACAACCTGCGACGGTGGGGTTAGAGTATTGCGGTGGGTACCCTTCTTCTGCGCTTTCTTCGGCTCGTTGAGCTTCAGCGCACGGTAGTTCTTCTTCTGATCTGCCAGCAACACCCGGGGAATGTTCGTCTTGCGAACCACCGTGAGGGCAAAAAAAACGATCAACAGGCTGAGCACCACAACCGTCACATCAATCGTTTTGCGAATGCGTTTCCAGCGGCGTCGGTCAGGATCGAAGAATATAGGCTTGGACATGAATTGTTTGCCGTAGCTCCTATCGTATGGTCCGCATCCCTCTCCGTCAATAAACCTCGTGATTGGCCCTGAGCGCGCCCCGAACCGCGCTCGCACGCTCTGTCGGCATCTGGTATATTCCGGTCGTGCTTACCTTAATCAACAGGCATCGCTGGTGGTTCCTTGCCACAACGGTTTCAGCGGTTCTGCTGCGCCTGTTCTTTATCCTCAAATTGCCCCTCATCGTCGGCGATTCCCTTGTATATGGCAGCATCGCCAAGTGCATTCTGAGCGCTCACATCTATGGCATCGGGAGTGCCTCCGGGTGCGTCCCAACCCTGATCAGGCTGCCCGGCTATCCTTCCTTTCTGGCGCTCACCTTCGGCATCTTTGGGCAGGACCGCTACGTCGGAGCGATGCTCTTCCAACTGTTCTTTGACGTGCTGACCTGCTTTTTGATAGCAGACATCACCCGGCGCGCTCTCGGGGGCAGGGCCACGCGTGCGGCTTTTCTGCTTGCCGCATTTTGCCCATTCCTGATGAGCTATGTGGCGGCTCCCCTTACGGAGTGCCTGGAGATCTTCTGCACTGCCGCCGCCATCGATTGTGCCCTGGTTGCTCTGGATGTTCGCCGCCTGCGCTGGTGGGCGCTTTGCGGGGCGGCCTGCTCTGGAGCCATTCTGCTCCGCGCCGATGGTGGCCTGCTGCTTGGCAGCATTGGGCTGCCTCTCCTGCTTTTCATCTACCGCCAGCCGGATCGCCGCCGTGAACTGATTACTGCAACCCTCCTGCTCGGAGCAGTTTCCCTCGCACCCCTTGTCCCCTGGACTATCCGTAATTGGCGCGTGTTTCACGTGTTCCAGCCACTGGTCACCGTGCATGCCACTGACCCGGGTGAGTTTCTGACCCTCGGCTGGGAGCGCTGGTACACCACGTGGCTCATTGATTATTCAGGAACCGAGGACATCGGCTTCCATGTTTCCGGCGAGCGCATCGACATCAATGATGTCCCCGGATACGCTTTTGCTTCCCCGGCCCAGCGCGCCAAGGTCGCTCAACTCTTCGACCAGTACAACGAGCGCGCCGATATGTCCGAGGAGACAGATCGCGAGTTTGGCATCATCGCCGCCGAGAACATCCGCCGCCGTCCCATACGGCACTACCTCCTGCTGCCCATTGCGCGCGTGCTCGACATGTGGTTCCGTCCGCGCACTGAGATGTTGCCCCTCGACGTTCATTTCTGGCAGATTCGACGTGACCCGCATGACGCCTGGTGCGCCATCGCCATCGGTTTGGTCAACCTTGCATATGTCGGAGCAGCCATAGCGGGCCTCTGGTTGCTGCGCCGCCGGATCCGGTATCTTCCACTGCTGCTCACCTATCCAGTCGTGCGCTCACTCTTCCTCGCCACTACTGGCGCTTCAGAGGACCGATACACCCTGGAGTGCTATCCAGTTGTCATCCTGCTGGCGGCTGGCCTTCTCGGCTGGTACCTCACGCGCAAAAATCCAGGGCTGAGCTTGGAAGGCTGAATCACTGAGCACAGAAAAACCGGGGCCTCTTGCCCCGGCTGGAATTCTTCGAGCGCTCCCCTTAGCCACCTGATCCATTTCGGAAAGGCGAGTCACTCATCCGGAACTTGGTGCGTACGTGCTCGCTCAACAGTTCGGCTGCATCCCGGTTGCCGTCACGGTCAGCCTGCAGGAGGTACTTCATCGCCTCAACCAGAACTCGTTGCCCCTCCATGTACCGCGGATCATCAATGCGAATCCGGTCACGTCCACTCGGGTCCGGGCGCGCCGGAATGATGACAACCTTGGCTCTGGCCATAATTTCCTCTCTCAGATGAGACGCGGTGTTGCCCTGCTCCGTTGCAGAACTAAGGCAAAACACTTCACGCGCCACGGACACCCGGCTCACTTTGCCTTTAACTTGAAGGCGTCCTCTGGGAGTTTCTGATTGGACTTGAAGTTGGTGTATTTCGCCAGCCGGTAATCTTCACGGCCCTCCTGGAACTTCTGCAGCACGCTCATCCCCGTCTGCTGATCGATCCAGAGCGTAATCAGGCTGAACATTCCCTTCACCCGATCCGACTTCGGCGTCAGTTCCAGTTTGTAGGCAGCTCGCCCATCCACCGTCTCCATTCCCCGATAATGAACGTCAAAGCTCTTTGCCAGGTCGTGCCCGCGTCCGCCGAATCCCAGCGCCAGGAAGCTCTCGAATTCGTCGCGGTTCTTGCCCGCCTGGTAGCTGGTGACCTGCCGGGTGCGGAACGAATACACCTGAACCTCGCCGCCCATAAATACTAATTTCTTGCGCTCCGGCTTTTGAATGTCAGCCGCCACATCGACATTCGCCCCGGCGCGTTGGAAGTACATCACGCCAGACTGCACGTCATGTTCGTCCACAACCCTCTGATACTGGTCCCACACAAAATCGGTCTGTACCGTCTTAAAGCTCGCGCTGGTGCGGTCCAGCAGGGCATAAACCTGCTCCAGGCTGCCCTGCTCTTTTTGTCCAAAGGCAGAGGCGGCCAACAGGGCCGCCGCGCATACCGCCAGAATCAGCTTCTTCATACGAGTCTCTCTTCGATCAGAGTCGCAGTTTGAAAACACAAGCCTACCGCCGAACCCACACATGGTAGCCCACCAGGTTGCCCTTTGTATCCTGCTCCGGAGCCCAATGGTCCAGCTTCACGTAGCCCGCAATCGGCTCGATCACCCTCAGCAGGTCTGCCCGCTGGTCCTCGTGCGTTGTGCCTTTCACGTCGCGCGCATCCACCCGGAAGATGAATCCGCGCTCTCCATCCGGCATAACCAGCACACTCTTCGGACGCGGCAAGCGCTCCGCGGGTTTGTCCTTGTAGTTGATAAAGTGCGGCGTCACAAAGATAAACAGCAGAATCAGCGTGACCATCACGTCGTAATGGAACGAGCCCCGCTGATGCGTCCACCAGATGTAGCCCCTGACCGTTGCCCACGCTTTTCTCATAGCACTTCCAGTCTATTCTGAGTTGCTCTCGCGCTACAGCTTGCGCGCTTCAATCTTCTCTGCGCCAATGTAGGGTCGCAGCGCTTCGGGAATCAGCACGCTGCCGTCAGCCTGCTGGTAGTTCTCCACGATCGCCACCCAGGTCCGCCCCACCGCCAGCCCACTCCCGTTCAACGTGTGTACCAGTTCCGTCCCCTTCTTGCCTTCCGTCTTGTATCGGATGTTGGCCCGCCTTGACTGGAAGCTCTCAAAGTTCGAGCACGAGGAAATCTCGCGGAACAACCCCTGCCCCGGCAGCCAGACTTCCAGATCGTACGTCTTTGCCGAGCTGAAGCCCATGTCTCCGGTGCAAAGCAGCATGCGCCGATAATGCAGTCCCAACTTCTCCAACACCGTCTCCGCCGCCCGCGTCAGCTTCTCGTGCTCTTCGTAGCTCTCCTCCGGTTTGGAAAACTTCACCAGCTCCACCTTCTGGAACTGGTGCTGCCGGATAATGCCGCGCACGTCCTTGCCGTACGAACCCGCCTCGCTGCGCCAGCACGGCGTGTAGGCCGTCAGTGAGACTGGCAGCTGCGAAGCCTCCAGCGTCTCATTGCGATAGATATTGGTGACCGGAACTTCCGCCGTCGGAATCAGGTACAGGGTGCGGTCGTTGTGAGGAACCTTGAACAGGTCTTCCTCGAACTTGGGCAACTGCCCCGTGCCATACATCGAATCCGCATTCACCAGGTAGGGAGGCAGCACTTCGGTGTAGCCGTGCTCGCGGGTGTGCAGGTCGAGCATGAAGTTCATCAGCGCCCGCTCCAGCTTCGCACCCAAATCCCAGTAGAGCGCAAAGCGCGCGCCCGTGACTTTGCCCGCCCGCTCCAAGTCCAGAATGCCCAGCTGTTCGCCCAGCTCCCAGTGCGGCTTGGGAGTGAAGTCCATCACCGGAGGCGTGCCCCAGCGCTTCACCTCCACGTTCCCAGTCTCATCCCGGCCCACCGGCACCGAGTCGTGCGGCAGGTTCGGAATCGTCGCCAGGATGTCGTAGAGCTCCTTGTCGGCCACTCGCGACTGCTCTTCCAGCGCCGGAATGCCTTCCTTCAGCTTGAGCACCTCGGTGCTTAGCGCATCCAGTTCCGCCTTCTGCTCCGCCGTCAGCGCGCCCTTTTTCTCCGCCCCCATCAGCGGACCGATCTTCCGGCTCAGTTCGTTGCGCCGCGCCAGGGCCAGCTCCAACTCATGCGTTACCGCCCGCCGCTTCGCCTCAATCTCGCGGAAGCCGCCAAGCACCAGTTCAGGGTTTGCGCCACGGCTGCGCAGCTTCTCTTCCACCACGGATAAATGTTCGCGTACAAAGGCTAGATCAAGCATAAGTACAAAGGATACCAAGAAGGGTGGATGCAATGCGAGAAACAAAGTAAGAGCTGCCCCCGCCAGCACGCCGCCACAGTTTCACACCCTATTCACCTTCGCTGGACTAAACTAATTCCTTATGCGCCGCCAACTTCGTACTGTCATCGCTCTCATCGTTCTCGGCCTGTGGGCCGTCGCCTCTTTTGCCAGCGCCTATAACGCGCAGCCTAAGCTTGTGGTCATCGTCGTGGTCGATCAGCTTCGCGGCGATCTGCTGGAGCGCTATCACGACGACTTCGCTGACGGCGGCTTCCGCCTGCTCATGGATCATGGCGCGTGGTTCACCTCCTGCTACTACAACTACGCCGCCACCAAGACCGCGCCCGGCCACTCCACCATCGGCACCGGAACCTACTCGCTCGGCCACGGCATCTTTGCCAACGAGTGGTGGGACCCGCGTGAACGCCGCATCGTCACCAGTGTGGAAGACGAGGGTACGCGTCCGCTCGGCTTGCCCAGCGGCGCTGAAGGTGAGAAGTGGAGCGCCTCGCCGCACAACCTCCAGACCGACACCATCGGCGATGAGCTCAAGCTCGCCACCGGAGGCAAGGCCAAGGTCTTCGGCGTCGCCCTCAAGGACCGCGCCGCAATCCTCCCCGTCGGCTTCTCCGCCAACGCCGCCTTCTTCCTCGATCCCCAATCCGGCGCCTTCGTCACCTCCACCTACTACATGGCGCAGGCCCCTGAGTGGCTCGTTAAGTTCAACGCCAGCGGCACCCGCGAAAGCTATCTGAACCGCGAGGTGAAAGACGCCGCCGGAAACGTGATCCGCTCCAGCGCTCCGGTAAAGAACGACAAGGGCGTGGACGCTTCCTTCTACAACCTCGTCGGCCCCACGCCCTGGGGCAATGACTACACCGTGGATATCGCCCGGCAGATCATCGAAAACGAAAAGCTCGGCAGCGGCCCGGTCACCGATCTGCTGTCGGTCAGCTTCTCCTCGCCTGACATTCTCGGACACAAGGTTGGGCCGGACGCCGCCGAAGACAAGGCCATGCTGCTCGCCCTCGACCGCACTCTCGCAGGTTTCTTCAACTACCTCGACGCGCAGATAGGCAAGGGCAACTGGGCAGTCGCGCTCAGTGCCGACCACGGCGTCGCCCCTATGTCTGATTACGCCGGCAAGCTGCACATCCCGGCATTCAACTTCAGTCCTGAAGACCTGATGAACCAGCTCAACTACATGCTGCGCCTGCAATACTCCAAGCAGCTCACTCCGAAGGTCGCAACCCCCGCGTCGAAAAAGTCGGACGCAAAAACCAGTGAAGACGCCGCGAAGTTCGTCGTCTATATCGACTACCCCACCGTGCACCTGGACACCGATACATTTGCAAAAGTGAATGTAGGGGAAGCCGGTGCGGAGAAAGCGGTCGGCGAGTTGATGCTCAAACTCGGCTTCCGCAGCTACACCACGAAAACCCAGATGGCGGCGGGTGAAGTTCGCAACACTGTCTTCCGCCAGCAGACGCTCAATGCCTACTCGCCGCTCGGCGGCTGGTACGTCACCGGACTCTACCCGCCATTTCAGGTTGGCTATGCCACTGGCACCGGACACGCGCTGCCCTACAGCTATGACGCTCATGTGCCGCTTGCCTTCTACGGCAGCGCCTTCCGTTCCGGCATCTACCGCGAGAGCGTGGAACCCGTGGACCTCGCCGTGACGTTGAGTTCGCTGCTGCGCACCAACAAGCCGGCAAGCGCCGTGGGCCGCGTGCTGCATGAGGCGTTCGCCGACAATCCGGGCGTTGAGGTCGCTCCCGCGGCAGCTACGAAGTAGAATGGAGCAATGAGCCCGAAAACTCCGCAGCAGGGAGAGGACGCAGCGCACGCGGCTTCTCCCAACTCCGCACCCGTGCAGGCCGCAAGGCGGCGTACACTCACGCTCGACATGAGTGTCAATGTCGCCGGCATCGCTCTCAAGAACCCTATTATCGCGGCCTCCGGCACCTTCGGCTACGGAATCGAGTTCGAGGACATCGTCTCGCTGGAGAAGCTTGGCGGCTTCGTGGTGAAGGGACTTTCGCGCGAGCCGATGGCGGGCAATCCGCCGCCGCGGCTGTTTGAAACCGCGGCAGGAATGCTGAACGCGATCGGGCTGCAGAACATCGGCGCCCGCGCATTCATTGAAGACAAACTGCCAAAGCTGCGCAAGGTCAAGGACGCTGTCGTCATCGCCAACGTGTATGGATACAGCACGGAGGAGTACGAGCAGACGATTCGGATTCTGAATGAGGGCGAGGGGATTGCGGCGTATGAGTTGAACGTCTCATGCCCGAATGTGCGGTATGGCGGAATCACCTTTGGGCAAGATCCGTCGCTGCTGTCCGAGGTGGTGGCGGGGGCGCGTGCGGTATCGACAAGGCCGCTGATTGTGAAGCTTTCGCCCAACGTCACCAACATTGCGAGGATGGCGCGGGCCGCTGAAGATGCGGGTGCGGACGCGGTCTCGCTGGTGAACACGTTCCTGGCGATGGCGATTGATCCGGTGACGCGGAGGCCGCGGATTTCCAACGTGACGGCGGGGCTGAGCGGGCCGGCGATCAAGCCCATCGCAGTGCGCATGGTGTACGAGGTGGCGCAGGCAGTGCGCATTCCGATCATCGGCATTGGAGGCATCAGCACGCCGGAAGATGTGGTGGAATTTCTGCTTGCGGGGGCGACGGCGGTGGAGGTGGGGACGGCGAACTTCTGGGATCCGCGGGCTTGCGAAAGGCTGGTGAACCAGCTTGAACGCTGGTGTTTAGAGCAACACGTCGAGAGTGTGGCCAGTTTGCGGGGCGGATTGATCCTTGGCTGAGGGGTGGCTAACGATTGGCGTTCCGGATAATCGTTGAAAACCTTGTAGTTAGGAATCAGGCAATGGTTCAGGTCAGTCCGGTACGATTGACCAATGAATAACCCATCCAAAGCGGATGGGTTTCTTATTTTTGCAATCGTTACGAATCAGTGTCCGGAGATTTTTACGCGGAGTTCTTCGGGTAAACGGTCGCGGAGATTCTCCGGCAGGCGGTCATGCAGGTTGCGCGCGCCGGAGATGGCTGCGTCCTTCATGACGAGGGGCGCGGGCGTGGCGACCGCGACGATTAACCAGACCAGTGCCGAGAGGGTGAAGCCGCAGAGCGCGCCGAACTCAAACCAGAGAGCGTGCGGCGGGCTGAAGTGATGGATGACGGCGAAGGCGAAGACGAAGACGAAGGCCGAGACGGTGGCCAGGGCGATCAGGCTGATGTCAATGGTGCGATGAACCTTCTGCCTCGACCGGCAGTGCTCGCACTCGGCGAGATGGGCCTCGTAGTCGCCGCTCATCTCCGGAGCCAGCCCGGTGATGTCATAGCGCCAGCCCGCGAGGATCTTACCGACGAATGGATCGATGCATTGACTCATATCAATTTATAGCGTGAGGGTCGAGAGAGGCTCGTCCTGCGAAGCGAGAACCAGACGGTTGCCCCACAGCCCCTGCCGCGTCCCCAAAGCCCGCTCGGCGGCGACACGCGCCAGGTCGGGATGATTGTTCTGCTCAGACAAGTGAGCCAGAATGAGGAATGCTGCTCCTCCATCATAGTCCGTTGTGAGGAATTCCGCGAGAGCATCATTGGAGAGGTGTCCGACGCGGGACATGACGCGCTGTTTTACCGCCCAGGGATACGGTCCGGTACGCAGCATCTCAAGGTCATGATTGGATTCGAGAATGAGGCCGTCGCAGGAGCGCAACTGGTCGCGAACGTTGGGCGGAATGAAGCCGAGATCGGTGGCGATGGCGAGGCGGACACCTTCGGCGACGAAGCGGAAGCCGACGGGATCGGCAGCGTCGTGCGGAATGGTGAAGGGCATAACCTCAATGTCTCCAGTGGTAAACGCCCTGCCTGGTGAAAATATTTCGAGGCGCTCGGCGTGTACACGGTTGCCCGCGGAATTTCGAAATTGGCGCTGCCATGCGCCGTGGGTTGCCTCGGTCATAAAAACGGGCAGCTGAAATTTCTTCGCCAGGACGTAAAGTCCGGCGACGTGGTCGGCGTGCTCGTGGGTGATGAGGATGGCGCTGAGCGACTCCGGGGCGATGCCCTGGAGAGCGAGCCGTCGGCAGGTCTCGCGGCAGGAGAGCCCGCAATCCACCAGCACCCGGGTGCGGGCGGTGGCGATGACCGTACTGTTGCCTCCGCTGCCGGAGGCGAGGACTGTGATGGAGACCGGCACGAGCTACAGCATAGCTGGAATTCGGGCGGGAAGCGAGAGGACAAACATCGCATGGAAGGCGGTTGTATGCTCTCCATCAGGCGTTCGCCTGTTAAGTGTCAGCATTGTGCGGCGGCCTCTATCTTCCGGTCAACCGGAGGAATCATCGGGCTCCATGCAATGCAGAAAAGTCACCGGGCCGGAGCCTTCATGGCTGCGCGCAGAATCGAGTTCACGCGCGACTTTGCACGCTTGTCGAGTGACTCGATCCAGACGGCAACATCGAGATCAAGTTCAACCGAGACCTTCGCAGGGTGGTGGCGCCGAGCCTCAGATACATCCCGCAGGGCCATCTTGTAGGCGGCGGGAGAGTCTCGGCGCGCCGCTTTAAGGTAGCTGGCGGCGAGAACAGGGGCATCCGCTAGGTGTGCGGCTAAGACAGCTTCGTATGGGACGCTCTTCCCACTCATGGCAATACTCTTTCCAGTAGGGCCTCCCTTGTTTGCGCGGCGCGACGCTGTGGCACTCAGCTCAGGGATGTCGGTGAAGTCGATTTCCGAGTCCGGCATCCTCTTGAGCGCCGCAATCTGCCGCCTCTCAGCCGGGCCAAGCTTAGGGAAGCCCGCGACTACTACCTCAAACTCCCGCAACTCACGCGCGGTGAGTTCCGGAAGCGCCACTGGCTTGCCATTCACTGGCCGATCTCGGACCGCGCTGGTCTTCTTTGGCGGCTGAGAAGCACGCGGAGATGATTTCCTGGAGTTCGTCTTGACCATGTTCAGTGAGTCACCGTAAGCGCAACGAGGGCGCATTTCGAACTGCACAAGATTATCAGAGCGGGCGAAAGACGCAATTAGACGCTTCTGCACGAGAGCTGGATTCGGGGTAAGATATGGCACTCGGAGGCCCGCCATGTGCAGCAACTTCGGATTGAACCTGCATCCCGGAAGAAAACCCTGCGCGCTGCAATGGCAGTGGTATGGACTGGTAACGCGGCTCTACGAGCGGCTGCGGCGGCGCTTCTTTCCGCGGGCGCTCTACACCTACTCCGGGCCGGGACGACGGCCGTAGGGTTCCTGTCCGTCTTCCCTTTGAGGTCCGCGAAGTGCTGCTAACATTCAGTCAGCACTTCTGCGCATGAACGCCCCTGCCCAAGTCGGATATGGACTGCTCACGGGTGAGACCTCGTTCGCTGAGCTTTATGAGATTTACATGCAGTCCATGCCGGCCTCCGAGCGCAAGGATCGCGCCGGGCTGGCGGCGATGTGCGGACGCGCGGACTACAGAGTTCTGGTGGCGGAACGCGCAAACCGGGTCATAGGATTCAGCATTCTCTTTGTTCCCCCGGGCGAGAACTTCAGCCTGCTGGAGTATCTGGCGGTAGAGGCGAAGTTCCGTAGCGAGGGGGTGGGCGCCGAGCTCTTCCGGCGCTGCGTGGACCCGGACCGCACCATGCTGCTGGAAGTGGACTCCGCGGGCGAAGACATGGGCGCGGTGATGCGGCGCGAACAGTTTTACCGGCGGCTGGGATGCCTGAAGGTGGACGGACTCCGCTACCTGCTGCCGCTGCGCAGTTCGGGCGCACCACCGGAGATGGGAATGCTGGCGCGCGCTCCGCAGGCGCTGATGCCGCTGCGCAAAGGCGTGCTGGAGGATTGGCTGAAGGTGATCTACCAGCAGGTTTATGGCTGTGCCGCCGATGACCCGCGGATCGCCGCGATGCTGGCAGGGGTGGAAGATCCTGTCCGACTGGTTTAATTCTCAATCACACGCAGGAGAGAAAGTATGTCCTCTGTTTCCCTTGTTGCCGATGCCATGCTGACCTGGACTGAAGTCGCCTCGGTGGCGCAGGGAGTGGCGGCGCTGATGGGCATGGCCGCGCTCTGCTATTCGATCGTCACCTTCCGGCGCTCACTGAATACCACGCACTACAACGAACTGGACCGAATGTACTTTGACCTTCTGCACATGGCATTGGAAAAGCCCTACCTGCGCAATCCGCTGGCGCTGCAGAATGCACACCAGAAGCAGGAATATGACGTGTACGCATACATGGTGTGGAATTTTCTGGAAGCGGTACACGACCGCTGCATGAAGAACAAGGAGTTGTGCAGCACCTGGCATCCCACGATTGACGCGGAAGACCGGTTACACCGCAAGTGGTTCGAGGATCCGGCAAACCGGGACAAGTTCAAGAGCAGCTTCCGCGAGTTTGTGGCGCACGAGAGTTACCGGCAGAAAGCAGCGGCGCATATTACGGGGCGATGAAAAGACAGGGCGCGATAGCAGAATCAGTTGCGTGCGCCTCGCTGCGTGGCCGATGATTTGCATGAAGCAAATTTCTGAACAAGAAGGCGAATGATGAGAGTGCGCGGGATGGTGCGGCTGTTGCTGGCATTGGCGCTGGCGTGTGTGGCGCTGCCGGGTTGGGCTGCGGATGAGGCAACGGCAGGACTGCTGAGCGAGGCGGGGCCGACCTTCAAGCTGGCGGCGGTAAAAGGTTCGTGGTCGGTGATCGCCTACGGCGATATGCGATTTACGGATCCGGCAAACACCAAGGCCACCAACCCGGTGGCGCGCAAGCAACTGGTGGAGAAGATTGCGGCGGAGCGGCCGAATGCGCTGCTGCTGAGCGGCGATGTGCCCTACAGCGGCTCGGTGGCCAACGATTATGCGGTGTATCGCGAGGAGACCGCGATCTGGCGGGCAGCGGCGTTGAAGGTGTTTCCGGCGATGGGCAACCACGAGTTGCACGGCGGCAGCAGCCTGGAGAACTGGTGGGGCGCGTTCCCGGAGTTGAAGGGACGGCGCTGGTACTCGGTGGAGTTCGGCGAAGCCTACTTCATCAACGTGGACAGCAACCTGGATCTGACGGCGGGGAGCGTGCAGTCTGCCTGGCTGGCAAAGCAGTTGGAGACGCTGCCCAAGGGGACCAGGTACGTGTTCTTCTCGCTGCACCATCCTCCCATGGCGGACCCGATTGCGGGCAACTCGTCGCACAACGTGCGTCCGAATGAGAACGCGCTGGCCAAGCAGTTGGAAGAGGCGGCGGCCAAGACCAAGGCAAAGTTCATTGTGATTGCCGGACACATCCACGCCTATGAGCGCTTTGAGCGCGGCGGGGTGGTGTACCTGGTATCAGGCGGCGGCGGCGCAGCGCAGCACCAGATTGAACGCTCCGCGGCCGACAAGTTCCAGGACAACGTGTTTCCGAACTTCCATTATGTGAAGTTTGTGAACGACCACGGAGTGCTGAGGGCGACGATGTACCGGCTGGACGAGAAGGGCGGCTTTGAGGCTCGCGACAGCTTTGTGGTGGGCGCCGAGGAGAAGAGCGCGGCGAAATAGCGCAGGCGTTTTCAGAGAGGTCCGCGCCTGTGCGCGGGCCTTTTCCATTTGCCGCGCTATGATGTCTGCGACGCAGAAATGTAAAGATGGGCAACATAACGCTACTTTGCGGTGCGCTCCGCGTTCTAGATGGAATCCTGCAACTCTCGGCAGGATTGGAGGAAGTGTGAAAAGGATCGCGATCTTCGTTCTTCTGCTCTCTACCCTCTCATGGGCGGCAATTAATCCGAAAGAGTACAACGTAAACATCCATGTATCGTCGGTGCAGGTCCGTCAGGATGGTGAGCTCCTCAGCGTGATCATTGATGGAAAGAAGCTGGAGCTCATCAACTTTGTCAGCAGCTTCAATCTGCTTGCCCCCGGCGACTACAAGGCAAAGCTGATCAAAGACACTCACGACACGGCATACAAGTCAGTGCAGGACTATGAATTTCTCTATCCGGACGGCAAGAGGGAGACCTTTCACGTGGCTGGCCGGTTCGAGTAGCTGCGGGTGCGCTCTGCCGGGTTGTGCGACCGTTTCAGGATTTGAAGCATTAAGATGGGCTGTAACCGACTGCACAACGCTATGTTGTTGAGGACGAATATGTTCATTTCTCGAAAACCGTTTTTGCTCCTGACGCTGATGGTGACCCTGGCAACTATGGCCGCGGCGCAGATGGTGTCTCCGGCGATGGACCGGGCGGGAGAACCGTTCTCCTACTTCAGCCGCCCGACGGATGTGATCGGAGTGATGGACGCTCCCGAGGCGACGCTGGTGGGTCCGGAGGGATTCTTCTATACGGGCTTTGGCGAGTTGATGCTGTTTTCGGGGAATCCGCCGTTTCCGCTGGCGCAGCGGGTAAAGACCTTGGAGCGCGGCTACCTGCCAATTGTGCATTACACCGTGCAGCGCATGGGAGTGGAGTACGAGGTGACGGCCTTTGCAGCCACGCTGAATGGCGAGCCCGGAGGAACGCTGGTGGACTTTATCCGCGTGCACCTGGTGAACCGCAGCGGGCAGGCGCAGGTGGCATGGATGGGCGCGGCGATGCGCTACCAGAGCGAGGTGAACAATCCGGGCGGAGTGGCGGACAACCGCTTTGCGCGGCCGGTGGAGGGAAAGTATCCGGGCGACTACCAGCAGGTGGGAGAGAAGTTCAATCCTGACTGGGTATATGGATTTGAGGGTGAGAGCTTTGTGCGCGGCGGAAAGGCGATGTACCTGTTTCCGGCGAACGCCGAGAAGCACCTGACGATGAAGGAAGGGTACAACGAGGGCAGCGACCTGACAGCGCGCAAGCTGCCGGTGCTGCCGGGGACTCCCATGGGATACGTGCAATACCGGCTGCCGCTGGCGGCCGGGGCGGAGACCACGCTGGAGTTTCGCATCCCGGTGGTGCCGCTGGAGAGCGGTAGCCCGCAGATTGCGGCGGTGCGGAACGCGAGCTTCGATGAGTACCGGAAGAAGGTGATCGACGGTTGGGAGAAGATTCTGGCGGCGGGGCTGATGGTGGAGGTTCCCGAGGCGAAAGTGAATGAGACCTTCAAGGCCAACCTGATCTACGACCTGATTGCACGCGACAAGCTGGGCGAGGACTACATCCAGACGGTGAACAAGTTTCACTACCACGCCTTCTGGCTGCGCGACTCCTCCTACATTGTGCGGATGTACGACCTGTCTGGCTATCACGAGTATGCGCGGCAGGTGCTGGACTTCTTTCCGCGCTGGCAGCAGGCGGATGGAAATTTTGTCTCACAGGGCGGGCAGTTTGACGGCTGGGGACAGACCCTGTGGGCTTATGGCGAACACTACCGCATTACCGGCGACCGGGAGTTTGCGGCCAAGGTGTACCCTGCGGTGCGCAAGGCGGTGGCGTGGCTGGAGACGGCGCGGGCGGGCGATGCGCTGCACCTGATGCCTTCCACCAAGCCGGGCGACAACGAAGACATTGAGGGACACGTAACCGGACACAACTTCTGGGCGCTGGCCGGACTGAAGAACGCGATTGCGCTGGCCGATGCGATGGGGGAGAAGGGCGATGCCGGCGACTTCCAGCACGAGTACGACGACTACCTGGCGGCGCTGAAGACGGCACTGGCCAAGGCAACGGCGACGACGGGGGGATATATGCCTCCGGGGCTGGACGGGCAGAAAGGGCAGGACTGGGGAAACATGCTGGCGGTGTATCCGGAGCAGGTGCTTGACCCTCACGACCCGCTGGTGACGGCAACGCTGGAGAAGACGCGCAGCAAGTATGCCGAGGGCATTATGACCTACGGCGACGGCCGCTGGCTGCACCACTACCTGACGCTGAAGAACACGGAGACAGAGACGATCCGCGGCGACCAGGAGATGGCGGTGAAAGAGATCTACGCACTGCTGGTGCACACCAGTTCCACGCACGCGGGATTTGAATTTGCGATCAGGCCGTGGGGTACGCGCGACTTCAATTTGAATTTGACACCGCACGGGTGGTTCTCGGCGAAGTTCCGGGCGGCAGTGCGCAACATGATGGTGCGCGAAGAGGGCGACAGCCTGCATCTGCTCTCGGTGGTTTCGCCTCAATGGACAAGGCCGGAGACGACGATCACGGTGAAGCGCGCGCCGACCGGGTTTGGCACGGTGGAGTTCACGCTGAAGAACAGCGCGGGGCGCTCAACCCTGGAACTGGACACGAAGTGGCGGCAGGCGCCGAAGAAGATGGTGCTGCACCTGCCGTGGTACATGGATGTGGCCTCCGTGAAGGTGGACGGCGCGGCGGTGAAGGTGGAAGCGGCGCTCGAACTGCCGGCAAGTGCGAAGCTGGTGGAGATCGAGTGGAAGCCAAAACCGGGGACGCCGGGGCTGAACTATGTGACCGCCGTGGAGGAGTACAAGGCCGAGTTCCGCCGCCGCTATGAGAAGTTTGCGGAGACCGGGGAGAACTGACCTGCTCCGCACGGTACGGCATCCCCCATTCGCCCGGCGGATGGGGGTATTCTTTACCCGGACATTTGCCGGGGCGGGCCACCCGCGAGTCACCTCGCCACATCCCATGGGATACATTCGCACGCCGAGGTCGTTCCATGTCTGAAGCTCTGCCCGGCAAAACCAACGATCCGATCACGCCCGCTGCGGAAGCCCGTCCATTGCAGGGGAAAGCGCCTGTATGGGACCCGGTAACAGAGTCTCAGGATGAGGGCAGTCGGTTCGCGGAGCAGGCCGGAGGGGAATCGCATGGCCTTGCGGCAGAGCGCGGGGGAAGCGCTATGACGGGGACCGCTGAGCGCATTGGCGCCGTGGTGGGTACGGCCCAGCGCGAGGTGCGCAGACGCCTGGAACTGGTGCGTAATCCCGGACGGGTGATTCCGCTGACCGGTGCCTCCCAAGCAGAGCAGGACGTTGACCGGGGAACCATGATGATGGACGAGATCGAGCAGGATGTGGCCGACCTCCGCCGCCAGGCGGCCGACCGGCTCGATGAATGGAGCGAGGTTGCGCAAGAGCGTTTCCAGGAATTACGGCAGCAGGCACGGGCGGCCCTTGCGCGCTCCCGGGAACGCGCCCAGACGCTCGCCGATACCTATCCGCTGCAAACCATTGCCGCTATCGCCGGCGTCGGATTCGTCATCGGCATAGCGCTCCGCATGAGCAGGAGGCCGAAGCGTGGCTAGCCGACCGAACATGTATCCACCGGAGAAGTCCCTGGCACAGGTGCTCAACGAGTTCAAAGAGGAACTGAAAGAGTTTGCCGCTACCCGGCTGGCCATGCTGCGCGCCGAGATGCGCGGCAAAATGGCGGCGGTGAGCGCAGCCCTGCCCGCCATTGTGGGCGGAGCGGTGCTGGTGCTGATCGCCCTGGCCTTCCTCTGCGTGGCGCTGGTGGCCGTGGTGGCCATGGCGCTGGGTGGCGGAGCAGGCGCCTGGGCGGCGGGTTTTGCCATCGTCAGCGGAACCTTCTGGCTGATTGGCGGACTGGCCGTCTTTTTCGGAATCCGCAAGCTGAATGCGCGCAGCTTGAAACCGGAGCGCACCCTGCGCGTTCTGAAGCAGGACCAGATCTGGCTGCAAAACGAGACGAGGAATCGCAAATGACCACCCCACTCCCTTCTGATGATCTGGAGTTGCAGGCCGAAAACCAGCGGCGCAGGATCCACGATTCCGTGAACCAGCTGCGCAGTACGGTTCGCGAGCGGCTGAACGTGCAGAAAGCGGCACGCGGCTATGTCTGGCGGGCTTCGGCGGTGGCCGGGCTGCTGGCCCTGATGGTGGGCTACGGGATCGGCGGCGCGTTTACCGATTGAGCACTACTAGGCGGTACTTTAGTGCATGTATGATACATGGCAGCTGTAGGGCTGAGTACCCTTCCAGTTACTGATAAATCATTGATTCGGGAGAAACTACGGTGCACTCCCCACTACCCCAACACTTCCCATTCGTGACATAATCCCTTTTTGGCGTTACTGAAGTCATTCAGCAGGCTTTTCACGGGAGATCACGTGGACGACATTCGCACGGGCAGGCGATTTCCGGTAGAGTTACCCCTCAAAATCCTGGGAGATCGCGAGGTTCCCACGGGAAGCACCGCCAACATCAGCGCCGCCGGAGTCTATCTCTGGATCGAAGGTGGATTGGAGGTGGGCTCCTCCATCGAATTTGAAATTACCATTCCCGGAGAGTCCATCGGTTCCGAAGAAAGTGTCCGGCTTCACTGCCATGGGCAAGTGGTGCGCTGCGACCTGGGTCCGGATGGGCGTACCGGTGTGGCGTGCATGATTGAGCGCTACGAGTTCCTGCGAACCGCCGAAGTCGGAGGCGAATAGATGCTGAAAATAATTCTGGCTGACAATCAAGCGATCTTCCGCGCTGGTATTGCCAAGGTGCTGGCCGTGGAAGACGACGTTCGCATTGTTGCGCAGGCGCAGACCGTGGAACAGGCAATGATCGCCATCGAGAAGTTTCGCGGCTCGGTGATGATCTACGCCTCCAGCTTCCTTCCTGACACGGCGCGACTGGCTGCACTGGCGCGGGAATCCGGAATCCAGCTGGTGGTGATCGCCGAGAACAGCGAACTGCCGGAGCGCTACCTGAACGCCGGGGTGCTGGGATTGATCTTCCGCTCGGTGGACGGCGCGGAGCTGCTGAAATGCGTGCGCAAAGTCAGCTCTGGAGAAGTGTACGTGCAGGACATGCGCGCCGTGGCGAGCAATTCGGACTCCGATGACTTTGTGGGAGCACGGGTGCGCGACCGCCTTACCCCCAAGGAATTGAAGATTGTCGCCCTCATCGTGCAGGGCTTCAAGAACAAGGAAATTGCGGTTCAGCTTGGAACCACCGAGCAGGTGGTGAAGAATTATCTGCGCAATGTTTATGACAAGATCGGCGTTTCTGACCGCCTGGAACTTGCGCTGTTCACCATTCATCACCGCATTCTTGCAGAAGCTGCCGCAGCCAGTGCTGCCACCATGCGGGCGACCCTGCCCAATCCCAGCGGCACTGCCTGAATCCACTTTGGATAAAAATAAGCGCGGCACCGTGGCCGCGCTTCTCCATTTGCTTCGGCGACGCCCTTAGTGGTGCGAGGCGCGCTCGCTGGCTTTCAGCAACTCATTCACAATGGTGACTAATTCTTCCGGATTGACCGGCTTCTCCAGGTAGAGATCCGCCAGCGGTTCGGCAGATTGATAGGCTTCCGCCACGTACCCGGAGACCACCACCACCGGCATGGTGGAGTGATTCTTGGCGGCCTGCACCACGGCGCGGCCATTGCCATCGCCCAACCGCCAGTCGGTCACCACCGCGTCATAGACGTGGGTGCTCATCATTTCAATTGCTTCCCGGGCAGAGGTAGCAGGGGTTACGTCATGTCCAGCCTGTTCCAGAATTGCGCACTTCAGCTTTACTACGTGCGGTTCATCATCGATACACAAAATTCGCGCCATGGGATCCTTGGAAATCATCTTCTGCGCTGCCCGGCATTGTTCGACCGGTTCGCAGTAATTGTCTGCGGGGGTAGCGCGCTTGTCAACCCGCTGACAGGCGCGCGCCCCCGGAAATGCTAGAGCTTTCGGGCAATCGACTTGGCCTGCGTGAACAGCAGCAGGTAGTCAGGCCCCCCGGCTTTGGAGTCCGTTCCGGACATGTTGAAGCCGCCAAACGGATGCGCCCCCACCATGGCCCCAGTGCACTTTCGATTAATGTACAGGTTGCCAACATGGAACTCCTGCCGCGCCTGCTCGATGCGCTCCTCGGACTTGGTGAAGACCGCGCCGGTCAGGCCAAATTCGGTGTCATTGACAATGCGCAGCCCGTCGTCGAAGTTCTTGCAGCGGATGACGGCCAGCACCGGGCCGAAAACCTCCTGCTGTTCCAGCGTGTCGCCGGGTTTTACCTCGGAGATGATGGTGGGCTCGATGAAATATCCGTCGCGGCCCTCCACGGCCTTGCCGCCTGTGATTAGCCGCCCGCCTTCCTCCAGGGCCTTGTCCACGTATCCCAGAATCGTTTTCATGGCGGTGGCGTTCACCACCGGACCCATGTTCGGATTTTCCTCTGCCGGGCCGACGGTCAACTTTTCGGCGCGGTCCTTGAGGCGCTCCACAAACTTGTCATAGACGCGCTCATCGACGATGGCCCGCGAACAGGCCGAGCACTTCTGCCCGCTGAATCCGAAGGCAGAGGCGATGACGCCGGTCACGGCCTCGTCCAGATCCGAGTCCGAATCGACCAGGATGGAGTCTTTGCCGCCCATTTCCAGAATGGTGCGCTTGATCCAAATCTGGCCGGGCTGAGCCTCGGCGGCGAGCTCGTGAATGTGCAGGCCCACTTCCTTGGATCCGGTGAAGGCGATAAAGCGCGTCTTGGGATGCTTGACCAGCTCATTGCCAAAGCCGCTGCCGCTGCCGGTCACAAAGTTGACCACGCCGTCCGGGATGCCGCACTGCTCCAGCACCTCGAAGAACTTTGCCGCAATGGCCATGGCGTCGCCGCTGGGCTTGAGCACCACGGTGTTGCCGCAGACAATGGCAGCCATGGTCATGCCAGCCATAATGGCCGAGGGGAAGTTCCACGGCGGGATAACTGCGCCGACGCCAAGCGGAATGTAACGCAGATCGTCCTGTTCGCCGGGAAGCTGAATCGGCGGCTGCGCCTTGTCCAGGCGCAGCGCTTCGCGGGCGTAGAACTCGGCAAAATCAATGGTCTCGGCGACATCGGCGTCGGCCTCGGCCCAGTTCTTGCCCACCTCAAACACCAGCCAGGCGCACCACTCGAACTTGCGCTCGCGCAGGGTGTGGGCGACGCGGAAGAGAAGCTCGGCGCGCTCGGTGACGGGGGTGCTCTTCCAGCTCTCAAAGGCTTTCAGCGCCGCCTCCATTGCCGCCGGAACCGTCTCTGCCCCGGCCTTCTGGAAGATTCCCACGACCTGCTCGGGATGCGAGGGATTGATCGACTGCACCTTGGCCTCGCTGCGCACGCGGTGGCCGCCGATCACGTTTTCATACTCGCGTCCAAGCTGGCGGCGAACCTTATCCAGCGCCTCGCGCATGGCGCGAACGTTATCCAGGCGGGTGAAGTCCACAAAGGGTTCGTTCTTGAAAACGGTGAGCGCGGAGCTCTCAACGGTAGTCGCTGCCACGGTGCTTTGTACGGTCGCCATGTAGTCCTCTCAAATATTGCTGTGCTGCTGCCGCAAACACCTTAGAGGGTTGCGGAACGAATGATTCTAACACTTCAATGCGAGCGAAGCTGGCTGGCCTGTATCCGCGCGGACTTCTGCCGGTGTGCGACAGAAGTCTCTCTCCGCGTGCAACCCGCAGCCGTGGGCTCGGATTCCTAA
>CAILAZ010000223.1 GCA_903832295.1 uncultured Acidobacteriota bacterium
CGGACGTCGGCAATCACAATGTCGTAAAGCATGATCGTGCATTCCACGCTGTTGGCTCCGCGAATCGCCGCCTCGCGGTAACTCCTGCTTACCTCGTTCTGTGTCATTCCCATTGCTTTCCTAGCTGCTGCTCGTTGTGGTCCTGTAGCCCAGTTCCGTGTTGATCTGGTTCAGCGTCGTTGGAAACGTCTTCAGCAGCGCGTCCAGCGTGCTGTACTGGCTGATCAACGTTGCCCGCAGGGTCGCCAGCGTCGCTTCCAGGTTGTCGATGTTCTTCTGGTCTGCCGTGTAGTTGTCTTTCAGGCTGCTCACGTCCAGCACAATCGGACTGTTCGTCACATCCGTCATCGCCGACATCATGTTGGCAAACGTGCTTGCAAAGCTCGTCGTGTCCGTGCTCTGGAAGTAGCTCTGCACGTCGCTCAGGTTATTGTCCAGCGCGCTCGCCAGCGTCGTGCTGTTCAGCGACAGTGTCCCGTCGTTGCCCATCGTGATCCCCAGCGACCCCAGCGTTTTGAATGTCGCGTTGCTGCTCGTCACCACGGAGACCGATGACAGCAGTTGCTGCTGCGTGATCCGCGCCGCCGAATCCGTCTCCAGCACGCCCGTTCCCGTTGAACCCGCAGAACTCGAAGCGCTTGTCCCGTTCGATTGAAATTGATTGTTCAAATCCGTGATCGCCGCGTTATATGCAGTAATGAAGCTGTTCACCGCCGCCGTGATCTTCGTCTTGTCCGGAGCCACATCCACCCCCACCTCGCTCGCGGAGGTCCCCGTCAGGTCCAGCGTCACTCCCGGAATCGCCGTGCTCACCTTGTTTGTGCTTGAGGTCAACGGCACGCCGTCCACGGTAAGTTGCGCGTCTGTCCCGGCCACGTTTGTAAAGCTCAATCCCCCCGGCGCGCTCTGCACATTCACGCTTCCCGTCGAGCCGGATGCGTTGGAACTCAGCGCCAGCCGCGAACCCGTGGAATCCGTCACCACCGATGCCGTGATCCCCGCGCCCTGCTGATTGATATAGGCCGCCGCGGCCGTCAGCGTCGTCGTGGTTGAGGTCGTTGTGGTTCCGCTCGCATCCGTCGTGGTCGTCCCCGGAATGTTGATCGTCTGCTGTGCGCCGCTGCCCACGCTGAATACCAGGCTCCCCGCCGTGAATGTCGTGCTCGCCGTAGCCAGCGCGTTCGAGTAGCTCACTCCCGTCGTAGCCAGGCTCGTCACCGTGATTTTGTGCGTCCCAGCCGCCGCGCCCGTGGTCGTGGTCGCGCTCACCACCGAACTGTTCGTGGAACTCGTCGTCAGTCCTGAGAACACCCCGCTGAAATCGTTCAGGCTCTGGAATGAGCTCTCAATCGACGCCACTTCCGTTTGCAGCGTTGCCAGCGCCGCCTCCTGGCTGGTGATCGCCTTCTGGTCGTTCTTCCACGCCGTCTCCGGCGTCTGCTTGCTGGTGATAATCGCATTCACCGTCGAGGTCACGTCGATTCCCGCGCCGCTCGTGTAGCTCGTGCCCTGGATCAGTGCGGTGCCGCTCGTTGCACTTGTGCTCATCGTTCTCCTAGGACCGGCCGTCGAACAACCTTCCGGTCTCCTCCTCTTCTTCTGCCTCGTCCGTTGCTGCCTCTTCGGCTGCCCGCAGCGATTCTTCCTCGCTCTCCTTCGGTTCGCGACGCCCTTCGCGCCTCCGCCTCCACTTCTCCCGCGGATCTTCCTCCCTCTTCCAGCGCAGCGCCTCCTGTTCCGCCGAGGCCACTTCCATGGGCGGCTGCCCCTCTTCTACCTGCAATTCCCGGTCCCTTCGAGTTAGAGAAACTTGAGGAACCGCGCTCGCCGCCGGAATTTCCCGGAACAACGGTTGCACCGCATCGATCGCCATCCTCTTCCCCTTTCCGCCTCAAATGAAAACGGGGTGAGGCCGCTGCGGGCCCCACCCCAAGCCGCGCCTTCCAGCTACTGGAGAAGCTTCAACAGCGCCTGCTGCATCTGGTTGGACTGGGACAGAGCCGAAATGCCCGTCTGCGTCAGTACGTTGAACTTCGTCATGTTGCTCACTTCCGTCGAAACATCCGCCGAACTGATGTTGTCCTGCGCCGAGGTCAGGTTCTGAATCTGGTTGTTGATCACGTTCGTCGCCGCCGTCAGCCGGTTCATGCTCGCGCCCAGTGTGCCGCGCAGTGCCGCCACCTGCGAAATCGCATTCTTGATGTCGGTCAGCGCCGTCTGTGAGGACGTCGCGCTTGTCAGGCTGTTCGCGCTCAGGCTCACGCCGTTCATGTTCGTCGAATCCAGCGAGCCCAGGCTGGTCGCAATCGTGCTGCTTCCCGCGCCTGTCGAATCGCTCAGGTACACGTTGAACGAGCTCTGGTTCGTAGTGTTCGCGCCAGCTTCTGCCGCGGAGTCGATGCCGGTCGCCTTCAGTGTGGTCCCCGCTCCCGAGGCGATTTTCGTCGTCGTGTCCGTCGCACGGTTCAGCGTGTCGGTCACCACCAGTTGGCCGCCGTTGTTCAGCGATGCCACCAGGCCCTGGCCGGAGCTGTTGATCTCGTTGATCAATCCGCTCACCGTCGTGGACGCGCCGCTGGAGGTCCAGTCAAACGCGGTTCCGCCGGTTCCCCCCGTCAGTTCAATCTTGCCCGTGATCTGTGTCGCCAGACCCAGGCCCTCGGTTGCGCTTCCCATTGCCACCTGTCCAAAATTCGTGCTCCCGCCCGCGAACACCGCCGCGCCGTTGTACGTAGTGTTCTTGCCAATGCGGTCAATTTCAGACTTGATCGAGCTGAATTCGTTGTCCAGTGCCGCGCGCTGCGAGCCGTCCGTCACCGTGCCGTTCGCAGACTCGGTCGCCAGTGTCACTGCGCGATTCAGGAGCGTGGTAATCTGCGACAGCGACCCGTCGGCCACCTGCAATTTGCCAACCGCGTTCGTCGCATTGGAGGCAGACTGCGTCAGTGCCGATACGTTCGCCGCAAGTCCGTTCGCAATCGACAACCCGGCAGCGTCATCCGCGCCGGAGTTCAACTTCGAGCCCGAAGACAGCCGGTACAACGTCTTCTGCAGCGATGCGTTCGTCAGGGACAACTGGTTCTGGGCCGACAGCGAAGATACGTTATTCAGGATGCTGAGTGACATGGAGTGTCTCCTTCTTGCCTCGTCGCGGAGCCGGCCCGATTGCCGTGCCTTCCGTTGAGGCCGTTGCTTCTTACAATTTTTCCATCGGAGCGCAACGCAAAAAGCTTTACTCCCTGCCGCAACTTTCTTCCTCCACCGCTCACCCGTGCATCTCTACGCCCGCCGTCATCGCCATCGCCCGCACCAGTTCGCCCGGAATCGCCTCCAGCGGCAGAACGCGATCCAGGATTCCCGACTCAGCGCAAACCCGCGGCATGCCATAGACCGTGCATGTCCGCTCATCTTCGCCCACCGTGTATCCTCCCGCGTCGTGGATCGCAGCCATCCCGTGCTGCCCGTCGCAACCCATCCCCGTAAGAATCACGCCCATCGCATGCGCCCCGAACTGGTCCGCTGCCGAAAGCATCAGGATATCTACGGAAGGACTGTGTGGCGTGTTCGTCGGAGTCGCGGACACATGCGCATACACGCCGCTCCCGCGCCGCAGCACCCGGATGTGCTGACCCGCCCTGCCGATATAGACGTACCCCGCCACCAGCGCCTCGTTCGGCTCCGCTTCCTTCACCCTCACTCTGCATAGCGAGTCCAGTCGCCGCGCAAACGGCCCCGTAAAACCCGGAGGCATATGCTGCACAACCACCACCGGCGCAGCCAGCTCGCCCGGCAGCATCGGCAAAATCCGTTGCAGCGCCTTCGGACCTCCCGTCGATGTGCCAATGCAGATCACCCTTGGCGCCGCAATCTCGCGCGCCATCCCAGCCGCGCGCCGTGGGACCTGCGCCGGCGGAAGCCGCCGCCGGTGCATCGCTGCCAGCTTGCACTTCGCCACCAGGTCGTCCTTGATGCGGACAATGTCCAGCGATGCATACGACAGATCCTTGGAGAGAAAGTCATACGCTCCCCGGCTCAGCGCCTCAATCGTCGCCTCTGCGTGCGCCTGCGTCAGCGAGCTCACCATGATCACCGGGCAGGGCGCAATCTCCATGATGCGCGAGAGCGCATCCAGCCCCGTCATCCTTGGCATCTCCACATCCATCGTCACCACGTCCGGACGCAGTCGCGCCGCCTTCTCCACGCCCTCCATCCCGTCGCACGCCGTGTCGATCACCTTCAGCGCCGCGTCGCTCTCGATCATCCGCCGCAGCGCCGTGCGCATGAATGCGCTGTCATCCACCACCAGAACCCGGATCGGAGCCGCCGCACAATCCTGTGTCAAATCCGGAACAGGACCGAGATGAGAGTCCTGACCTCTTTCACATAGCTTTCAATCTCCATCGTGAAGCACGCCATGTCCAGCGTGCGGAAGCGCGGCGACTGCGCCGCAATCACCTTCCACGCATACTCTTCCTGCAGCGTCACCTGGATGTTCTCCAGGTACCCATATCCCAGCCCTGACGTTCTGCACAGCAGGTCCGCAATGTTCACAATCGCCGTCAACACCGGGTCCAGCGTCGCCCGCTCCACGTCGTGGTGCCGCCGCATCACCTCGCTCAGGTAGTCGAACAGGTGCCAGTGCGTCGAAAGCAGATCGCCGGTCACCTCGTGCGAAATTCCGTACTGCTCAATCTCAACCTCGCGCAGCGGGCGCTGCGACTCCGCCGCAATCTTGAACACCCGCGCAAACTCCTTCGGAATCAGCAGCATGTTCACCAGGATCCCAAGGTCGTGCACCAGTCCCGCAAGATACGCACGCTCAATATCCCCATAGTTCAGCTTGCGCGCCAGGTTCCGCGAAATCAGCGCACACGCCAGGGAGTGCTCCCAGAACGACGCCGCGTTGTAATCTCCCTTCGGAGAAATCTGCATCAGGCAGCACGCCGTCACAATATCGCGCAGCCGCGAAATCCCCAGCGTCAGCGCCGCCGCCCGCACCGTGGAAACCCGCTGCCCCATCCCGAACAGGGGCGAGTTCGCCATGTGCAGAACCTGCGCCGTAAGCGCTCCATCGTGCGATACCAGTTGCGCCGTCTTTTGCAGGTCAATGTCGTCCGCGTCGCGGCTCAGCTGGTTGAGCACCGGCAGCAGAATCGCCGGAAGCGAGGGCAGTTCACGCAGTCCCTCAACGCGGCGCTGAAAATCAGAGATCGAAAGGGCAGACATATGTCACCGTTGAATCGGCGTCTTGATGTACGCCATCGCGTTAGGAAAATGGACAAGCCGGAAGTCGTCGTGCACGCCAAACAACGACTCGGCGTGGCCCAGGAACAGGTATGAGTGCGGCAGCAGGTTGTTGTAGAAGTGCTGGATCACCCGCTTCTTGCTCGTCCCGTCAAAATAGATCAGAACATTGCAGCAGAAAATTACGTCAATCGATTTCACAAACACCATGCGCGCATCATCCAGCAAATTCAGCCGGTTGAACTTCACATGCTTGCGCACCTCGTCCCGCACCCGGAACTCCCCCTTCACCTCCGCCGGTTCGTAATAGCGCCGCAGCATCTCCTGGGAAACATTCCGCAGCGCATAGTCCCCATAGACCCCCTCCTGCGCCTTCTGCAATGACCGGTCGTTCAGATCCGTCGCAATAATCTCAAACGTAAATCCCCTCAGGAACCGCTTCGCCTCTTCCAGCAGAATCATCGCCAGCGTGTACGGCTCCTCTCCCGTTGAGCAGCCCGCGCTCCATATCCGCAGATGCTTGAATGGAACCTTTTCCTTGGCCGCAACCATCGACGGCAGCACCAGTCGTTGCAGCGCACCCAGTTGCGGCTGGTTGCGGAAGAAGCAGGTCTCTCCCACCGTGATCTCGTTCAGCAGCAGGTGCAGCTCCGTCGTCCGCTCCGCTGAGCGCGTCAGCAGTTCGTAATACTGCACCAGGCTCGTGATGTTCAGCAGCTTCATCCGGCGGCTGCACCGGTCCTCCAGAAATCCCAAACGGTTGTCCGTATGAAAGATCCCCGCCACTCCATAGATCAGATCCCGTATCTGGCCGCAGTACGGACTCACATTCGCATTCCCCACCGCAGCTATATTTGCATTCATAAATATCCCCTACTGCACTGCGCAGGAAAACGAATTGCCCCGGATCAGCGTGTTCGGATCGAGCACCAGCCGCACTCGCCCGTCCCCCGTGATCGTTGCGCCCGCCACGTGCCGGCTGTCGCGCAGCAGCGCGCTCAGCGGCTTGATCACCGTGGACTCCTGGCCGATCAGCGCTTCCACCGCCAGCGCAATCCGCGAGTCATTAATGGAGAGAATCACTGCCCGGCTCGCCTCCGCCGCATCCGAGGCTCCAATCATCCTCGCCAGCCGCAGCAGCGGCACCGTTCTGTCCCGCAGCACCAGCACCTCCGCACCCTCCACCAGATGCACCGCCGCCCGGTCCATCCTCACCGTCTCCAGCACCGAGCGCAGCGGAATCGCATACACCTCGTCGCTCACCTGCACCAGCAGCACTGGCAGAATCGCCATCGTCAGCGGCACCTTCAGCGTGATCTCCGTCCCCTCCCCCACCACGCTCTCAATCTCCACGCTGCCGTTCAGCCGCCGCAGGTTCGTCCGCACCACGTCCATCCCCACTCCGCGCCCAGACAGATTGCTCACGTTCTCCGCCGTTGAGAATCCCGGCACAAACAGCGCCTCCAGCAGTTCGCGCCTCGCCAGTCCCGCCGCCTGCTCCGCCGTGTACAACCCCTTTTCCACCACCTTCGCCCGGATTCTCTCCGGGTCAATCCCGCGCCCGTCGTCGCGGATCGTCACCGCAATCTGATCCCCCTGCTGCCGCGCGTCCACCGTGATGTGTCCCACCGCGCTCTTTCCTGCCGCCAGCCGCTGCTCTGCCATCTCAAGTCCGTGGTCCAGCGAATTCCGCAGAATGTGCACCAGTGGGTCGTGGATGTGCTCGATCATTGTCTTGTCGATCTCGGTCTCCTGCCCCGTGATCGCAATTTCAATCTCCTTGCCCACCTGGTGCGAAAGCTCCCGCACCAGCCTTGGCAATTTGCGGAAGACGTTGTCGATCGGCACCATCCGTGTCCGCAGGCTCGCGTTTTGCAGCTCATCGGTGATAAAGCTCAGCCGTGCCGTCGAGATCGCCACCGCCTCCGACACTCCCGCGTCCTTGCCATCGCTGTTTGCCAGGTCCTGCGAGAGCCGCAGCAGCCGGTTGCGTTCCAGCACCAGCTCGCCCACCAGGTTCACCAGGTAATCCAGCTTCCGAATCTCCACCCGCATCGTGTCGGACGTATCCGGCCTCGCCGCTGCCAGTGCCCGCGCCGCCTTCTGTGCTGCTGCCTCTGCCGCCAGCTCTGCCGCCGCCGCTGGCAGCGCCTCCGCATCCACCACCGGCGCTGCTTCCATCGCAACCACCTGGCCCAGCGCGCACGCCTCCAGCAGTTCGATAAACGGTCCCAGGTCATATTCCGGCGAGAGCCCGTTGCGGATGTCGCCCATCATCAGCCGAACCTGGTCGTTCACCCGCAGCAGCGCGTCAATCGCCGCTCGCGTCACCGCCAGTTCGCCTTTGCGCAGCTGGTTCAGCAGATCTTCAGCCCGGTGTGTCAACCCCACCAGCTTCTCAAAGCCGAAGAAGCTCGACGTCCCCTTGATCGTGTGCATGCCCCGGAAGATGCGGTTCAGAACTTCCGCATCCTGGCAGTCTTCCAGCGTCAGCAGATCCTGTTCCACCTGCTGCACCAGTTCATCGCTTTCCGTAATGAAATCTTTCAGCAGTTCGTCTGGAACGAAGTCAGCCATCGCATTCCCGTCTCGGAGTGACCTACATAACTTCAATCGGCTCCGCCCGCTCAATCCTTTACCACTCAGCGTGGAGCCGTGATCGCCACTTCATGCGGCGCAACAATCACCAGGTCCACGCGCCGGTTCAGCCTTCGCCCTTCCTCGTTTCCGTTCTCCGCAATCGGGTGATACTCCGCATATCCCGCTGCCGACAGCCGCGCCGGACCGATCTTCTCCCTCGTCAGCAGCAACCGCGTAATCTCCGTCGCCCGCGCCGTCGAAAGTTCCCAGTTCGATTGAAACAGCGCCGTGTGGATCGGCACATTGTCCGTGTGTCCCTCAATGCGGAGACTGCTCTCCACCGTCGCCAGCACCGCGCCAATCCGGTCAAACGTGTCCAGCGAACTGCTCCGCAGCGCCGCTGAGCCGCTGTCGAAAAATCCAACCTCGCGCAGGCTCAGCACCAGTCCTTCCGGAGTCTCGCGCACCGCCACCGTCCGCCGCTTCAGCTCTTCCGCCAGCCCCTCTTCAATCTTCCGCCGGATCGCCTCCACCGTCTCCTGCGAGCGAATCGGATGCGCCGGGATCGCCGCCGTCGTTCCCGGAATCAGCACCGTCGGATGGCCTTCGTTCGCTCCAAAGCCCGCCGCAATCGCCCCGGAGAGCCGCGCCATCTTCGCCCTGTCCACCTCGGCAGAGGAGTACAGCACCACGAAAAACGCAAACAGCAGCGTCATGAAGTCTGCATGCGAAACCATCCACCGCTCGTGATTTCCGCTCGCCTTCCGCGCCTTTCTCATAGCGCGCTATGCACCTGGTCGCGCAGCGCCGCCGCTGGCGGCTTCGCCTGCTCCGGAGCCTGCTGCAGAAATCCGTTCAGCTTCGCTTCCAGCATGCGCGGGTTCAGCCCCTCGATAATCGAAACCACGCCCTCCAGCGTCATCTCGCGCAGAATCTGGCGGAAGCGCAATCGGTGGCGCAGCTTCCCTGCCACCGGCAGCGCAATCAGATTCGCAAATCCCACTCCATAAATCGTCGCCACAAAGGCCACCGCAATTCCCCGCCCCACGTCGTCAATCCGGTCCAGCCGCTGCATCACCTGGATCAGTCCCAGCACCGCCCCGATAATTCCCACCGTCGGCGCAAATCCGCCTGCCGCCTCATACACCCGTGGCAGCTCCTCCTCTGCTTCCGCGCTCGCGTCCATCTCCAGTTGCATGATCGCCCGCAGCTCGTGGCACTCCGTTCCGTCCACTGCCAGCATCAGGGCCCGCCGCATGAACGGATCGCTGATCTCCGGCAGCTCTTGGTCCAGGGATATGATTCCGTAGTGCCGCGCCTGTTGTGCCAGGCTGGTCAACCGGCTGATCTCGTCCCGCGCCCGCGACGGAGGCTCCAGGATCACGATGCCCAGCGTGCGCAACGCCGTAAACACCGTCTTGGATGGAAATTGCAGCAGCACCGCTCCCAGTGTTCCGCCCGCAACAATCAGCGCAGCCGTCGGCTGCATCAATTGCCCCAGCTTCCCGCCCTCCAGCAGCAAGCCCGCAATAATGCCACCAAAGCTGACGATGATTCCCGCTACCGTTCCCTTGTCCACTGTGGATTCACTCCTGGACAGACGCTTCAACCCGCTCCCGCCTGGCTTCCGTTCGAGGCTCGTCTTCCGCCATCGCCGCTTCCATGTGCAGCAGGTACCGGCGGTAGTTCAACACCCGCCGCTTCACCTCCTGCGACCCCTCGCGCACCACCATCTTGTCGCCTGTTACCAGCGTCACCACCGTGTCCGGATTCTCTTCCACGTACTTGATCAGTTCGCCGTTGATGACGATGGGATTGCCATTCAGTCGGGTGAGTTCAATCATCCTGCGCCTGCCTTCTACTATCGGATATCGGCGCAGCCCGCCCCATGCTTGAGCAGCCACTCCCCGCCGGCATCTGGCTTCCTCCTCTCGCGCCTCTTACTGCACGGTCCCTTCAGACAGCACCTCGTTCAGCTTCCACACCAGCGTCTCCAGGCTGAAAGGCTTCTGCAGGTAATGAATCGTCGCGTCCAGCTTTCCATCCCGCATCAGCACGTGCTCCGTATAACCCGACATGAACACCACTCGCAGCTTCGGCCGCGCCTCCAGTATCTTCACCGCCATGTCGCGCCCGTTCATCCCCGGCATCACCACGTCCGTCAGCAGCACGTCGATCCTTCCTCCGTGTTGCAGGCAGGTCACAATCGCCTCCCTCGGATCCGCGCACCCCAGCACCTCGTACCCTTCCAGTTCCAGCACCTCGGTCATCAGCTTCCGTACCATCTCCTCGTCTTCCACCAGTAGCACCGTCTGCCGATTCAACTCTTCGCCCTCCCCTTCCAGGGCGCCATGGAACTCGCTCCGTGCGCTCAGCTCTTCTTGCATCGTTATCTCCCGGTCTTGTTCCTGCCGTGAACTGCAACTTCTCAACCTGCAACTCCCTTGCCAAAGCTCCACAGCTCATTCATAGCCTGAATCAACGGCCTTTTCCTCACAATCCCTCCGCATCCGCCCCTCCCTTCCTCATTTGAATTTTCAAATCAGAACCCCCATCCCATTTCGGATTCCTGCCCCTGCCTCTGCCTTCGCCTCTCCC
>CAILAZ010000224.1 GCA_903832295.1 uncultured Acidobacteriota bacterium
AGCCTTCTGCCTCAGAGCGCGCCGCCGCCCACACGCCGCGAGCGCTGCCGGAGCTTGGCTCGGACGCCACCAGCGTGCTTGACGACCTGTGCCGCGAGATGATGGACAAGGGATTTCACATCCCTTCCGCCAACTACTTTGGGCTGATGAATCCCACGCCCACCTACATGGCCGTGCTGGCGGAGGCGCTGGTCTCGGCGCTGAATCCGCAGCTTGCCTCGCTGGCGCGCTCGCAGTTTGCCAGCACGCTGGAGGCTGAGACCATCGGCTGGATTGCCTCGCGCTTCGGCTGGAACAAGCCCGCGGTGGATGCGGCTGCGGCTCCGGATGCGATTCTCTGCGACGGCACATTTACCAGCGGCGGCAATGAGGCGAACTTCACCGCTCTTGCGCTGGCCATTGCGCACCACTTCCCCAACGCAATTGAAGATGGCATCGCCACCATCGGCGCGCGTCCGGTGCTCTATGCCTCGGCGGAGTCGCATCACTCGCTGGAGAAGTCTGCCGGGCTGCTTGGGCTGGGGCGCAAGGCGCTGCGGCGCATCCCGGTCACCGAACAACTGCGGCTTGACACGGCGCGCCTCATCCTGCAGATCGAGGCGGATTACGCCTGCGGCTTCTTGCCCTTCTGCATTGTGGCCACGGCGGGAACAACCAGCTCCGGCGCGATCGACGACCTGAACGCGCTGGCATCCATCGCCGAACGCTACGGCCTCTGGCTGCACGTGGACGGCGCTTACGGCGCGGCCGCGGCATTCAGCGACAAGTATCGCGCGCTGCTCAGCGGCATTGAGCGCGCTGACTCCATCACGGTCGATCCGCACAAGTGGCTCTCCATGCCCTTTGCCGCCGGAGTGATTCTCACCCGCCATCCCGCGATGCTGGAGAGAGCGTTCTCCGTCAGTTCGCCCTACATGCCGCGTGCCGCGCGCGCCAGCATGACGGACAACTTCAAGGTGAGCGCACAGTGGTCACGCCGAATGAATTCCCTGAAGCTCTGGCTGACGCTGCGGGTGCACGGACGCCAGGCTTATGAAGAGATGATGGACCGCCAGATGCAGCTTGCAGGGCAGATGCGCGTGTGGCTGGAGAACTCGCGCGCATTTGAGCTGGCCGCACCGCAGACGCTGCCGATTCTGAATTTCCGGCTGCGCGGAGTCGAAGAAGAAGATGCCGAAGCCGCGCATCAGCAGTTCCTCGACGAGTTCAACCGCGACGGACACTACTGGATCAGCCGCACCCACGTACGCGGCAAGAGCGTGCTGCGCATGATGATCATCAGCTACCTGAGCACCGCCGAGCACCTTGCAGGATTGCAGCAGGCACTGCAGAATGCCGCCGAGCACATCACACTGCCGGCTCTTCGAGAGCGATAACCCGCCTTCAGAGCGAACAAAGAGCGCCCATGCACATCGCAGGGGCGCTCGGTCTTTGCGCCGGGCTTCTGGGCTCCTTGTTAGAGCGCTTCCAGCACCGCCGTCAGATACTTCCAGAACTCCGCCACCGACGAAATCTGCACCCGCTCAGCCGGGCTGTGGGGATGCTCGATCTGCGGGCCAAAGGAGATCATCTGCATGTTGGGATAATTGACTCCAAGGACGCCGGTCTCCAAGCCCGCGTGCATTGCGATGAGGTTTGGAGTGGAGCCGTACATCTTCTCAAACACCTCTTTGGACTTGCGCACGATGTCGCTGTTGGGCTCGGGCTTCCAGCCGGGATAGCTGCTGGAGTGTTCTGTCTCAAAGCCTGCCAACTGGCACGAGGTGGCAACCAGGCGCTTGGCAAGATCTTTGCTGCCTTCAATCGCCGAACGCTGGCTGGTCACAATCTCGACGACGCCGTCCTTGAGTGCAACCGTGGAAAGATTGGTCGAGTCCTGCACCAGTCCCGGAACGTCGGGGCTCATGGCAAGCACGCCGGAGTGAAGGGTCGCGATAAGGTCCACGGTCTGCTTGGCATCGGAGGCGCCCAGTACCTGCACCGGACGTTCGGCCTTCTCCACCACGATCTGCAGGTCCGGATCGAATGCTCCCAGGTCGGTGCGGATATCATCGGCGTACTTTGCCAGCACCGCTTTCATCTTCGCTTCGTTGGCTGCATCGGTCACTACCACGGCTGAGGCTTCGCGCGGAATTGCGTTATGCGCGCTGCCGCCCTTCAGGTCCGCAAGCTGTAGCGGAATCGCCTCGTTCACCAGTTGCAGCGCTCCGCCGAGGATGCGCACCGCGTTGCCGCGCCCGAGGTGAATGTCCACGCCCGAGTGTCCGCCCTTGAGCCCGCTGATCTTGATGCGGTAGGACGCGTTGTACTTCGGCGCTACGAAGCCAACCTTGCGACGCGCGCGCGTGTTAAGACCGCCTGCGCAGCCGATACACAGTGTTCCCTTCTCTTCGTTGTCCAGGTTCAGCAGGTAGTGAGCCTTCAGCACTCCGGCCTTGAAGGCCGTAGCGCCGCCCAGCGTGGTCTCTTCTTCCACGGTGAAGACGAACTCCATCGGCCCGTGCTTGATGGTTTTGCTTTCCATCACCGCCAGGGCGGCGGCCACGCCAATTCCATTGTCGGAACCCAGCGTTGTGCCGTCGGCGTAGAGCCAGTCTTCCTTGCGCACAAAACGGATGCCGTCGGTGTCGAAGTTGAAGTTGGTGCCTTCATTCTTCTCGCACACCATGTCAAGATGCCCTTGCAGGGCAGTGACCGGCGCGCCTTCGCGGCCCGGGGATGCAGGCTTGCGAACGACGACGTTGCCGGCTTCGTCCACCACCGACTCCAACCCATAGCTCGCGGCCAGTTTCAGCACATGCGCGCGCGCTGCCGCTTCCTTTGTAGAGGCACGCGGAATCGCGGCCAGTGCTTCAAAGTGTTTCCAAACTTCCTGCGGTTCAACTCCGGCAATTACAGTGGACATGACACGCTCCATCAATCTAAATGCAACTCACTATCCTACAACGACTCGCGCCCGAAGAACTCCGGCCGCTGCGCCCTACTTCCAGGTTTTCCAGGCCGCCTTGCCTGAAGCCCAGAGTTCTTCCAGATGGTTCTTGTCGCGCAGCGTGTCCATCGGCTGCCAGTATCCGCGATGGTGGAACGCGCGCAGTTCGCCCGCCTGGGCAATCTGTTTCAATGAGTCCTGCTCAAACGGTGTCGAATCCCCGGCAATGTACTCTCCCACCTTGGGCGAGAGCACAAAAAAACCGCCATTGATCCACTGTCCGTCGCCCGCGGGCTTCTCCTGGAAATCACGGATGGCATCGCCCTCCATCACCAGTGAACCGAAGCGTCCTGCCGGCTGCACCGCGGTCAGCGTTGCCAGCTTTCCGTGCTGTTTGTGGAATTCAATCGATCTCGTGATATCCACGTCCGCCACACCGTCGCCGTAGGTCAGGCAGAAAGCTTCCTCGTCCCGCACGTGCGGCAGAATGCGTTTGATGCGTCCGCCCGTCTGGGTATCGCCGCCGGTATCGATGAGGGTCACTCGCCAGGGTTCGCCGAAGTGCTGATGCACCTTCATGCTGTTCTTTTCAAGGTCGAAGGTGACGTCAGAGGAGTGCAGGTAGTAGTTGGCGAAATACTCCTTGATGAAGTATCCCTTGTAGCCCAGGCAGATAATGAAGTCATTCACGTTGTGCGTGGAGTAGATCTTCATGATGTGCCAGAGGATCGGAAAACCGCCGATCTCAACCATCGGCTTGGGGCGTTGCGTTGTCTCTTCACTCAGGCGGCTTCCCAATCCGCCCGCCAGGATCACTGCCTTCATAACGTTCTCACTTTTGTGCCCTGAATATCACGAAAGAATACCATACCGATTTCTCGCCCTGCCCTTTGCTGCTTTGCCCTGCAAGCGATGCTGCTTCCTTCGTTCCAGCGCGCACGCAAACACAATCCACCGCTCCGGCGAGTGCGCGCGCTCTGAAAATAAATGTGTGCGGGTTTCATGGTTATGCCCTATAATCGGTTTATCGAAATCTGGCTAAGTTTGAACGTACGCGATTTTGAGATGGTACCGCCGAATCACTTCCGCGTTCCACTCCAAGTAGCATCCGATCTTCTCAGCAGGAAATTCAATACAAAAGAAAAAGGTACAACACAGTGGAACAAGGAACAGTGAAGTGGTTTAACGACGCAAAGGGATTTGGATTTATCAGCCGCCAGAATGGCGAAGATGTCTTCGTGCACTTTTCGGCAATTCAGTCGAATGGTTTCCGGAGCCTTCAAGAAGGCCAGGCAGTCCAGTTCAACGTCGTTAAGGGACCCAAGGGTTTCCAGGCAGAGAACGTCCAGGTTCTGTAAGGAATCGAAACACCAGCAAGAGCCCGGAGCTTAGCTCCGGGCTTTTCTGTTTTCACTCAGCTCTTCATTCCCCCGCCCATAATTTGCTACTCTGGACCATGGCGATCCAATCCATCCCAGACGGGCAGGCAAGCACTCTCCTCCTCAGCCCGCGTGAGATTCCCTTCAACTACACTTCTGCCGATGACCGTCAGGCCGTCTCTTTTCTGCTCGGCCCTGCAACCGTCCGCACGCTCGATGAACTTCGCGCCGCCCGCGTTACCGGACGCTCTGCCCGCATTCTCCTCCGCCTGCTCGGAGAAGTGCTCATTCATCGCCGCAATCCCTATCTATTTCAGGAACTGGTCGCCTCCCTGCCTCGCCGCAAGCGCTTCTTCGGCAATGCCGCGAAGGATCTCGACACCATCGCCTCCAAGGCAGACGGCGATCCCCGCGTAATCGAAGTCGTGGCTCAAACCCGCGCGCTCATCGCCGCCTTCCGTAATGATGTTGAACATGCTCCCGAGTTGCGCAACCGCATCAGGCGCGAGCTTGCCTCCATCGTCGGCTCCCACAATGTGCTCTTCGATCCTTTCACTCTTGTCGCGCATGCCACGGATGCAACCGATTGGCGCCTCCATCTCCCGCTCGCCGTCGTAACCCCTGATGAAGAGCAGCAGGTCGCTCCTTTGCTGCTCGCCATTGCCCGGCTCGGCCTCAAGGTTGTTCCCCGCGGAGCAGGAACCGGGCTCACCGGGGGAGCAGTTCCGCTGCGCGCCGGCTGCGTCGTCGTCAACACCGAGAAGCTCAATCGCATCCGGGCCATCAGCCCTCGCCAGTTCACTCTTCAGGACGGCAGCGTAGCCCTCGCGCAGGTCATGGAGGCGGAAGCCGGAGTCATTACCGAGAAGGCCATGGAGCACGCCTCCGCGCACGGCCTTGTCTTCGCCACCGATCCCACCAGCGC
>CAILAZ010000225.1 GCA_903832295.1 uncultured Acidobacteriota bacterium
ACCAGCTGCCACACCGCGCATAAGATCCTGCCGGCGAAAGACCCTGCCTCTACCGTCAACGTCAAGAACGTGCCGACAACCTGCGGCAAGTGTCACAACGGCATCGAGGAGCAGTTCGTCAACAGCGTTCACTCCCCCACCGTCACCCATACGGACAAGGAGATGCCGGTTTGCAGCACCTGTCACACCGCGCACACCATCAGCCGCACCGATGAAACTGGATTCCAGCTCGGCATCATGAACACCTGCGGCCGCTGCCACGGAGAGATCGCCAAGTCGTACTTTGAGACCTATCACGGCAAGGTGTCGCGTCTTGGATACACCAAGGCGGCCAAGTGCTTTGACTGTCACGGCTCGCACGATATCGCCCGGCTCTCTGACCCGCGCTCGCACCTGAGCCGTGCCAACGTGGTCGAAACCTGCCGCAAGTGCCACGCCAACGCCACCCGCCGTTTTGCCGGATATTTAACCCACGCAACGCACCACGACCCGCAGAAATATCCCATCCTCTTCTGGGCTTTCTGGGGAATGACCGGGCTGCTCGTCGGAACCTTCGTCATCGGCGGCGTTCACACTCTGTTGTGGCTGCCGCGTGCATTTGAAATGCGCCGCGAACTCAAACAGGCCGAAGCCGCCGAAGAAGAAGCGCTCCGCGCCGAAGCCGAGCAAGAGCCGCCCAGTCCGGAGAAGGAGTAACCATGCCGAACTACGAGAAGGACACCGCAACTGCGACCGTAAGTCCCGACCGCCCGTCCGCTGTCAAGAACGACGGGCATCCGGTAGGACACGAATTCGTACGCTTCGTCCCGCTGGATCGTGCACTGCACGCCACCATGGTCGTCTCTTTCCTCAGCCTGGCCCTCACCGGGATGTCGCTCAAGTTCTCCTACACTCCGTGGGCGCGCGCCCTGTCGCGCCTGCTCGGAGGCTTTGAGACCGCTGGCTACATTCACCGCTTTGCCGCCGTCATCATGTTCTGCGTCTTCGTCACCCACCTGGTGTCGCTGCGCAACCTCAAAAATCGCAAGTACAAGTCCTGGTTGAAGATGATCCTCGGCCCCAACAGCATGCTCCCCGGCGCCAAGGATGGCCGCGAGTTCATCCAGACCATGAAGTGGTTTCTCGGCAAGGGACCGCGTCCGCAGTACGGCCGCTGGACCTACTGGGAAAAGTTCGACTACTTCGCCGTTTTCTGGGGAATCTTCATCATCGGCTCCACCGGCCTTACGCTCTGGTTCCCGATCACTTTCACGCGGATTCTCCCCGGCTGGTTCATCAACCTGGCAACCATCATCCACAGTGATGAAGCGCTGCTCGCAACCGGCTTCATCTTCACCGTGCACTTTTTCAACACCCACCTGCGGCCTGAAAAGTTCCCCATGGACGTAGTCGTATTCACCGGTCAGATGCCCTTGGCAGAATTGAAGCGCGACAAGCCCATGGAGT
This sequence comes from uncultured Acidobacteriota bacterium, assembly GCA_903832295.1. Lineage (GTDB taxonomy): Bacteria > Acidobacteriota > Terriglobia > Terriglobales > Acidobacteriaceae > TOLSYN. The sequence goes on from CAILAZ010000225.1 coordinate 1,447, forward strand.
ATGCCGCGCTCGTGCAAAGCGGCGAACTCAAGAGCCGCATGGTCGAACCGCACCCTGCCGTCGTCGTCAAAATGATTCGCGCCTTCGCCTGGGTGGCGCTGAGTATCGGATTCAGCATCGTCATCGGCATCATCTATGCCATGATCTTTGCCTACCGGTAGAGCGCTTCCATCCGGAATGGGAACGTTGTGGGATCAGCAACTGACTCTGTAATTCGGATGACCGGGCGGGTGCCGGTCAGGTAAACTGAGCACTATCATGACGAAACGTATTTTTAGGAGAGCAAATGACTGATACAGGGCTTAATTCGCCCAACTCCCCGCATAACGATGAGGGGTTCTCCTACAGGTCCTTGTTGCGGAACTACGTCAGCCTTTCTGGAATTGCGCTGGCGGCCATCGCGCTTGCCAATATCATCATCCTCTTCATCATTGACGTAACTTCGGCCCAGCCCAGCCCCTATACAGGAATCCTCGCCTACATGGTCTTGCCGGGCTTCCTCGTGGCGGGTCTTGCCCTCACCGGATTCGGTGTCTGGCGTGAGCGTCGCCGCCGTCTGCAGGCCGTGCCAGGCACGCCGACGCTGCCGCGCATTGATCTCAACCAGCCCGGTCAGCGCAGCCGTCTTGTATTCTTCCTCAGCTTCGTATTCGTATTCATCCTGCTCAGCGCCGTCGGCAGCTACCGCGCCTATGAGTTCACTGACTCCACCACCTTCTGCGGAGAGCTCTGCCACGTCGTCATGCATCCTGAGCACACCGCCCACGCCCACTCCGCCCACGCCCGCGTCAGTTGCGTCGAGTGCCACGTCGGCTCCGGTGCAAGCTGGTACGTCAAGTCCAAGATGTCCGGACTCCGCCAGGTGGTCAAGACCGTCCTCGGAACCTACCCCCGACCCATCGAGTCGCCCGTCGCCAACCTTCGCCCCGCCTCCCAGACCTGCGAGCAGTGCCACTGGCCCCGCCGCTTCTGGGGAGCCCAGCTCAAGGTCTTCAACCACTTCGCATCCGATGAGACCAACACCCCGCGCCAGGTTCGCCTCCTCATCAAGACCGGTGGCGGCGACCCCAGCTCCGGCCAGGCCTCTGCCGGAATTCACTGGCACATGAACATCGCCAATAAGATCGAGTACAAGAGCGACCCCAAGCGCCAGGGCATCTCCTGGGTACGCCTCACTGATCCCAATGGCAAGGTCACCGAATACAACGCCGCCGGAGCCGATCCTGCCGCCGTCAGCAAGATGGAGCAGCGCCGCATGGACTGCATCGACTGTCACAACCGTCCGACGCACGTCTATACGCCGCCGGACCGCGCTGTCGATCAGGCTCTTGCCGCCAATCGCATCAGCCCCGCGCTGCCCTTCGCCAAGCAGCAGGGCGTCGCCGTCCTCACCGCCGAGTACAAGACCAGCGAACAGGCCCAGGCCGCCATTGCCAGCCAGATCCCTGCCTTCTACAAGGAGAAGTATCCCCAGGTCGCCACCGCTCATTCCGGAGACATCCAGAACATGGTGATGGAGCTCCAGCTCATCTTCCGCGAGAACATCTTCCCGGAGATGAAGGTGGACTGGCGTACTCACCCTGACAACGTTGGCCACTACTACTTCAACGGCTGCTTCCGCTGCCACGATGGCAACCACACCAGCAAGGATGGCAAGGTCATCACCAAGGAGTGCAACTCCTGCCACACCGTCCTCACCCAGGAAGAAGGTGTGCTCCCGGCCTCGGTCGTCAACACCAACCTCACCTTCAAGCACCCCATCGAACTCGGGGACCTCACTGGAGTGAATTGCTCTGACTGCCACAACGGCGGTGTCAGCCCGTAACCTGTTCCAACCCGCAGCGGCCCCGGTGAGGAACCGGGGCCGTTTTCATCTCCCCATAGCCGTCAAGTGATGCACGTCACAACAGTTCTGTGACATAAGTCATGGCTCTCCGGTTATCCTGCCCCGTATCTTTAAGTTGCGGTCGGTGTTCTGATCGTTCTTTAGGAGATCTCATGAGCGCGAGTCCTCGTACCGGCGCCGGCCAACATCTGCCGCGCCTCATTTTTTGGGAAGTCACCAAGGGTTGCAATCTTCGTTGCGTGCATTGTCGTGCCACTGCCACCGAACTTGCTTCTCCCTCCGATCTGCCCACTGACCAGGCCCTGAACATCATCGATCAGATCGCGGCCTTCGCGAACCCCATCCTGGTGCTCTCCGGCGGCGAGCCGCTCTATCGCCCTGACATCTTCCAACTGGCCCGCTACGCCACGGATAAGGGCCTGCGTGTTGCTCTCGCCACCAACGGAACCCTCGTCACCAAGGAAGTCGCCCAGAAGATCGTCGATTCCGGTGTCAAGCGCGTCTCCATCTCGCTCGATGGCGCAAATGCCGAGACCCACGACAGCTTCCGCGGAATTCCCGGAGCCTTTGACGCCGCCATCTACGGATTCAAGAACCTCAAAGAGCTCGGCATGCCCGTGCAGATCAATATGACCATCGCCAAGCACAACGCCGTCGAGCTTCCCAAGGTGCTGGACATGGTGCGCGGCCTTGGCGCCGATGCCCTGCACACCTTCCTCCTCGTGCCCGTGGGCTGCGGAGTGGATATCGCAGAGTCCCAGATGGTCGCTCCTGAGGAGTACGAGCGCATCCTCAACTGGTTCTACGATCAGGCTGCCACCGGAGACATCGAACTCAAGGCCACCTGCGCCCCCCACTACTTCCGCGTCGTGCGTCAGCGCCGCGCCGCTGAGCGCAAGGAAGAGCGCATCGGCGCTGCTCCCGCTGCCGCCCCTGAGAATGCTCCCGCCATTGGCGCAACCGAGATGACCATGCCCGGCTCCACCGGAATGGCATTCAAGACCGACTTCGAGAAGTTTGGCAAGAGCGGAATCCGCCATGACGGCATGCCTCATCCTCACGGCCATCCCGGCGGCGATCCCAACGCCATGAACGCCATGACCAAGGGCTGTCTCGCCGGAACCGGCGTCTGCTTCCTCTCCTTCGACGGCGAAGTATTCCCCTGCGGATACCTGCCCGCCATCGCTGGCGATCTCAAGAAGCAGCCGTTCTCTGAAGTCTGGAATGACTCGAAGGTCTTCGCCGACCTCCGTGACACCGACAAGCTGGAAGGCAAGTGCGGCTGCTGCGAGTTCCGCAACGTCTGCATGGGCTGTCGCGCCCGCGCTTACGCCGTCGATGGAAATTACATGGCCTCCGAACCCTTCTGCGTCTATCAGCCCAAGGCCATGGCCACCAAGGAATAGCTTTTCAGACAGCAAAACGGCGCGGGTTGCATCCCGCGCCGTTTCCATTGCACGCCAACTCCGTTACGGGGCGGTCACGTCTCCGCCCTTCGGTTTCACTCCAAAGTCCACCCATCCCACCAGTCCGCTGAACGCTCCCATCACCTCGGCCGGCTGGAATTCGCAGTGCCCAAAGCGTGTCACCGACTGTTGCACCAGCAGCCTCTCCCGGTGATGTTCTGTCGCCAGCAGGTGGTAAACCGCCTCATGCCAGAAGGGAACCAGCGGATCTCGCGTCGTATGCAGTGTCACCGTCGGAATCTTCACCTTGCCCGTCGGCTGGTAGTAGCGGAACAGGTATTCAAAGCCGTGCTCCGTCCCCGCCACCCGCTCCACGCCCTTGTTCAGCGCCAGGTCGTTCAGTGAACCCCGGTACCACGTGTACCGGTTGCCATAGGGACTCGCCAGGTCCGTACGCACCAGCACATCATTCACAAAGCGCACGTCAAAGCCCAGCACCTCCACCAGTCCGGTCACAATCTCAACCGCTCCGTCCGCCTCCAGCCCCAGTGTGTTTGCCAGTTGCAGTGTCGGACTCCCCGGCGCGCTCAATCCCTCGATCAGTTTCAGCGCCACCAGTTGTCCAATGTTCGGCGTCGCGCTCGGACTCGGGTCATACGCCAGCAGCGGCGTATGCAGCAGGCTGCCCGGAATCACACCCGGGAAGAAGTAGTCGAACAGCACCCGCGAGTTGCCCACGTACTCCACCTCCAGCGGGCTCCCGCCAATCAAACCGCACATCGGCAGCACACCGTCGTACTTCTCAGGAAAGTTCTCTGCCAGGTCCAGCACCACCGCGCTGCCAAGGGAAACGCCCACCAGCAATGTCTTCGCCGGCTTGCCCACCAGCTTGCTGAAGATCCCCTTCAACTGGTCCGTATCCCGCACGCCTTCCTTGATTGCAAATCCATTCGTCGCATAGCTGGAGTACCCAACTGCAAACCCCTGCGCCACCAGTCCATCCCGAAACTCCGAAAATCCGCCGTCGGTTGGCAGTGCCAGTGGCTCCTGCGGGTCCACGATTCCGTGCGCATAAAGCACCAGCTGATGATTCCACACCGTCGGTGTCACAAACTGGTAAATCGAGCCATCATCGGCTGTGCCATTGAATACCTGTTGCGCGCTTGCGCCCAGGGCCACCAGCATCGTGCAAAGCAGCAGTGCCATCGTGCGAACTTTCGCGGGTCGAATCAAGCAAGCCTCCCAGGTCGCTCCATTCGCTTCTCCGCAAGCAGAGTAGCTGGCGCGCCAAGGTACCTAGATTGCGAATCTCTGCCACGGGATGGCTGACGCGCAAAAAAAAGGGGCGCATCCTGAGATGCGCTCCCTCTCCGTCGATCTTCTCTTACGGTTGTTGTGGCTTCTCAAACAGCTTCGGATCCACCGTCGCGTTCACTTGCATCGCGTCCAGTGTCATCGTCACCGCTCCCCCTGGTCCTCCGCTGGCAACCTCGTACTTCGTCGGATACTGCAAGCCGTCAAAGCTCTTCCATTCGGAGTACTTCATCGTCAGCGTTGCCGGACCCTGCTGTCCAACTTCGGAGTATTGCTCCTGCAGCAGTTTTCCATCGGCGCCCACCCACCAGCGTGTCTCTGAGCCCTCGGCATTCACTTCCACTACCGTCGCCTCGGAGTCGCCAATCTTCTCCTTGTTGCCCGCCGTGAATGTGAACTTGGGATCGTTGATGTGTTGCAGCACGTTCAGGAAATCGCGCTTCATTCCGTCCGTCTCTCTTGCCCGCTGGCTCGGTGGAAGATCCCGCACCTGCGGTCCCATCGCCATGAAAGCCGCCGTCGAAGTCACAACCTGCAGCAGTTCACCCTGCGGCAGCGCAATCTTCTGTGCCAGCTTGTCCGGATACACAATGCTCTGGTCGATCTTGATATCCTGCCCCTGTTGCGAAAGCGAAATGTTCTGGTGCAGCGTCTTTACCGAATTCACCTTTGCCGCGCCGCCCATCGCCTCCATCACTCTAGCAACCGCCGCCTTACCTTCGGCGGTGCTGCCCGTTGGCTTGGCCTTGTCGCTCTTTGTGTCCGGCGTTGGAATCGTGATGTCAATCGGGGTAATGGGACCCAGCTCCGCAAGTTGCTTTTCAAACTCGCTTGCGTTGCCCACCACCAGTACCTTGAACTCTTCCTTGTGCAGGTACTTGTTCGACACTCGCTGCACATCGGCCGGAGTTACTTTCTCCACCCCTGCCCGGTACTGCTCCAGGAAGTTGCTCGGGTACCCATAGAACTCGTAAATCTCCTGTTCCTTCAGGACCTTCGACGGAGTATCAAAGTTGAAGATGAACGAATTGAGGATGGCGTCCTTTGCCCGCTTCATCTCCACTTCGCTCGGAGCCGATTTCTTCAGCTCATCCACTTGCTGCCAAAGACCCCGGATTGCCTCCGTGGTGGTCTCCGACTTCGTCCCGATTTCCAGCACCGTCAGTCCCGGATGGTCCCAGCCGCTGCCCACTCTGCCGCTCACCGAATATGCGAGCCCCGCCTTGGTCCGCAGATTGCTGAACAGACGCGAAGAGAACCCGCCGCCAAAAATCTCGTTCATCACCTGCAGCGCAAAGTAATCAGGATTCTTCTTTTCAATTCCCAGCGCGATCATGCGAACCTCGCTCTGGTTCACGTCGTTCTTGTCCACCAGGTAGATGCCGGGTTTCTCCGGCGCAATCGTCACCTTTGCTGGAGCCACCGCCTCGCCCTTTGGCCACTCGCCAAATGCCTTGCGCAGTGTCGCCTCCATCTCCTTCGCGTCAAAGTCGCCTGCCACGCCAAAGATGATGTTGTTCGGCGAAACGTGTTTCTTGTGCCATTGCAGCAGGTCTTCGCGTGTTACCGCTGCCACCGTCGCATATTCAGGAACCACTGCGTATGCGCTCTTCCTGCCATAACCCAGCAGGTCCTGCTGCATCGAAGCGATTTCCTCGGTCTCATCGTTTCTGCGCGAAATGCTGCTGTTCATCTGTTTCTTCGCCAGCGCCAGCTTGTCTTCCCGGAACGCCGGATTCCGCAGCAGTTCGACAAAGATCCCCAGCACGTCGCTGAAGTCGCCCTTCAGGCAATTGAAAGAGATGCTCGTGCTGTCCTCGCCGCCGCCGGTCTCCAGCTTGGCGGCCCTTGCTTCCAGGTAGTCGTCCAGTTGGTCGCCGGAAAGCTTCTCCGTCCCGCCCGTCCGCCACGTCGCTCCGTACATCTCCACCAGCCCGGTCTTATCAGCCGGTTCTGAATCCGATCCACCGCGAATCATCGCCGAGCCTGACAGCAGCGGCAGCTCGTGATTCTCCGTCATAAACACCACCATGCCGTTTGCCAGCACAATGCGCTTCGGCTGTTGCGGCTTAAACGGCGGCAGCGCCGGAATCGCAACCTGCTGCCAGTTCGTCGCAACTCCCGGTGTCGTGGCAGGCGCCGCTTTCGGTGCCGTCTCCTTCTTCGTCGCGTCGTTCTTTGTCGCTTCCTGCCCCTGCATGGAACCCAGCAACAGTGCGGCGCTCATCGCCGCCATCCATAGTTTCGTTCTCATCGCTGTGCCCCCTTCGCCGCGCCCTTCGTCTCCAGGATGCCAACCGTCCGGTTGCTCTCCACAAAGATCTCGTTGGCGATGCGTTTCACGTCCTCGTTGGTCACCGCGTCCACCCTGTCGATATCCCGGAACAGTTCCCTCCAGTCGCCGTAGTAGAGCTGATTGGCTGCCAGGTTCATCGCCAGCCCTTGGTTGTTTCCCAGGCCGCGCAGCAGGGTCGCCTTCGAGCGGGTCTTCACCATCTTCAGCTCGGCTGCCGTCACTCCTTCGCTCTTCAGCTTGTCAATCAACTCGTGGATTGCCGTGCTCATTTCCGTGGCGCTGTGTCCCTTCGCCGGCACCGCGTAAAAGGAGTACATGTTTCGGTATTTTTCTCCCGGCATGCCGCTGAAGCCTGCCGCGTTCATCGCAATCTTCTTATCCCGCACCAGGGACCGGTACATCCACGACGTGCGCCCATCGCTCATAATTGAGCTGATCACCGAGTACACCTGGTCATCCTTGTCGCGGAAGTTTGGCCGCTGGTAGCCCTCAATGTAGAAGGGCTGCGACGGATCGTGCAGCACAACCGTGCGCTCTGCCGTCTGCTTCGTCTGCTCCGTGATGTACTCTTCCGGCTTCGGTCCCGACGGAATCCGCCCGAAGTATTTCTCCACCACTGCAAACGTCTTGTCCGCGTCCAGGTCGCCCACCAGCGCTACCACCATGTTGCTCGGCACGTAATAGGTCTTGAAGAAATTCGCCGCGTCGGTCGCTGAGAAATGTTGCAGGTCGCTCATGTACCCGATGCCCGGGCGGTGATACGGGCTGCCGTCGAAGGCGACCGAAAGGAACTGCTCGATCAGTCTTCCCGTCGGCGACGAATCCGAGCGCATCCGCCGTTCTTCCATTACCACGTCGCGCTCTTTGTAAAACTCTCGCATCACCGGATGCAGAAATCTCTCTGACTCCAGGTACGCCCACAGTTCCAACCGGTTCGCCGGCATCGAGTAAAAGTACCGGGTGGTGTCTTCCGAGGTTGAGGCGTTCATTCCCACCCCGCCATTGCGCTCAATAATCTCGCCGAATTCATTCTTCACCACGTACTGGTCGGCGTCCTTGCGAGCCTCTTCCCATGCCGCCTTCAGCTCCGCAATCTTCTTGTCGTCCCGGTTCACCACCCTGTTTCGCTCGCGGTCATAATCTGCGTACAGGGCTTCCACCTTGGCCAGCACCACGGTCTCCGCTGCAATATTCGTCGTGCCAATATTCGTAGTGCCCTTGAAGGCCATGTGTTCCATCATGTGCGCCAGCCCCGTCTTGCCCATCGGGTCCTGCGCATCACCGGCGTCCACCATCGTAAAAAATGAAAACACTGGAGCTTGTGGACGGTTCAACAGCAGGACGGTCAGTCCATTTGGTAGGGTTTTGACTTGGACTCGTTTTTCAAATGACGCTAAGTCCTGCGCCAGTGCTGTCTGCAGGGCGCAGAACAACACCAGCAGGGGAAGGTAGGCTTTCAGCCGTCTCATCGTGCCTCCGCGGAAGCAGTGTTCGCCTCCGAAGTCACGAGTTTACCGCCCACCCCCTGAGCCTGTCGAACCCGCTCTCCGCCCCTTACACCTCGAACAGTCTGTACGGAGTTCCCAGCCCGTTTGCCTGCAAAATGGCCAGCGCCACGTTATGCACCGGAATACCTGCCGTAGTCCTTCCATCCGGCGATCCGTGGTGCGCATGACCATGCAGCACCAGGCTTGCTCCATGCCGATCCACGACCTCGGCCAGCCGCGAATTTCCGAGGTACGGATAAATCTCGAGCGGCTCCCCCTTCACCGTATCCCCAATCGGAGCGTAGTGCAGCACCACCACCCGCCGCTCCGTTCTCAACTGCGACATGGCCCGCTCCAGCTTCAGAGCCTCATCAATCGACACCTGCACAAATGCCTTCACCTCCGGCTCGCCGAACGCCGTCAATATGCCGCGTCCGAAGCCTCCCGGAAATCCCTTCGTCCCCGCGAATCCCACTCCGTCCAGTTCGTACCCATTTCCGTCAAGAACCTTGATCCCTTCGCCAGTCAGCCGTTTCGTCAGCTCTTCCTGCTGTCCGCTCTCGTAGTCGTGGTTGCCGAGCACCGCAATCACCGGAATCCGCAGCCGCACCAGCATCGTCAGCACCGGCTCAATCTCCGCCACCCGCCCATAGTTCGTCAGGTCTCCGGCGATCACCAGCACGTCCGCCTCGTCGCTCACCCGCGTCATCTTCTCTTTGATCTTGTCGTACGTCAGCGGATTGAAATGCAGGTCCGCAACTGCCGCAATCCTCATGCCGCCTCGCGCTCTTCCCGCAGCCGCCGGTTCAGATTCGCCATCCCCCACTCCTCCACGTCAATTGCAAACATCTTGTCGTCAATCAAACTTCCGCGGAACATCGCCTCCGCGCGCGGATGATCCAGCTCTGTCCGCAGCCTCCCCAGCAGATCCTCCCACACCCCGCGCGGCACAAACTCCGCCTGTCCCGGATACACAAACTGGTACAGCACCAGTGTCCACAGCACCATCATCCAGTGCTCGCCCACAACCTCCAGCACCCGCCCCCAGTCCAGCTCTCCGCGCTTTCCGTGGATCACGTGAACGATATCTGCCCCGTCGAACCGCTCCCGCCGCGTTACAAACACCTTGGACGCAATCAGCTCCTCGGCTGCCAGCACCTTCACCTCCAGCCCCAGCACTTCGGCCTCGCATGCCCGCTCAATCCACTCCCGCTCCACCGTGATCGCCGCATTGCTCATCCCCGTGATCAGGTCCACGTAATATTCGCCCCGATGCGCCTTGCATAGCCACACCGGGTCGCAGATCTCCGTGGCGAAGCCCGCCTCTGCCAGCACCGCCATTGCGCGTGGCACATCCTCGTTGGTCAGGAATAAATCCAGGTCCTTCGTATCCCGCCAGATGCCCGTGTGCTCATGCAGCGCAAACGCTCCGCTCACGGCAAAGGGAATCCCCCGCGCGCCAAACAGCCGCAGCACCTCCACAAACATCGCGCGCTGTTCCGGCGCAAACTCCGGCGCAGTCGAACTACTCACCGGGAGCGCTCTCTCTTCTGCCTCAGACATCTGCTCTTGGATGTTTTCCGCGCCGTCAGTGTTGCGGCACGCTCGTGCTTCAGTACAGCCCCGGCTCGCCTTCAGGACGCGTCTTCCAGCGCCGGTGCACCCACAGCCACTGGTCCGGATTCTCCCGCACCGCCCGTTCGATCGCCGCCGTGTAGTTCTGCGTATTGCTCACCGTGTCCGCCGCGTCATCGCCCGTGCACACCGTCGCAATCGCCGGTTCAAAGCGGATGCGGTATTTCCCCAGCTTCTCGTCCCAGATTGTGAATGCCGGAAGCACGGCCGCTCCCGTTCGCATCGCCACCTTCGCAATCCCGCCTGCCGTGCACGCCGGCACCCCGAAGTAGTCCACAAACACTCCCTGCGGAGGTGTCATATTCGTGTCCATCAGCGCGCCCACCGTCTCGCCCCGCTTCATCGCCCCTATCAGCCCGCGCGCGTACTCGTCCTTGTCGTGCGTCTTGTTCCCGTGCAGCGTCCGCAGGTTTCGGACCCAGCGGTCCAGCATCGGATTATCCAGTCCCCGCACCACGATGTTCAGCCAGTGTCCGTGCATCGAGTGCACAAACGAGCCAATCTCCCACCCCCCAAGGTGGGCCGTCATGAACAGCACTCCCTTGCCGCGATCCCGCGCAGCCAGGTAATTCTCCAGCCCGTCATAGACCGCGATCGCTTCCACGGTCTCCAGCTTGTAATCAGGAAATTTCGGAATCTCTGCCAGCAGCCGCCCCAGCGAGCGGTAAACGCCCTTCAGAATCCGTTCGCGCTCCGCGGCCGTCTTCTCCGGGAACGCCAGCTCCAGGTTGCGCATTCCCACTCGCCGCAGCCTTGGATGCAGCCAGTAAAACAGCACTGCAACTCCAAGTGCGGCTCTGCGCGCCGCCGGTCGAGGCAGCCAGCGCAGCGTCTGTGCAACAAGCCAGACGGGGATATATTCCAACCAGAAACGCATGGGCAGAAACAGAACCTATCAAAATGGAAGTTGCAAGGTCAATCTGTTGGACGGGAGTTGCCGCACAATGATTACACCCGGAAGAAAACAATCTCTCTCGGGGCGGCCCAGCTCTCTGGAGCCGCCCTCGAAAGCCTTCCTCAATCTACTTCCCGGCGTATTTCTGCAGCGTGTCGTGCCAGATCTCGGCTTCCTTTGGCGAAGCGATATTTCCCAGCAGAATCGTGCGGAAGGGAACCATCCGCCCGTAGAAATCCCGCGTGTCGTCTTTGTGCTCCGTGATCACGGCGCCGTTCAGTGAGATCCCCGCAAAAATTCCCCGCGTCCGTGAATAGGTCAATACCTGCGCCCGCATCTTCCAGTCCGTCGAAGCGTCCGCATGCCGTCCCACTGGTCCGGCCGCAACGCTTGCGTCCGCGCCCAGTTTGAACTTGCTCGCCAGCAGGTTGCTCATCCCCGCGTCGTTCATAATCAGCATCACGATATCGGCGGCCTGTCCGCCAATCTGGAAGCCAAAGCTCCCCCCGCGCACTGAGAAGAATGCCGGTGCGCTCCACCCTTTCGGTGTCCGGCAGCTCGCAACCCCTTTGCCATACGCGCCCCCAACTCCGAATGCCGCCTTCAGCATGCTCGGGATCACAGCAATGCACTTCGCATTGTTGATCACTTCTTCCGGCACGCCGCTGTCCGGTGCCGACATGATCTCTTTGATGACCGTTGCGCCGCTCTGTAGGCGGTCAACGTCATCCCCGCGCCCTGCCATCGCTGCGGTGGTTGAGAGAAGCACAACGAGCGCAATCACAATCTTCTTCATGTACTTTCCTTCCAGTCCGAACTCGAGCTGCACTGCACGCCCATCATAACTCCTCCCCACGGCACACGGCGACACCGGAGCGTCTCCGGTCAGTGGGAAGGGAATGGATGGGAGGCTTTCAACAGGAGACAGTCAGAAATCAATCATCGAAGCTGTCCACGTTCGCCGTTCCCGGCGAACGTGGGTATTTCATTCGCAGCAACCGTTTACCGGTTCGCCACCAGCGAGTGCGTAATCGCGTGCACCGAAAGTGCAATCCGGTTCTGCACGCCCACCTTGCGCATCAACTTGGCCACGTGCGCTTTCACCGTACGCTCTTCAATGCCCAGCGCCGAGCCAATCTCTTTGTTTGAGCGTCCTGCCACCAGCAGTTCCAGCACTTCTTTCTCGCGATCCGTAAACGTCACGCGGCCCGCCGGAAAGATCCTTCCGGGCGAAGACGTCACCCGCTCGATGAACGTGGACAAAACCCGCCGCGGTGCCCAAACCGATCCCTGGTGCACAATCCGGATCGCCATCGCAAACTCATTCGGACTTGCCGCTTCATCCACG
>CAILAZ010000226.1 GCA_903832295.1 uncultured Acidobacteriota bacterium
ACTGCTACCTGATGGCGGGATGGAGCAAGAGTCGGATCGTGAGGGGGAAGCTATACATGGATGCGCCGGAAGAGAGTGCGCTTGACACAGGCGCGGGACAACCCCACGTCGTGCTGCCCTGAGCTGATGTCCAAGCGCGAACGCCTCGCCACGCCGATCCCGTTTCGCGATCTGCTGCTCGGCATCGCCCGCACCGCAAAGAGTCGTTGACGTTTCCGTACTAGTGATTTACCGTACAGATTCAGACATGGAGGGTGTAATGGCTCGCACGGCTCGGCTCGAGTTGCGTCTAGAGGCGGCGGATTACATGCGGCTGAAGAAGGCGGCTCGAAAGCTCAAGGTGAGCTTGTCCGAGTTCGTACGCAGGGCAGCGGGAGAGTCGGCGATCTGGCACTTGTCGCCTGCCCCGACGCCAGATCCGCTCGAGGAGCAGGAGCAGCAGAGCACCACGCGCGCGGCGCTGGGGTAGGGAAGGTCGTGCCACTTCCATGGTTCAAGGTGGCGACCTCGCTGCCTACGCACCCAAAACTGCTCGAACTCGCCGCCGCCGTTCCGGGATGCGATCCGGTTGGCATCGTCGTGCGCCTTTGGGCGTGGGTTGCAATGTACTACCCAAACGGCAAAATTCCCGCGAGGATGGAATCTCAAGTTGAACGTGCAGTAACCGGTTACGTAACCGTTACGGGCTTGGTTACGGCGATGCTCGGCGTTGGCCTTCTGGAGCGCTATCGAGACAGCCTGATCGTGCACGATTGGGACGTTGAGCAAGGCGAACACGTCAACATGCAGGAGCGCAACAGGGCAAAACAAAGGGCGTTTCGGGAGCGTAACCGGTTACGTAACCGGGATGTAACCGGAGGCGTAACCGGGTCAGAGGAGAGGAGAGGAGAGGAGATAAGAGAAGATCCTCCCGTTGTAGTCACCGCATCGCCCGATATGGTCAAGGGCCTGGCCGCTGAAAAGCCAGCGGCTCCCGTGCGCAAGCGCACGGTGGCTTCTCCCGAACAACTGGTTTGCAGAAAGGCGCTCACCGAGGCGTTTGATCAGGCGTTCACGCAGCATTCACAGGGAAAGGTGTACCTATGGCAAGCAGCGGACAGAAAGGCGATCCAGACGATCTGCAACTCGGTGGGCAATGTGCCGGAGGAGGCGATCCGCCTGCTCGCGACGTTCAGGGCGAGAGCGGCGGGGGACCATTTCATGTCGGCCAACTTCTCGCCTCGGTTCATCGCCTCGCGGTTGAACAGCCTGCGCACTCCGCTGCTGGCGAGCGCGCCTCGCCCGGAGAAGCGGCCGCTCGGATCCTCTCCGGCCCGGACGCTCGAGGAGTTCCGGCTCGAGGGGGCGGGACGCAAGCAGATGTGACCGTCCGGTCGCGCACGGTGGCCGACATGGAACTCTACTGCGCGATGCCACGGCGCCTCGCCGAGCGCGTGCTGGGCGAGTTGACCGAGACTCCGGCGATGGCGGTCGTGCGGCAGATGCTCGCCGGCGAGAGCGTTCTGCTGGTGCTCTGCGGCAACGCGGGGTGCGGCAAGAGCATCGCCGCGGCATGGGCGTGCGCGGCCACGATCGGCGCCGTCTACTTCCACGCCAGCGCGTTCGAGGTGCTCCGGGGTAACGGCGACTGGACCGAGCGAGGCTCCGAGGCTTGGTTCCAGAAGCGGCTCAGGGTCCCGCTGCTGGTCATCGACGACTGGGGCACGGAGCACGTCGGGGCGTCGAGGTGGGCAAGCACCCGCATCGAGCAGGCGATCATCGCCCGCGAGGCTGCAGGCCTGCGGACCATCATGACCACGAACATGCTGCCCGGTGACGCGCGAGAGAAATACGGCGAGCGCATCGCCAGCAGGATCAACGGCGACGGCATCGGCTGGATCTCGCTGCCGGCGATCGATTATCGACGGAGGGAAA
>CAILAZ010000227.1 GCA_903832295.1 uncultured Acidobacteriota bacterium
GGACGAACCACCTGGTGAAGGAACTCTACCGCAGCATCCTGTTCAAAGCGGAAACGGTCTCTTATCGAATTGCTCGCGTCAATCAGCAGGCCCACACGCAGTGGCAGTCCGGTTTCACTCTCAAACGCCTCTACCCGGACTGGGACCTTGCCTTCGTCCAGCAGCTTGACGTCGCTCTTCTTCAAGTCTTTGATGAAGCGCCCGTGTTTGTCCGTGGCCGTAAAGATCAGGTCCACCAGGTCAACTTCAACCCCGATCCGAAACTCGCCGGCTTCTTCCTGTTCCTGGGGCTTCTTCGTCTCGTGCTGTGGCGGCGGAAGATAAACCTGCGGAAACAGGGAAGACGGAGCAGCCGATTTTTGTGCTTCCGTCTTTGGCAACGGCTTGCTGGCGTTGGAGTTCTGCGGAGTGGCCGTCGGGGCCCCTCCTGTGGCGGGCGAGGCCGGAGGCAGCGTTGTCAAAGTCGCCTTGTCCCCGGGGGTGCTGGCCGGAGACGGTGCCGGTGCGCTCTCCGCTGGCTTCTGCGGCGGTTGAGCCGGAGCCCCTGGGAAGCGCGGTTGCACCGGAGTTGGCGCCGATGGCAGGTCTTGCGAAGTCTGGGAGAAGGCAACCGGGGCCAGCAATAGCGCGGCGCCAAACAGGGCTGTAGCCAGCTTTGTCATCTTCCCAGTGTATAACGGCAGCTCAACTGTCTGGCACAACCCTTTCTTGCCATCCGGGGCTAACCGCTTGCTACAGAAAATTCCTCAGGCTGACGCTTCCGCGCTGCGGCGGAGTTTGTCCAGGAACTTCTGCAGGTCGTCAGGAAGCGTAGCGCTGAATTCCACCGCTTTCCCACTTTTCGGATGCGTGAAGTTCAGGTGTGCCGCATGAAGGAAATTGCGTGGCAGCGATAAGGTCGCTGCGCTCTCTCCATGCGCTCGAGCCTTCTTCGCCTCCGTGCGTGAGCTGATTGCTGTCCCCTGGCGCTCTCGCGACAGAGTATTCGGCAGCAGAATCTGCGGTGCACCGTAGAGCGTGTCCCCGACGATTGGGTGTCCGACCGATGACATGTGCACCCGAATCTGGTGGGTGCGTCCGGTCTCGATCCGTACCTCCGTCAAAGCAAAGCGCCCGTACGGGGTCAGGAGCCGTTCAATTACCTTGAAATGTGAAACTGCCGTTCTCGGGTCGATCCCGGCCGTGCTCATCCGCGTTCGATTGCGTGGATCCCGCCCAACCGGATCGTCCACCGTTCCTTCTTCTGTCTTGGGCCAGTTGTGGACAAGCGCGAGGTAGGTTTTGTGAACTTGGCGAGACGAAAACTGCTCGACCAGTTTGCGATGTGCCACATCGTTCTTCGCCACCACAATCAAGCCGCTCGTATCCTTATCCAGCCTGTGCACAATCCCCGGGCGCAGTTCTCCGCCCATTTCGCTCAGCTTGTTAAAGCGGAATAGCAGGGCATTGACCAGAGTTCCGCGGTTGCGCGCGTCTTCGGCGCTTCCTGTGCTGGAGTGAACCACCATCCCGGCAGGCTTATTCACCACCGCCAGATCCTTGTCTTCAAACACCACGGTCAAAGGAATGTCTTCCGGGAAAGCTTTCAGCGGAGCCGCCGCAACCGTTCCGATAATCTCGATGACTTCGCTCCCCTTTAACTTGAGAGAAGCCTTGGAGGGGCGCTCATTCACCAGCACTTTTCCCTGCTCAACCAATTGCTGCACCCGCACCCGGCTTACGTCGGGGATGCGAGCCACCAGGAAATGGTCCAGGCGCACTCCCGTGTCTTCTTCTGACGCGTGGAAAACCGTTGGTGAGGTGGGCTCTCCGGCTGGGGAAACTTCAGCCAGAACGTCTTCAGATTCAATCAATGCGGGTTGGGAAGGGGCTGTAACTTTGCGTGCCATTGCTTTGAGGATAGCAGGTGGAGGCGGCGAACACATTCCCAGGGCCAATGCTCGTGCCGCCCCGCTCCCCCGCATACAGGTATCGAGTTGATAACGTTCTTAGGACTCAAACAACTAGATTAGAGATATATTAGGATCGTCAGGCATCCGGCTTCGTGCTTTGCAGGGAAACTGGCTGCGTAGAAGTTTTTCGTGATGCATGCCGATATAGCAAGCGCTACGCAATTGGTGTCGTCCCATGACCGCAATCAGACTCCTAGCAGCGCCGATTGAACCCACTCACAGCAGTGAGCTGGAGAGTCAATCCACGAGTCTGGTCCCTGTTAGCCGCCTCGCCGTGGTCAACCGCAATGCCGCCACTACTGACACCGTTGCCTACCCCTACGACGATTACACCTGGACTGCGTCCGCCGGAAGTGATGGCTCATTTACCTTTTACGCGGTTCCGCAAAAGCAGTCCGCAAGCTACCAGGCTCCTGGTCAGTGGGATAGCGATGCATCCGGCGCCAGTTGGAATACGCAGGCGCTGCGCAATGCCGCCGCGCAATATGCCTTGACCGCAAGTCTTCCACCCCCGATGTACGGCAGTGCAGCCTACGCCCCCGGATCCCTGGTGAATGTGTACGCCTGAATCTACACCCGCGACGTAACCGCGGCTTCTTTCCCAGCAAGCTTCTGGAATGAACGCAGCGGCGTTCGGCGCATATAAATAAGGAATCCACTCACCACCAGCCCAACGGCTATCAGTTGAGTTCCTGTCATGAATCCGCCCAACACCTCGCCCCTCCCCGGGTCGTCCCGGAAGAACTCAAAGATGTAGCGCTCGATTCCGTAGATGATCATGAACAGTGCAATGACCTGTCCCTCGAACTTCTTGCGCTTGCACAACCAGTAGAGGAGGGCGAAATTGATGAGCTCGGCTACAAACTCATAAAGCTGCGTAGGATGCAGTGGCCGGTTCAGCGGGGTCCCTGAGAACTCCGCTGCAAAAGGATCATGGAATGTGACTGCCCACGGCACATGCGTTTCGCGCCCGTAGCAGCACCCGGCAGCAAAGCATCCAAGCCGCCCAATGGAATGCCCCAGTGCAATGCCCGGGGCAAACACATCCGCCGCTGAGAGAAATGGGATCTTCTCTTTGCGCACGTACCACCAACTGCAAGCGATCGCCAATACAAGGCCGCCGGAAAATACCCCGCCTGACTTCAGCGTCGCGATACTCAGAATGCGCTCGGGATTCGCGAGATAGTCACGCCAATCCACAACAATCATCAGCACCTTGGCGCCAATGATCCCGCTGAATGCGGCCAACCCGCCCAGGTTCCACATCTGGTCAGGATCAAGCCCGCGGAAACGAGCCAGGTGAAAAATCACCGCCAATCCTGCGGTCATCCCAAGCGCAGCAAGAAAGCCGTAGGTAGGAGGGGCAAACGATCCGAGATGAAATAAGTGGGGAAACACGCTTCTATTGTAGATGGAGAGCGCAGCTTCGCCGTCGCATGGAAATGAACAGATTGCAAAATTGGCGCTGCCGGATAGCGCCGGGCGAAGTCAACGGTACCGGCCCGCGTGGCCGTGTGGGATGGGGTTGCTGTGAACCCGATTCACCAGGTGGGCGCCCTCCGTGGTCCTTCAGGCCGATCCGACTGGGGATCAGCACACCAGACCAATTGTCGAGTCGGGCACCCGATTTAGAAATATCGGTTCGCAGTGGTGTTCCACCCCAGCACCAACTTTGCAGGCCGGCGCCGTATTGAATTTGATGCTATGAGAGAGCCGCCAGTAGCGCAAGAGAATCAGCGCGAAATGTTGGCACTTGGCGTGCGAAGAGATTTCGCAACTCTCAAACCAACTCCATCCTCCGAAACTTGCCAACAACCGTTGTGTTTCCTCTTGCGGATGGCAAAATGCCTCCGCGAAAGGCGACACAGGATGATGACGAGATTCAGGTCCATACTGGCAGTAACTCTCCTGGGTGTGGGATCTCTTACTGCTTCTCAGGCGCAGACCGCAGCATTGCAAAATGTGCAGTGGGGTTACTCGCGAGCAGACAATCACGAGCAACATGAGTACGATTCCGGCTATAAGGATGGATCCCGTTCCGGAAGGCAGGACGCGCGCCACGGGCGCAACTTTGCCCTCTATGATCACGGCAGCTACCGTGACCATCACGACCGCGAATATCGCGAGGGTTTTGAGCGCGGCTATCGCGAGGCCTATCGCGACAATCTCTCTCGCCGCGATCAAGATCGGGATCGCTACTACAGGTAGCAGCGCCGGTGCTTGCGCTCAAGTGCCCTTAAGCCGCTGGAGTGGCTAACTCCAGCGAAAAATTAAACAGCCGCATCGCATTCCCGCTCAGGTATGCGCTCCGTGCTGCTGGACCAAGCGGCAGTGTCCGTGCAGCCTCCACTGCCGCCGTCCATCCCTTGGCGGAGGAGCGGAACAGGAAGCGCTCCCGGCCCTGCAACTCTGCATGCTCGTAGAGAGCTGCGGTGGAATGCATATCCTCTGGAGCGATCAGGAATGAGACTCGCGGAAAGCGCTGCAACATCTTTAGAACACTGGTGACGTCCGTCTCTGGTGGAGTTGCAAGCAGAATGTCGAGCTCCGGAAAATCAGCCGCCACAACCTCCACTTGCGGACGATGGTGCAGCCAGCGTTCACGGCTCGTGAAATCCAGTACCACGGGAGATCGCAGTTTGGCGCACATCCCATACAGAGGATACATACGCGGCGCGTGGAGACCGGAAACACAACACTCGGCCTGGGCGTAGGCCCCCACCACTCCTCCGCGTCCCACCGCTTCATCAATCCATCGCAGGCTGTCTCCAATCTTCAGCGGGTCGTAGGACGCCAACCCCCGCAACTTGGAGTTCTTTGCAACCGCGTTCACAATCTCGTGTGTTCTTCGGTCCGCGCAGTTCCACTGATGTTGGCATTGTGAGCAGTTGCAAGGTGCCAGCACCGCCCCCGCAATCCCGCTCAACTGCATTTGGGGTCCAAGGTCCTGGTTGAAAGGAACACAGTCGGAGATTTGCAGAACCGTACCGCTCTTGGGAATGCAAAAGAGAGCATCGATGATTGCTGAATGTGCCATGAAGCACCCCTCAAACAACCCGAGCCTAGAGCCCCTCTCCCGCAACTTTCAGTGACCGGGGTCACCTGCTTCCGCCAACATTGGCCAACTTCCGTGCCTGCTGGCTGCAAAGAAAAAGGCGCGATGGCATCACCGCGCCCGCTTCTCCAATCTTCTCGCGCCTACTTCTGCGGAGTCGTGCTCG
This sequence comes from uncultured Acidobacteriota bacterium, assembly GCA_903832295.1. Taxonomy (GTDB): domain Bacteria; phylum Acidobacteriota; class Terriglobia; order Terriglobales; family Acidobacteriaceae; genus TOLSYN. The sequence goes on from CAILAZ010000227.1 coordinate 5,174, forward strand.
TGTCCGGAGTCGAATTCGGAGTCGATGTGGTGGTTGTCGAATTGGTTTCCGTGGTGGTAGTGGACGACTTTTTGTGGTGATGCTTCTTCTTTGCCGAAGTGCTCTGGTCGCCGCTCATTCCGGAGTTATCCGTGCTGCTTGCCGAACTTCCCGAAGTGTCAGCGTTGCCGCTCATCGATCCTGCACTGCTGGAGTTCTTCTGGGAATCGCTGGCCTGGCCGCTGCTCGGATTCTGCATCGAATCCGGCGAACTGGTCTGCGGTGTGGCCGACGAAGGTGTCTGGGTCTGCTGGGTTGTTGTGGACGAGGTTGTGGAAGTCGAACCGTTCTGCTGGTCCGTGCTGCTGCTCGACTGTGCAACGGCCAAGCCTGCACCGAGCAAAACAACCGAAGCCGTGTAAAGAAGCTTGTTCATCTCAGGATCTCCTGATGCGACATATTTCGACGTTGTGGCAGTACGAGGAATTAGAACCGCCAGACCGCTGGAAGGTTGTGACCCCTTCCCCGTCGAATCCTGAGCTGCTCCCTACAAGTAGTGGAGGCGCGGTAAATCATTGATTTGGAGTCCCAGTGCCGAGAGCGGAGCGCTTCCCAGCTTTGGTGGGCCTGGTAGGATTCGAACCTACAACCAAAGGATTATGAGTCCTCTGCTCTGACCGTTGAGCTACAGGCCCTTCCGTATCGCTCGGCACTCGCACATCAGAATGCTTGCACCCAGTTTAACTCAGCAATCCAGCATGGCAAGAACTCCTGCCAGGTGATGCCCGCTCATTTTCACAGCCACGCCAGCCAGCTCAGCCCTGCGCGAGCTCAGGATTTCAAGGAAATGGGAATTTCAAGGAAAGAAGTGCAGCATCGTAACCCGCGCGCAAATGCGTCGCGGGCGCGGCAGTAAGGCAAGCGGCGTTACCCGGCGGTAACCACCAGCGCTCTGCAATCACCCTGCTCGTTTGCGCGCAGGTAATAGTGCGGCATCGAGCTGTCGAAGTAGATCGCGTCGCCGCTCACCAGTTCGTAGTTCTCCCCGCCGATCTTCACCCCCAGCACTCCGTCAATCATAAACAGCATCTCGATCCCGGCATGCTGGTGTGGCTTCAGCTTCTCCGGAGAGGACATCACAAACTCCGCATAGAACGAATTGAGCTTCCGCTCGCTGGCCTTGAAGTCCAGGCTCTCAAAGAAATACGAGCTGGCGTCCGACCCCGGCCGCTCCGGAAAGCGCTTCCGCTCGCTCTTGCGAATCACCTCTATCAGCCGACGATTGCGGTTGCTGTCGAAAAAGAACTCCAGGCCGACACTGAAAACCATCGCAATACGCAACAATGTGGGCAGAGTTGGAATCAGCTTGCCGCGCTCAATTTTCGAGAGCAATGCTGCCGACAGGCTGGTGTGTTTTCCCAGCTCAACCAGTCCCATGCTCTTCCTTAGTCTGAGCGCACGAATTTTCTCGCCAATTAAATATGGTCTCAGACCTTGCGTGATAGTTTCGTTAACCATTCTGACCTCTCTTGACAGGGACACGAATCAGAACAAATTGTAGCGATAGTAAAACAGAACTGCGCGCACCTCAAAACACATCAGTAAAACATTAGTCCCTACAGGAAAAAACTAACACGGTTCTTCCCATGAGCTCGAACGCAAATAATTGAAAAACCTACGCTTTTTAATTTCGAAAACGTACTAAGTACTTCGCCAGCGAATATTCGGACATCCAGCGCATTTTTCGTCCCCGTGCACAACAAAGACCGCCATCAGGCGGCCTTTGCACGAAACATCCACAAGCCTAAAAAAGCAATCAAGCCCCGTGAGCCTAGCTGCTGAACGCCAGCGAAAGCAGCGTGTGCTGCTCCATCTGGTGAGCCTTTGACGAACCGGTCGCCGGACTCGCAGCCGCCTGCCTTTTGATCGAGCGCACCGGAAGTTTTGGCTCCAGCAGCCGTCGCAACCTCGGCTTCACAAAGCTGTGAGCCCCCATGTTCGCGGGCTCTTCCTGCACCCAAACCAGTTCATGCGCGTTCTGGTACGGAGCAATCGCCGCCAGGATATCCTGCTCCGGAAATGGGTACATCTGGTCCAGGAACAGAATCGCCGTATTCGTATTCCCCAGCTTTTTTCGTTCGGCTTCCAGGTCGTGTCCAATCTTGCCCGTGCACAGCAGAATGCGCGTCACCGCCGCCGGATCAACCTGGGTGTCCGGCACCACATTCTGGAAGCGCGCCGCCCCCAATGCCTCCAATGTGCTGGCCGCGTCCGGATGGCGCAGCATGCTCTTCGGCGTAAAGCAGATCAGCGGCTTGCGCCATTTGCGCAGCGCCTGCCTCCGCAGCAGGTGGAAGAACTGCCCCGCCGACGAGGGTTGGCACACCTGCATGTTGTCTCGCGCGCACAGTTGCAGGTAGCGCTCAATGCGTGCGCTGGAGTGCTCCGGCCCCTGCCCTTCGTAGCCGTGCGGCAGCAGCAGTACCAGTCCTGAGAGCAACCCCCACTTCTCTTCGCCCGCGCTGATGAACTGGTCGATAACAATCTGCGCTCCGTTGGCAAAGTCTCCGAACTGCGCCTCCCACAAGGTCAACGCCTCCGGATAATCCCTGCTGAAGCCATACTCATAGCCCAGCACCGCCGCCTCGGAGAGCTCCGAGTTGTAGATCTCGATAAATGCCTGCTCCGGCGACAGATGTTGAAGCGGCATGTACTCGCTCTCGTCCTCCGTGTCGATCAGGTACGAGTGCCGGTGGTTAAACGTCCCGCGCCGCGAATCCTGCCCGCTCATCCGGATCGGAACTCCGCTCGTCACCAGGCTCGCAAACGCCAGCGCCTCCGCCATGCCGTAATCAATCAACCGCTTGCCCGCCGCCATCTCCTGCCGCTGCTTCAGCAGCGTGGCCACCTTCGGATGGATATGGAAGCCCTCGGGGTACTCCCCAAGTTTCATTCCCAGCCTCGTAAGCTCCTCGGGCGCAACCCCGGTGTCCACCTCGTGCTCCGGAACCCACTTGCGCCCCTTGTAGCCGTCCCAGTAGTCGGGCAGCTTGTAGAGCACCGGCTTCTTCGTCATCTTCTTGGCGTCTGCCTTGGCCTGCTGGTAGCGCTCCTTGGCCTCTGCCACTTGCGCGCTCACGTCCACTCCCACCCGCTGCGCATAAATCTGGTAGAGCGGCGGGTGGTTCTTGATCTTGGCGTAGATGATCGGCTGCGTAATCGTCGGGTCGTCCACCTCTGAGTGCCCGTGCCGCCGATAGCCGATCAGGTCGATCACCACATCGGAGCCGAACGTGTACCTGTACTCCAGCGCCAGCCGCCCAATCCGCACCACCGCATCGGGATCTTCCGCGTTCACATGGAAGATCGGAATTGGCAACCGCTTCGCCAGATCGCTGGCGTAGCGTCCGCTGGCGTAGTCGCTCGGGTTCGTCGTAAAGCCCACCAGGTTGTTGACGATGATGTTGATCGTTCCACCCACGTCGTAGGCCTGCAGGTAGCTCATGTTCAGCGTCTCTGCCCAAATGCCCTGTCCCGCAAACGCTGAATCGCCGTGCATCAACACCGGCAGTGTCTGCCGCTTGCCCTCCACTCCGCGCCGTGTCTGCTTGGCTCTAACTCGCCCCAGCGCCACCGGGTCCACTGCCTCAAGATGGCTGGGGTTGCTCACCAGGTGAATCCGCATCCGCTGCCCGTTAAACTCGCGGAACCCCGTTGCCCCCTGGTGATACTTCACATCGCCGCCGCCCAGGGTCGAGCGCGGGTCCACATCTTCAAAGCCGCCGTAGATATCGACAGCCGAGCGTCCTACCGTGTTCCGCACCGCCGCCAGCCGTCCGCGGTGGCTCATCGCAAACACGCACTCTTCTGCGCCATGCGCCGCCGCGCCCGCCAGAATCTCCTCCATCATCGGAATCAGCGCCGTGTTGCCTTCCAGCGAAAACCGCTTCGTCCCGATGTAGAGCGTCTGCAGCATCTGTTCGAAAATATCGGCTTCCAGCAGGTGCTTCAGAATCGCCTCGCGGTCCACCTCCGCCTGCGGACCTTCCAGCCGGTCGATAATCCACTGCCGGCGCTCCGGGTCGGGGATGTGCATGAACTCCGCACCGACCGTGCCGCAGTAGATTTCCCGCGCCTGCTCCGCGTCTCTGCCGGAGAGCCTCAGCTCCGGGTAGTCCAGCGGCGTAAAGTGGCCAAGCGGGTCGAGCTCTGCCTGCAGGTATCCCCAGCGGCGGAAAAGTTCAAAGACGCGCTCTCGGGTTTGGCCTTCCTGGCCGGATTCAATCGATGGAATGACTTCAGCCTGTGACACATTGCTCCTCGCCCGGCTCGCACCTCCGGGACTTCGCACTCGAATTTTGGACTTAATCTCACCGCAAAGGGTATCAAACGCGGAAGAGGGCGCGCCACGCACACCAGCCCTTTCAAATTGGATTCCCAGCGCCAGTTGCGCGATTGCAGAAATTTTTTCGCCGCGCTCAGGCCTTCATCGCGCCCGTGTACACCGCCATTCCCACCACCGCATCTACGCCCGCCGCATCCAGCCTCTCCACCTCTTCTACGGACTTGATGCCCCCGGCCACAATCAGCTTTCTTGTGGTTGCCGCCTTCAACCCCGCCACCACCTCAAACGGAAAGCCGCTCATCGTCCCCTCGGTATCAATATGCGTGTAGAGATAGCCCGCGCAGTACTCGCCCGTCTGCCGCATCATCTCTTCCGGAGTCAGCAGCGTGTCTTCCTTCCAGCCCTTGATCGAGACTTTCCCGCCGCGTGAATCCACCGCAAAAATCAGCCTCGCCGGTGCCGCGTAGTGTGCCAGCTCCTGCGCCATCGCCAGATCCACCCCGCCATCTTTCAGCAGCGCCGATCCAATAATCACCTTCTTCGCTCCCGCCTGCAGCATCTTCTGCGCCGCTGCCACCGAGCGGATTCCCCCGCCCACCTGCACAGGAAGGTGCTCGCAGATGCGGTGAATCAGCACCGTGTTCTCGCCCTTGCCCATGGCCGCGTCCAGGTCGATCAACTGCACCATTGGATACGCCACAAAGCGCTCGATCCAGTACTGCAGGTCGTCAAACTCCAGCGCCTTGCGCTCGCCCTGCACCAGTTGCACAACCTTGCCGCCCATCAGGTCAATCGAGGGAATCAACATCTCGCACCATCCTCAAGTTAGAGTTCAACACGGCAGCCTTACCGGGATGCCTGCGCGCTGCAGCCCTGCCTTCAGCTCGCGCACATCGTGGATGCCGAAGTGGAAGATCGAAGCCGCCAGTGCCGCATCCGCGCACCCGGCCTTGAACACATCCACAAAATGTTCGCCCGTACCCGCCCCGCCGCTGGCAATCACTGGAATATTCACCGCCCGCGCTACCGCCGCCGTCAGCGGACAATCAAATCCCGCGCGTGTGCCATCGCAGTCCATCGACGTCAGCAGAATCTCGCCCGCTCCCCGGTTCTCGGCCTCGCGAGCCCACTCCACCGCATCGCGCCCCGTCGCCGTGCGTCCGCCCGCCAGGTAAACCTCTGCCGGCACCGTTCCCTCGGCAGTAACCTCCGCCCCCGTCTTGCGCTTGGCGTCAATTGCGATAATCACCGCCTGCGAGCCAAATCTCTCCGCAATCTCCGTGATAATCTCCGGAGCCTTGATCGCCGCCGAGTTGATGCTGATCTTGTCTGCTCCCGCGTCGAACAGCGCCGCCGCATCCTCCAGCGTCCGCACTCCGCCGCCCACCGTGAACGGCACAAACAACTGCCGCGCCGTGCGCCGCACCACATCAATCAAGATCGGCCTTGCATCGCTGGTCGCCGTAATGTCGAGCAGCACGATCTCATCCGCCCCGCTCGTCGCGTGCAAATGCGCCAGCTCCGCCGGGTCTCCGGCATCAATCAGATCGACGAATTGCACGCCCTTCACCACCCGCCCCTTGGTCACATCCAGGCAGGCGATAATCCGCTTTGTAATTCCCGTGCTCATCGCGCCCGCCTCTCAGCCGCGTAGTCGCAAAAGTTCTTCAGCATCCGCAACCCCATGTCGCCGGACTTCTCCGGGTGGAACTGCGTTCCAAAAACATTCTCCCGCTCCACGCACGCCGCAAAGGTCTCGCCGTAGCTGGTCACCGCCGCCACCCCTGCAACCACCGGAGCGCGGTACGAATGTGTGAAGTACACAAAGCTCTCATCCGGAACCCCCTCCAGCAGCCGCGACTCCGCACCCTCCTGCGTCCTGCCAATCTGGTTCCATCCCACATGCGGAACCTTCAAACTCGTCTGGAACCTCTCGCACGCCCCCTCAAACAGCCCCAGCCCCGCCGTCTCCGGAGACTCCGTCGAGCCCGCAAACTGCCACTGCATCCCCACGCAGATTCCCAGGAACGGCGTTCCCCGCCCGATCGCCTCTCGCACCGCGTCGCGTACTCCGCTCGTCGCCAACCGCTCCGTCGTGCAGAAGTGCCCTACTCCCGGCAGCACCAGCGCCTGCGCATCCCGCACCCGCTCCGGGTCGTCCGTCACCTCAGATTCCACGCCCAGGTATGCAAATGCCTTGCGCACGCTCGTCAGGTTCCCCGCCTTGTAATCAATCAGCGTGATCATCTACAGCAGCCCCTTGGTCGATGGCAGCATCTCCGCCAACCGTTGGTCCTTGCTGCAGGCCGCCCGCAGGGCCCGCGCAAACGCCTTGAACAGCGCCTCAATTTTGTGATGGTTTGAGCGCCCGTACATCGTCTTCAAATGCACATTCGCCCGCGCTCCCCGCGCAAAGCCTTCAAAGAAATCAAACACCAGCTCGCTCTGCAGATCGCCCACCAGCCGCACCCGAACCTTCGTCTCCACCACGCACGCCGCCCGTCCGCTCAGGTCCACCGCTGCAATCCCCAGCGTCTCGTCCATCGGCATCAAAAAATAGCCCGCCCGCAGGATTCCCTTCTTGTCGCCCAGCGCCCGGTCAAAGGCCTCGCCCAGCGCAATCCCCACATCCTCCACCGTATGGTGCTGGTCCACCTCCAGATCGCCACGGCAGGCCAGTGCCAGGTCAAATCCGCCATGCCGCGTAAACAGCTCCAGCATGTGGTCAAGGAAGTGAATTCCCGTCTCCACCTTGTATATCCCGGTTCCATCAATGTTCAGTGCCAGCGCAATCTGCGTCTCTGTCGTAATGCGCTCCAGCTCCGTGCCTCTTGGCAACGCCTTTGCCGCCTTCGTCATGCTCTCTCCTTGGCCGGGCGCGCCTGCGCCGCAAATCCAATGCTCGCCAGTGCCTCCGGCAGCTCCCGCAGCAACCGCTCCGCCTGCTCTGTATTTCCCAGCGTAATGCGCACGCACCCCGCGCACCCCGGATCGCTGTTCCGGTCGCGCACCAGGATTCCCCGCCGCCGCATCTCCGCCACCAGCGCCTGCCTGTACTCGCCAAAGTACGCCAGCACAAAATTCGCCTCTGACTTCCAGTACGGAATCGCCCGCTCGCGATAAAAACTCTCCAGCCTCCCGCGCCCTTCCAGAACCTGCGCTACATAGCCGCGAATGTACTCGCCATCCTCCAGCGCCGCCCTCAGGCAGGTCAGCGCAATCCCATTCACGTTGTAAGGAGAAGCCACCCGCCGCAGCATCTTCAGCTGTGCCGCCGGGCCCAGCAGCGCTCCCAGCCGGAAACCCGCCAGCCCGTACGCCTTGGAGAACGTCCGGCTCACAAACAGATTCTCCACTCGTCCCACCTCATCCAGCACGCTCTCTCCGCCAAAGTGGATGTACGCCTCGTCCACCAGCACCGCCGCCTGCGGAGCCGCCCGCGCAATCGCCAGCAACTCTTCGCGCTCGGCCACCGCGCCCGTCGGGTTGTTCGGATTCGCAATGCAGATCAGCCGCGTCTTCGGCGTAATCGCCCGCAGCAGCCCCTCCGCTGGAAACTCCAACCCCGCGCCAGACTGCACCGTGCGCACCTCTGCTCCCGTTGCCAGCGCATAAATCTCGTACATGCTGAACGTGGGCACCGCAAGCAGCGCCTCGTCTCCCGGCTCAAGGTAGGTCTCCGCCAGCAGGTGGATCGCCTCGTCCACGCCGTTCGTCAGCAGCACCGCTTCCGCCGGCATTCCAAAGTGCCTGGCCGCCGCCGCCTCGCCCCCTTCGCGTTCCGGATACCGGTTCAAGGTCTCCGAGGTCATCGCGCGCAGCGTCTCCAGCACCCGTGGCGAGCAGCCATCCACGTTTTCGTTGAAGTCCAGCCGCAACCCGTCTCGACCACCCAACGGTGGGTGGTACTCCTTCATCGTCTCTACCGCGCGGCGCGCCCGCAACCCCGCGCTCATTTCTTCAGCCTCACCCGCACGCTCTCCGCGTGACCCTTCAACCCCTCGGCCTCGGCCAGCAGCGTCACCGTCGGAGCAATCCTCTCCAGCCCCTTGCGGCTCGCCTCCTGCAGCGTAATGATCCGCACAAAGTCCATCACGTTCAGTCCGCCCCGGTAGCGCGCCACGTTGCCCGTTGGAAGCGTGTGGTTCGGCCCGCTCGCATAATCGCCCACCGACTGCGGCGTGTAGTCGCCCAGGAACATCGAGCCCGCGCACTTCAGGTCATACACATCTTCGGATGGCACCGTCACGTGCTCGCCTCCGATTTCATTCGTCCAGTCCAGCGCCTGCTTGCGGCTCTTCGCCACCAGCGCTACACCGCGCGCCGTCAGTGACTGTTTTGCAATCTCATTGTTCTCCGCCATCTCCATCGCGCACTTGATCACAGCTTTTGCCAGCCGCGTGCTCGCCGTCACAAATATCGCCAGCGCCTCCGGATCGTGCTCCGCCTGCGCCACCAGGTCGCTCGCGATGAACTCCGCGTTTCCTTCCGTCGCGCAATAGACAATCTCCGTTGGCCCCGCCAGGAAGTCGATACCGCAATCGAACGCCACCAGCTTCTTTGCCAGCGTCACATACGTATTGCCCGGCCCCACGATCTTGTTCACCCTCGGGATGCTCGGTGTCCCATACGCAAACGCCGCAATTGCCTGCGCCCCGCCCATGCGGTAAAACTCCGTCACCCCAATAATCTCTGCCGCCGCCAGGGTCTCTGCTGCCGGACGCGGCGACGCCACCGCAATCCGTTTCACTCCCGCCACCTGTGCCGGAATCACCGTCATCAGCACCGTGGAAGGCAGTGGATACCGCCCTCCCGGCGCATAGCATCCCACCGACTCCAGCGGACGGATCGCCTGTCCCACACGCATCCCCGGATAAATCGTCCGCACCCACGGGCGCGGCAGTTGCCACTCCGCAAAGTTCCGGATATTCTTCGCCGCCGTCTCAATCGCCTTCACAAACTCGGAGCTCACTTGCCCCAGCGCGGCCTTCATCTCCTCGGCCGTCACCCGCAACTCCGCGCTCGCGCCCAGCCCGTCGAACTTGCGTGCGTACTCCAGCAGCTTTGCGTCGCCGCCCTTGCGCACATCACCCACAATTTCCGCGACTGTCTTCTCCACCGCCGGGTTAAACGACTCATAGCGGTGAGCCAGAGCAACCACGGTCTCTGCCGCTTCTTCGCCCGCAAGCAACTTCATTACATCACCACCTTGTTCAGCGGATACTCTACAATTCCCGTCCCACCCGCCGCCTTCAACCGCGGAATCACGTCCCGCACCACCGTCTCTTCCAGGATCGTGTTCACCGCCACCCACTCCGAGTTGCTCAGCGCCGAAATCGTCGGCGAATTCAGCGCCGGCAGCACTGCCAGTACCGCCTGCAGGTTTTTCTGCTGCACGTTCAGCATCAGCCCCACCCGTCCCTGCGCCGCAATCGCTCCCTGCAGCATCAGTGAGATGTTATCGATCTTCTGCCGCTTCCACGCGTCCGCGTACGCCTTCTTGTTGGCGATCACCTGCGTGTTTGATTCCAGCACCGTATCCACAATCCGCAGCCGGTTCGCCCGCAGCGAACTTCCCGTCTCCGTCACTTCCACAATCGCGTCCGCCAGCATCGGAGGCTTCACCTCCGTCGCCCCCCAGCTGAAGTCCACCTGCACCGGAACGTTCTTCCCCGCAAAGTAGTTCTTTGTCACCTCAACCAGCTCGGTTGCGATAATCTTCCCCGCCAGGTCCTCCGCCCGTTGCACCGTCGAGTCCTCCGGCACCGCCAGCACCCACCGCACCTTGCCCCGGCTCTGCTTGGCGTAGATCAGGTCGCAGATCGTCTCCACCTTGCGCCCGCTCTCCACCACCCAGTCCGTCCCCGTCAGCCCCGCGTCCAGCACGCCCTGCTCCACGTACCGGGCCATCTCCTGCGCCCGTATCAGCATGCACTCCAGTTCAGGGTCGTCCGTCGAAGGAAAGTAGGAGCGCCCATTCGCATAAATCTTGAAGCCCGCCGCCGCAAACAGCGCAATCGTCGCGTCCTGCAGTGAGCCCTTTGGAATTCCCAGCCGAATCTTACCCATTCGAAACCTCCGCCGACTTGAACGTCATTTCCTTCGTAAAGCAGGAGCGCGTGCCCTCGTGGCACACCAACCCGTCGCCTTCCACCTGCACCTTGCACAGCACCGTATCGTTATCGCAATCGGTCGCCGCGTAGGTCAACCGCAGGCGGTTGCCGCTGGTCTCGCCCTTCGTCCACAGCTTGTTCCGCGTGCGGCTGTAAAAGGTCACATACCCGGTCTCCAGCGTCTTCTCCAGCGCCTCCCGGTTCATGAACCCCAACATCAGGACCTCGCCATTCCCGTCATCCTGCACAATTGCCGGAGCGAGTCCTCCCATTTTTTCAAAGTCGATCTGCATCGTCGCTACCTCTTCTTTTGCTGGCCTTGCTGGAGCACTCATCCTCAGCGGCATAAAACAAAAAACCCGCTGGGTGTGAATTCGCCAGCGGGTCAGAGCTTGGATAATTACCTTTTACAAGGTTCCACGCGCCTCCGCCGACAAAATCGCCGTATGGTGATGATGCGTGCGGTGATGGAGAGTGGAAACCATTGCCATTATGGTATCTATACAGAGCGCACCCGGTCAACGCAAAAAACGTCTCCCCACCGCGTCCCTGCCCTTGTCTTTCCCCGCCTCCAGTTACAATTCGTAACGAACCGCCGCCCCGCCTGCGCCGTATCTTCATCTCAGTGCGTCCAATGAGCTAGGAGTCAGCATGAGCGAACAGACCGGCGCCGTCGCCATCGAGGCCCGAGCCGCCAGCCGTTTCTACACCATGGGAGAAGCTACCGTCCGCGCCGTCGAAGACGTCAGCTTCCATATCAACCGCGGCGAGTTCGCCGCCCTCCTCGGCCCCTCCGGCTCTGGCAAGTCCACCCTGCTCAACCTTCTCGCCGGACTCGACCGCCTCACCGCCGGCAGCATCGTCGTCGCCGGCCGCGATCTCAGCACCATGGACTCCGAGGCCCTGGCGCGCTACCGCCGCCTCACCGTCGGCATGATCTTCCAGTCCTTCAACCTCGTCCCCACCATGACCCTCGCTGACAATATCGAGCTCCCCCTGCGCTTTGCGGAAACCGCCCGCGCCGGCCGTCGTGACCGTGTCATGGAACTGCTTACCAACGTCGGCCTCTCCCACCGCGCCGGGCACAAGCCCACCGAGCTCAGCGGAGGCGAGCAGCAGCGCGCCGCCATCGCCCGAGCCCTCGCCAACAACCCCTCTGTCCTCCTCGCCGACGAACCCACCGGGAACCTCGACAGCCGCAACGGTCAGGAAGTCATGACTCTTCTCCGCGACCTCAACCAGAAAATGGGAGTCACCGTTCTCATGGTCACCCACGACCCCTCGCTCGCCGAGCGCTACGCCCGCAAGTCGCTCCACATGGCCGATGGCCGCCTCGTCTCCACCGTGGAGGCCGCCCAGTGATCCGCCAGGACCTCTTCGAACTCGCCGCCCGCAACATGCGCAACGCCCGCCTCCGCAACGCCCTCACCACCATGGGAATCGCCGTCGGTGTCGCCTCCCTCGTCGCCATGCTCTCCCTCGGCATTGGCCTCCAGGGCTTTGCCAACCACCAGCTCATGAAGTCCGGAATGTTCCAGACCGTCTTCGTCTCCTCCCGCCAGGACATGCGCAACATGGAGGAGAACGCCGACGCCAAGCCCGAAGAATCCCCCGCCCTCAATGACGATGCGCGCAAACAAATCTCAGCCCTCCCCGGCGTCGAAGAAGTAGCCCCCGAGGTCCGCGCCATGTCTGAGGTCGATTTCGGCGGCAAGTCCAACTTCACCCTCATCGCCGGACTCCCCCAGTCCGCCCGCGAAGAGGACTCCATTGAAAAGGTGAAGGGCCGTTTCTTCAGCTCCCCCACCGCCGATGAAGTTCTCCTCCAGCGCGACTTCGCCAAAAAGCTCGATCCCAATCCCGACGCCGTTCTCGGCAAAACCCTCACCGTCCGCTACGCCCAGCGCCAGTCCGGAGACACCTCCTCCAGCTTCAGCATTGAGCGCAAGGAGAAGCAGTTCGTCATCGTCGGCCTTCTCGACGAGGAGCCCTTTGGCGGCATGCGCATGATCAGCCGCGCCCGCGTCTTCATACCCACCCAGACCGCCGAAGCCATGAACCTCATGCAGCCTGCTGACACGCAGCAGCTTGTCCGCTCCAGCCCCGGAGCCCGCACCTACTCCATGCTCACCGTCCGCATGAAGTCCGCCGCCTACGCCGAAAAAGTCGAGGAGTCCGTCAAACAGATGCACTTCTCCGCCTACTCCTACCTTGACGCCACCAAGAGCATGCGCCGCTTCTTTGCCGTCCTTGACATGTTCCTCGGCATCTTCGGCTCGCTCGCCCTCGCCGTCGCCTCCCTTGCTATCGTCAACACCCTCATCATGGCCGTGCTTGAGCGCCGCCGCGAAATCGGCATCATGAAGGCTCTCGGAGCCAGCGACGCCGACGTCAAAAAGCTCTTCTTCGCCGAAGCCGCCACCATGGGCCTCATCGGCGGAGCCCTCGGTGTCACTCTCGGATGGCTCATCGGCCGCGCCATCAACTTCGGCACCAACATCTATCTCCACAAGATGAAGATGCCCGCCGAAAATCTCTGGACCGTGCCGCCCCTGCTCGTCGTCGGAGCCATCGTCTTCGCCGTTCTCGTCAGCGTCCTCGCCGGAATCTACCCCGCCGCCCGCGCCGCCAAGCTCGACCCCGTCCAGGCCCTGCGCTATGAATAGCTCATATCGACATCCATCAATCTACTTGCGCCTCGGCCTTCTGCTGGCTCTGCTCCTCGCCCTCGCGTCTCTCGCCGCCGCCCAGTCCTCCCGCGTCGAGTGCGCCACCCTGCCCAGCAAAATCCTCGCCCGCGATGTCCCCTACTGCGTCATGCTGCCTCCCAGCTACGCCCAGGATTCTACCCGCCGCTACCCCGTCTCCTACTACCTCCACGGCCTCGGAGACAACGAGCAATCCCTCGTCAACCTCGGCGGATGGTCTATCTATGACCGCCTCATGCGTGAGAAGAAGATCGGCGAATTCGCCCTCGTCGCCCCCGCCGGATTCACCTCCTTCTACATCAACTCGCACGACGGCAAATCCCGCTACGAAGATTTCTTCCTCCATGAGTTCATCCCCGCCATGGAGAAGAAATACCGCATCGGCACCACTCGCGCCCAGCGTGGCATCATGGGCATCTCCATGGGAGGCTTCGCCGCCCTTCACTACGCCTTCAAATTTCCCGAAAAGTTTTCCGCCGTCAGCGCCAACATGCCCGCCCTCATCGAGCACCTCCCTCCCGAACTCTCCCAGGAGTGGCAGCGCAAGCTCATGGGAATCATCTTCGGCAACCCGCCTGACCTCGCCTACTACGAGCGCAACTCTGCCTTCCACCTCGCCCGCACCGCCCCCGCCGCCTCTCTCAGGCACATGACCATCTACTTCGACTGTGGCGCCCAGGACCGCTTCGGCTTCAACCAGGGCACAGAGGCCATGGATCATCTCCTCACCCAGCGCGGCATTCCGCATGAGGCCCACGTCTATCCCGGAGGCCATGATTGGCCCTTCGTCCTCGCGCATTTCGCCGCCTCGCTCCAGGCGCAGTCAAAGGGCCTCGGACTCAATTAGAATTTCTGGCATCATGAAGCACTCAAACCAGATCTCCATCAAGCGGCGTGACCACGTCTTCGTCCTCACCGGCGCAGGCATCTCCGCCGAGAGCGGCCTTGCCACCTTTCGCGGCACCGACGGTCTCTGGGAGGGTGAGCACGTCGAAGATGTCGCCTCGCCCCAGGGCTGGAAGCGCGATCCCGAGCGTGTCTGGCGCTTCTACTCGCAGCGTCGCAAGGCCGCCCTTGCCGTCGCGCCCAACCCCGCGCATCTCGCCCTCGCCTCCCTTGAGCAGACTCTCGGAGACCGCTTCTTCCTCTGCACTCAAAACGTGGACAACCTCCACGAGCGTGCCGGCTCCCGCAATCTCGTCCACATGCACGGCGAGCTTTTCCAGTCCTGCTGTGAATCCTGTGACAACCTGCCTTTCACTGACACGCAGCTCTATGAGACTAGGGCCTCCCATCGTCACTGTCCCTGCGGCGCGCGTCTCCGCCCCAACATCGTCTGGTTCGGCGAAGTCCCCTTCCACATGGAGCGCATCCTCGACGAGCTTCTGCGCTGCACCGTCATGCTCGTCGTCGGAACCTCCGGCGCCGTCCAGCCCGCCGCCAGCTTCGTCCACTGGGCGCGCGATCGCGGACACTCCTCCCTGCGCTCCTACTACGTCGGACCCGAGCATCCCTCCAACGCCTCGGCCTTCACCCAGCTTTTTGAAGGCCCCGCCGGAGTGCTGCTTCCACAGCTATTCGCCGTCGCTCCCGCAGATTCCCATTGACCTTGGGGTGCGCGGCAAACGACAATCGGAGTTCCCCCATCGTTTTTGGCGGACCCCCAAAACATGCTGATTTATCTCTGTGGCGCAATTGAATACTCCCCCGACCATGGCAAAGCCTGGCGGGCTGAGGTCACGCGTTCTCTCCACCAGCTCGGGCATCATGTCTATGACCCCGCGCTCGACGAGAAGAAAGACCTGACCGATCTGGAAGTCCGCGAATTTCGCGGATGGAAGCAAACCGACCTTCCCCGCTTCCAGGAAACCATCCGCAAAATCATCCAGTACGATCTCGACTGGATCGAAGAGCGCTGTGATGCTCTCGTCGCCTACTGGGACGAATATTCCTGCAAGGGTGCCGGAACTCAGGGTGAGCTCACCGTCGCTTATCGCCGCGGAATCCCCGTCTATCTCGTCACCGCTCTGCCCATCGAGCAGGTCAGCGGATGGATTCTCGGCTGCGCCTCGCAGGTCTTCCCCAACTTTGAGGAACTCCACAAATACCTGGCAGGGAAGCGCTCCCGTGAGCTCACCCTCGCCTGATCGCCCATGAGCCTGATCGCCATGAGAACGCTATGACGGACAATCCCCGCCTCGACCCCGCCACCGTGGCCGGTGCCCAGCGCCGTCTCGGATTCGTCGCATTTCTCTGGTGGATCGCCGCCATCGCCGGTGCCATTGGCATTGTTCAGGGTCTCTCTGCCGGATGGCTCCGCCTCCTCTTCGTCGGCATCTCCTGGGTGCTCGCAGTCTTTTTCAGTTACGCTTGGTGGGAAGTTCGCAAGGGACGGATGAAGCAATGAATTTTACAAAGGGAAACATCGGTTGGATTGAAGTTGTCTGCGGTCCCATGTTCAGCGGAAAAAGCGAAGAGCTTATCCGCCGCCTCCGCCGTGCGGAAATTGCACGCCAGCGCGTCCAGGTATTCAAGCCCGGACTCGACCAGCGCTACGCCGACGATCAGATCATCAGCCACAGCGACTTCAAAATCGCCAGCATTTGCGTCAAAGATGCCGCCGACATGGAAGCCCACCTCGACCTCCGCAGTGAAGTCATCGGCGTCGATGAAGCCCAGTTCCTCGGCAACGGCATGATCGATCTCGCCGTCCGCCTCGCCGACATGGGCAAGCGCGTCATCATCGCTGGCCTTGATACCGATTACCTCGGCCGCCCCTTCCATCCCATGCCTGAGCTGCTCGCTGTCGCCGATGAGATCCAGAAGACGCTCGCCATCTGCATGCAGTGTGGCAACCCCGCCAAGCACACCCAGCGCCTCGTGGAAAGCCAGGAACTCGTCGTCGTCGGCGCTGCCGGAATGTATGAAGCCCGCTGCCGCCGCTGCTTTGAGCCCAACCTCGCCAATCTCCAGAAGCAGCGGGACTCCGCCACCGCCGCCCTTGGCCGCGTTGCCGTAAAGTAGCCGCAGCCTGTCCTCACCCAGCCCGCTCCGTGCGGGCTTTTTCCTCGCCCGCATCGCTCGTGTTCTTTGAAATTTCATCGCGCGGTGCTAGAGTTCAACTCCGAAGGCTCCACTACCTATGCGAAAACTTGCGCTCTGCCTCTCCCTCATCGCGGCTGCCATCTTCCTGCCCACTCTTGCCTCCACCTGGGGCGATGTCGGGCACACCACCATCAACCGCGCCGCCGCTGAAAAGATTCCCGCTGACATGCCCCAGTTTCTCCGCGCCGCCTCTGACCATATCGCCTGGGTCGGCCCCGAGCCTGACCGCTGGCGCTCAAATCTTGAAAAGCCGCTGAATGACGCTCAGGCCCCTGACCACTTCATCGACCTCGAATACGTCGATTGGCTCAAGCCTCTCCCCCCGGACCGCTACAAATTTATCCAGGCCGTTTATGAATATCGCGCCTCGCATCCCACGGCCGATGTCCCTCTGCCCGAGAAAATCGGCTTCCAGCCCTACATCACCATCGAGGTCTTTGACCGCCTCAAGGTCGCCTTCCGTGAGTATCGCCACGCCCAGGCCGAGAAGCGCTCCACTGCGGACGCCGAGGCCAACGCCATCTTCTACGCTGGATGGCTCGGCCACTACGTAGGCGACGGCTCCAATCCCATGCACACCTCCATCCAGTACAACGGCTGGGTCGGCCCCAACCCTCACGGCTACTCCACCACTCACGACGTTCACTCCAAGATGGAGACCACCTTCGTCAACGCCAACCCCGAGGTCACGCACATCTCCAACCTCGTCGGCGCGCCCAAACATCTCGACCATCCCTTTGACGACTATCTCGCCTACCTGCGTGAATCCCAGTCCAATGTCGAGCGCGCCTACGAACTCGAGAAGCTCTGCGGCTTTGACGGTCACGGCTCTCCCGAATCCCGCGAGTTCATCCGCCAGCAGCTTGCCCGCGGCTCCCAGATGCTCCTCAACCTCTGGTACACCGCATGGATCGACTCTGCCCAGGACCCCGAGCTGTGGCATGGCGAAAAGCGCGAGCCCCGCGTCTGCACCGCTCCCGCGAAAGCGGCCAGGGAATAGCCATGCCACTCACCCCGCAGCAGCTCGCCCAACTCATGGAAGCCGCGCAGAAGGCCACCGAGACCGCCTATGCGCCCTTCAGCAACTTCCACGTCGGAGCCGCCATCCTCACCCATGACGGACAGCTCTTCACCGGATGCAACGTGGAGAACTCCTCCTTCGGCCTCACCAACTGCGCTGAGCGCACCGCCATCTTCTCCGCCGTCGCCGCCGGAGCTCTCTCCGCTCAGCACGACCTCGTCGCCGTCGCCGTCGTCCATCGCGAAGGCGCAATCTGCTCTCCCTGCGGAGCCTGCCGCCAGGTCATCTTTGAATTCGGTCCTGCCGCCGTCGTCATCTACCGCGCCCACAGCGGCGAAATCGCCCAAACCCTGGCTCGCGATCTCCTCCCGGAAGGCTTCCGCCTCCGCTAGCTCGCGCACAAACACAAAGGCCGCCCGAATTCATCGAGCGGCCTTCGTCGTTCCTCAGTCGCGGCTTCCTAGAATTTGTTCTCGAAATCCACAAAGCGGTGTTCCAGCCGCCACTCCTCGCGGGCCTTCTCGCTCCCGTTCAGGAATTTCATGCACCCGCCCGTCGGCAGGTTCGTTGGCTTCTCGCCCGAGCACTCATGCACCGGAACAAACTTGTGCGCATCGCTCCACAGGCTCGCGCCCGGCAAAAATGAGTGTTCAATGCTCGTCCGTGCCATCCGCTTCAGCGTCACGTAATCCAGTCCCTGGTCCAGCACCGCGCGCTCATACTCCCGCGTCATCTCTGAGCGCGATACGCCCTCGTCATCCGTGGCCAGCGCCACCGGCACCCCGGCCTTCAGATACATCGCCAGCGGATGCTGTCTCCCATGTACTCCCAGGATGCCTTCGTTCGATGTCAGGCAGATCTCCACCATCACGTTCCTGTGCGCCATCATTGCCAGCAACTCGTGCGGATTCTCTTCGTACATCACGTCCACGCCGTGCCCAATCCGCTCCGCCTTGCCCAGCTCAATCGACTCCCGTATGTGCGTCCGCAGCCCGTCCGGTGGCACAATCCCAGGCTTCAGCTCTCCGGCGTGCAGTGTCAGGTGAACATTCGGATACAGACTCTTCAGGTAGCTCACCATCTGCATGTGCAGGTGGAAGTCATGCATCGGCACATACCAGTCTTCCGGCTGCACCAGGTTCAGCGAAACCACCCGGGGATCGCGGCTTGCCAGCTCAAATCCCATCAGGATCTGCGCAAACACCTGCACCGGCTTGGCTCCCCGCATCACCGTGTAGATATATCGCACGTGTACTGAGCAGCCTCCGCCATGCGCTTCCGGCTCGCTCGCGCACTTCAACTGCGCGTTCTTTCCCGCCTCCATCGCGTCCAGGTTCTTGCGGGCTTCTTCCACAATGCTTGCAAAGTCTGCCGCCAGCAGTTTTTGCCGCAGCGCCGCCAGGTCGCCGTCGTAGACAATCTTGCTCGCCGCCGCCGCCGCCCGTCCGTGGTCTGGCGAAACCATCAGTTCCATGTACTGCACGTTGCCGTCTGCCGCGCGCTGCGTCACCTCGGCCAATATCTGCCCCAGGTGCGCCTCCGTAGCCGCGCCAAATTTCCCAAAGCTGTCGAAGAAGTGGTCGTGTCCATCCACTCCCGGCTTCAAGTCGCGCATCGACCACGCATCAATCGCGCCCCGGTACAGCTCCGGATCGCTCAGCGCCAATCGCGCTTCTGCCTGGTTCGGCTGGCAGGGTGCCGCCGTCAGCACAAAGGTCACCCGGTCCAGGCAAAGCCCAGAATCCGCCGCAAACCCTATCAGCGTCTCCGCGTACACCGCGCCCGTAATGTGATTGTGCAGGTCGCCGCCCTTGGGCATCTCTTTCAGCAGCGCGTACAGCGCTCCCCCGTTGCCCCTGGCCTCGCTCAGTGCCCGTTCCGCCCGCCCTTCCGCGGTATCTGGTGGATGCTGTTCTGCCTGCTGCTGCTGTTCTTTTGCCACCTGCTGCGCCGCCGTCGCCGGGCGCGCAGGTGTGTTCTTGAATGCCTGTATCTGTGATCCGGCATGGATCGATACCACTGCGGCGAAAACCGCGATTATCAGTCCCGCGCTGCGCTGGCGCATGGATCCCCCCTGGAGCCGCCTGGCCCCATGTCAGTGAACATAAGAAATCATATCGCGAAACCAATACTTTAGCTCTACCCCCGGCCCCCCCGGGAGCCGCATCGTTTCCCCGCTTGCAACTTTCGCTCAGACCTTCTACTATCCCCTTTCTCCGTTTCTTACGTCATGCCTTTTTGGGAGCCGCTCATCGTGTCAGACCTCAAAGTGCTTTTTTCCCGTGAACAGATTGCCGCCCGCGTCGCCGAACTGGGCCAGCAGATTACAAAAGATTTTGCCGGAGAGCCCGTCGTCCTCGTCGGCGTCCTCAAGGGCGCTGCCATCTTCCTCAGCGACCTCTCCCGCCAGATCGAGCTCGACTCCACCTTTGACTTCATCGCCGTCTCCAGCTACGGAAACCAGAAGCAGAACAGCGGCGAGGTCAAGCTCCTTAAAGACGTCGATCAGTCCATGGAAGGCCGCAACGTCATCCTCGTCGAAGACATCCTCGACACCGGCCTCACCATGTCCTACCTCAAGAAAATGATCGAGGCCCACCACCCCCGCGCCTTCAAGATCGCCGCTCTCCTCGACAAGCGATGCCGCCGCCAGCAGCCCATTTACGCCGATTATGTCGGTTTCGAAATCCCTGACGAATTCGTCGTCGGCTACGGCATGGATTACGCCGAACGCTATCGTAACCTTCCGGATATTTGCGTCGTACCTTAGTTGGCCGCCTTCCTCCGGTCGTACACTAGGAGGGGCCATTTCCCATGGACACCGGACCGCCTCGCGGTCCAGGCAGGTACTTGAATGCAGCAAACAATCAGCTTGATTCCTTCTCCGGACGCAATTCGCAATGATTGGCGCCTCGCCGCAAAACTCATCGACCACACTCTCCTCAAGCCTGAAGGCACCCGCGAGCAGGTAACAAAGCTCTGCCGCGAAGCCGTCGAATACGGCTTTTACTCCGTGATGGTCAATCCCTCCAACATCGCCCAGTGCAAATCCGAGCTTCGCGGCTCCAGCGTCGTCGTCGGCACCGTCATCGGATTTCCCCTCGGCGCAACCACCTCCACCTCCAAGCTCGCCGAAGCCAGCGACTCCCTCCGCCTCGGCGCCACCGAACTCGACATGGTCATCAACGTCGGCGCTCTCAAGAGCGGAGACCGCGACCTCGTCCAGATGGAGATCCAGTCCCTCGTCCATCTCTGCCACCGCTCCGGAGCCCTGCTCAAGGTCATCATCGAAACCGCCCTGCTCACCACCGAGGAAAAAATCCTCATCTGTCAGCTTGCCGCCGCCGTCGATGTCGATTTCGTCAAAACCTCCACCGGCTTCTCCACCGCCGGAGCCACCACCGCCGATGTCTCCCTCATGCGCGGCGTCGTCGGCCACAAAATCGGCGTCAAGGCCGCCGGAGGCATTCGCACCGCCGCTGACCTGCTTGCCATGGTCGAGGCCGGAGCCAGTCGTGTAGGCGTCTCCGCCAGCGTCGCCATCGTCCGCGAACTCGGCGCAAAGTAAGCATCTAGCTTTACCCACCAGGCCCGGCCACCCGCCGGGCCTCTTTTCTGCTCCAGCCAGTGTCAGAGAAAAGTCCTCCATGCCTCCCCGGAACCCGCGCAAATGTCGGCTATACTCTCCTGCAAACAACTCAGGAGGTGGGGATGAGCAACTGCAGGCGAAAGCTCTGCACAATCATGTATGCCCTGACGTTCCTAGGGGCAGCGCAACTTCACGCACAGGCACAACACTTCAATGTCGGGGACGCCGTGGACCTGAAGATCGGGACACAGTGGCTGTCATGCACCATTCAGAGCCCTTTTTACGGTGGCGGCTATGATCTGAAATGCGGCTCGGCGACCGGGTACCGGGGCTCAGCGGATCCCGCGCGCCTCCGCCCCCATCAGAATGAGCCACAGACGGCTGCGGCTGCACCACCAGCAGCTACGGCCCGTCCGGCTCCGCCCGCAGCGCGGCCCAATCCCGCTCCTGCGGCTCCGCCCGCAGCCGCAGCCGGACAGTTCCGCGTCGGCGACAACGTAGAGATCAACTCGGCCGGCACCTGGAAGTGGTGTACGGTCAGCTCTCCCTTGCAGGCCGGAGGCTACAACGTGCAGTGCGGGCCGGACGATCTTCGCATCGGCTCCGACCCCGGCCACATCCGTCCGCACACTCTTACGGCCCAGGAGCAGGCGATCGTCAATCAGACCAACAATGCCATGGCCCACCGCCCCACCGGCAACGGCCCCGGAGCGCAGTATGGCACCCGCGAACCGACCACCTGCAACTCCCGCAGCGGCCCCTTGAACGCCACCACCGCGCGCCAGTACTTCATCTGCGACAACGAGGGGATCATTTACAACACTATGAACCTGGTCTCGAATGTCACCATCAGTGCACTTGCCTCGCGGCCATTCAACTACAACCAGGACTCCGCCAAGAACGGAATCGATGTCAGCCAACCGGTCTATGACATTCGCGGCAGCTACAAAAAGTACCAGTGCGTCAAGCCCTTGAACCCGGACAACGCCTTCAACGTGACCCACAACTGTTACCTCTATGACCAGCCCAACGCCGAGGGTTCCTGCTACATGAACACCTTCCACGAGTGGCACTGCCTCATGTCGGACTTCCATGTGGGCAACATCCCGGTCAAGAACCAGATGCCTCCCGCAACCAACTAGCCGCTGGAGAGGACTCCCGCGGCCCGGCACCCCGCCGGGCCGCTCCTTTTTGCCCGCTCCCCCCTCTCCCCGCAAGAATCTGCTTTCCCCGGAATCCCGCGTAAGATAAGCTCAAATCGTCTTATAAACAACCTATCGGGAGTGCCGTGCCCTCCCGGAATGGCCTCAGATGCTTTTTGTCGAACTCATCCGCAGAAAGCGCGACGGCAAAGAACTGTCGCGCGAAGAAATTGAAGCAATCGTCGCCGGATACACCCGTAGCGAATTCCCCGATTATCAGGTCTCCGCCTTCCTGATGGCCGCACTTCTTCGTGGCCTCTCCCACGCCGAAACCGCAGCCCTCACCAACGCCATGCTCAACTCCGGCAAGGTTCTCGACTTCTCCGAGATCCCCGGCCCCAAAATCGATAAGCACTCCACCGGCGGCGTCGGAGACAAAACCTCCCTCATCCTTGCCCCCATCGTCGCTGCCGCGGGCGTCAACGTCCCCATGGTCAGCGGCCGCGGCCTCGGACATACCGGCGGCACCCTCGACAAGCTCGAAGCCATCCCCGGCTTCAACGTCCATCTCACCCTGGACGAATTCCGCCGCATCCTCGCCGCCGTCGGCTGCGCCATGATCGGCCAGACCGAAGACCTCGCTCCCGCTGACAAAAAGCTCTACTCCCTCCGTGACGTCACCGGAACCGTCGAGAGCCCCTCCCTCATCTGCGCCTCCATCATGAGCAAAAAGCTCGCCGAAGGCATTGACGGACTCGTCCTCGATGTCAAAACCGGCTCTGGCGCATTTATGAAGACCCCCGCCGATGCCGAGCACCTCGCCGAACTCATGGTTGAAACCGGTGAGCGCATGGGCAAAAAGATGGTCGCCCTCATCACGGACATGGATCAGCCTCTCGGCCGCTACATCGGCAACGCTCTTGAGGTTGTCGAGTGTGTCGAAATCCTCCGCGGAAACTTCGCCGGATCCGAGGATCTCGTCGAACTCACCATCGAACTCTGCGCCTGGATGTTCCTCCTCGGCGGACGCACCGCCACCCGCGAGGAAGGCCGCGCCCTCGCCTTTGACATCGTCCTCAGCGGCCAGGCTCTCTCCAAATTCCGCGACCTCGTTCGCGAGCAGGGTGGAGACCTCCGCGCCATCGACGATCTCTCGCTCCTCCCCCAGGCCTCCTTCCGCGATGAAATCCTCGCTCCCGCCTCCGGCTTCCTCACCGCCATTGAGTGCGAGCGCATGGGAATCGCCGGAGTCATGCTGGGCGGCGGCCGTTTCACCAAGGAAGACGCCGTCGATCCCGCCGTCGGGATCGTTCTCCACCGCAAGGTGGGCGACGCGGTCTCCCAGGGCGACTCGCTCTGCACTGTCTTCTACAACTCGGCCGAGCGCTTTGCCGCTGCCCGGCCCGTCATCGTCGGAGCCTATTCCATCGGCGCTGCCAAACCGCAGCCCCGTGCTCTGGTTCAGAAAGTGATTCAAGGCAAGTCTGTCTGATTTCTACACTGTTGAATTTGAGAGGGAAGCAATGGGACGTTTCATTGGAGTGATCGGGCTGATCTTGATGCTGGCCGTCGCCTGGCTGTTTTCCACCAACCGCAAGGCCATCCGCTGGCGTGTCGTCGCCACCGGAGTCGCCCTCCAGGTAGTCTTTGCCATCTTCGTCACCAAGGTCGTCTGGGGACAGCGTGCCATCGGTGCTGCCGGTTCCGGCGCCAAGCGCCTCCTCGACTGCTCTTTCGCAGGCTCCAGATTCGTCTTCGGAGAGGCCGGCAAGCCAGCCGACATCTCCAGTCTCGGATTCATCTTTGCCTTCCAGGTCCTCCCGGCGATCATCTTCATCGCCGCCTTCTTCGCCATCCTCTACTACTTCGGAATCATGCAGGTCGTCATCCGCGGCATCGCCGTCGTCATGGAAAAAACCATGGGCGCCAGCGGCGCTGAGTCTCTCAACCTCGCTGCTTCCATCGTCATGGGACAAACCGAGGCTCCGCTCACCATCCGGCCTTTCCTCGCAGGTCTCACCCAGTCGGAACTCATGGTCGTCATGACCGCCGGCATGGCGCACGTCTCAGGCAGCATCATGGCTGCCTACATCTACGCCGGACGCGTTGCCCCCTCCCATCTCCTCGCCGCCGTCATCATGACCGCGCCCGGAACTCTCACCATCGCCAAAATGTTCGTCCCGGAGACCGGAGTCCCGGAGACCGCCAGCGGTGCCGTAATGCCCAAGGAAGAGCGTGCCAGCAATGTCCTCGAAGCCGCCGCCAAGGGAACCAGTGACGGTCTTGGCCTCGCCCTCAACGTCGCCGCCATGCTCATCTCTTTCCTCTCCATCATCTTCCTCATCAACTCCCTGCTGGGCGGCAGCCACAACTTCTTCGCCGCTCACGGTTTCGCCTGGTTCCCCGCCAGCCTTGAGAAAATTTTCGGCGTCCTCTTCGCGCCCATTGCCTTTATCATCGGAGTGCCCTGGCGTGATTGCATGGCCATCGGCAGCCTGCTGGGTACGCGCATGGTCCTCAACGAACTCGTAGCCTTCAGCATGTTGGGTGCGCAAAAAGCCGCGCTCGATCCCCGTTCGTTCACCATCGCAACCTTCGCCCTCTGCGGATTCGCCAACTTCAGCTCCATCGGCATTCAGATCGGCGGCCTCGGAGCCCTCGCCCCATCCCGTCGCGGAGATCTTGCCCGCCTCGGATTCAAGGCCATGATCGCCGGAACCATGGCCAACCTCATGTCGGCCTGCATCGTCGGAGTTCTGTTATGAGTTCGCACGCAGATGTAAAGCACCTTGCCATGGATGAATACACCCGCGCCGAATCCGCGGCCAATGTCATCCGCATGCAGCTTTCGCAAAAGCCTCACCTTGGCCTGCCGGAGATCGCCGTCGTTCTCGGCTCCGGTCTCGGCTCCTTTGCTGACGAACTCGCCGACCCCATCGCCATCCCCTACGGCTCCATCCCCAACTTTCCCCGCTCCACCGCCATCGGCCACGCCGGGCGCATGGTCATCGGCAAAATCGGAGACCTCACCGTCGCCGCCATGCAGGGCCGCGTCCACCAGTACGAGGGCTACAGCAGCCGCGAAGCCGCCTTCCCCGTCCGCGTCCTCGCCCGCCTCGGAGTCAAAAGCCTCGTCCTCACCAACGCCGCCGGAGGCATCAACCCCCTCTACGGCCAGGGCGCCCTCGTCCTCCTCAGCGACCACATCAACCTCCAGGGAACCAACCCCCTCAACGGTCCCAATGACGACCGCTTCGGACCCCGTTTCCCCGGCATGAGCGAGGCCTACAACCCAGGCTTCCGCCGTATCGCCCAGGCCGCTGCCCGCGAACTCGGCTATGAACTCAATGAAGGCGTCTATGCCGCCCTCTCCGGTCCCAGTTATGAAACCCCTGCCGAGATTCGTTACCTCCGCACCATCGGAGCCGATCTCGTCGGCATGTCCACCGTTCCAGAGGTCATCGTCGCCCGTCACATGGGCGTGGAAGTCCTTGCCATCTCCTGCGTCACCAACATGGCCGCCGGTTTATCCGATGGCGAAATCAATCACGAAGAAGTTCTGGAGACCGGAGAGCGCGTGCGCGGAACCTTCCTCGCCCTGCTCACCGCCATCCTCCCCCGCATCGCCGCTGAGGCAAAATAATCACCCCTCTTTTGGGGCAGTTTTTGGGAAGATCTACATCATCATGAAGCCATATTTCATCGGAGTTGCAGGCCCTTCCTGCGCAGGCAAAAGTTACCTCGCCGAGCATCTTGCGGAAAAGCTCGACGCTGCCCTCTTTCACCTCGACTCCTACTACCGCGAGCTCGACCACCTCAGCCTCGTCCAGCGCGCCCATTACAACTTCGACTCTCCTGAGGCCCTCGACTCCAACCTCCTCCTCGACCAGGCCCGTCTCCTCTTCTCCGGAGAAACCATCGCCCGCCCGGTGTATGACTTCACCACCCACACCCGTACCGGCGAAACCCGGGAGCTCGTACCCCGTCCCTTCGTCATCGTCGAAGGCCTCTTCACCCTCTACTGGGAAGACCTTCGCCGCATGCTCGGCACCAAGGTCTTTGTCGATCTCGGCGAAGATACCTGCCTCGAGCGCCGCATCGAGCGCGATATCCGCGAGCGTGGCCGAACCCGCGAGAGTGTCCTCGAACAGTACGCCACCACCGTCGCCCCCATGGCCCGGCAATATGTCTATCCCGCCCGCGTCCATGCCGATATCGTCGTCACCGGAGACGATGACATCGCCCGCGAGGTCGAGTCCGTCCTCCATCACGTTCAGCGCGGCGCCCGTGCCGTCTCCAGCTCCTGACGGTGGCCCACATCCGCGTGGTGGCCTACATCCGCTCCTCCTTTGGGCAAATGTGGGGTAGCGAATGTGGGGACGCCAATGCAGTGCTGGCAGCCCCTTTGCTTTCATCCCGCTGCAACCTCGCGGGCGTACCATCATTCTTTACTCACAACCTCATCGGAGAAGCCTCGTGAAGAACGCGATTGCCGCCCTGATTCTCTCCATCGCCATCCTCAGCCCCGCCGCTGCCCAGGTCGTTCAGTTCCCCAGCAGCAAGGTGCTCTTCGCGCCCGCTCCCGGCTCTCCCCGCCGCACCAACAGCCTCCCTACGGCCACCTCCGTCTCGCCGGACCAGCGCTACGTCGCCCTCCTCAACACCGGCTATGGCACCTCGGAGTCTCATCTCGGCCAGTCCATCACCCTGCTTGACCGCGCCACCAACCAGCTCACCGACTTCGCCGACACGCGCCTCCGTCCCAAGTTCAAGCAGACCTACTTCTTCGGACTCGCCTTCAGCCCCAGCGGCACCGAACTCTACGCCTCCGTCGCTTCCCTCTATGACCCCGAGGGCAAATCCGATGGCGGCACCGGCAGCGGCATCGCCGTCTATTCCTTCCATGACGGCAAGCTCGCCCCCTCCCGCTTCCTTAAGATTCCCGCGCCGCCGCTTCCCGCCGGAAAGAAGTTCCCCTCCAGGTCGCCGCTCGCCAAAGATCGCATGATCCCCTATCCCGCCGGTCTCGCCGTCCTTCCCGCAACCGCCGCCGCGCCTGAGCGCCTCCTCGTCGCCGGAAACCTCAGCGACCAGCTCTGGCTCATCGACGCTCACACCGGCGACATCCTCAAGACCTTTGACCTCAGCGGCCAGCACACCGAGTGGATTCCCTCCACCATGCCCTACCAAGTCGCCACCGATGGCGATCACAAGGCCTGGGTCACTCTCTGGAACACCGCCGCCGTCGCTGAACTCGACCTTGCCACCGGCAGCGTCCTGATCATTGAGCTCGAAAAGCCCAAGGGCTCGCCTACCTCCTCCGGACACGCCACCGCCCTCCTCTACCACGCCGCCGCCCACAAGCTCTACATCACCCTCTCCAACATGGATGAGGTCGCCGTTCTCGACACCAATATCTACGCCGTCTCTCACATCGACGTCCGTCTCCCCAAGCAGCGCGCCGGAGGCGCATACCCCAACGCCCTCGCCCTCAGTCCCTCAGGCTCGCTCTACGTCGCAGAAGCCGGAACCAACTCCGTCGCCGTCCTCTCTCCCGCCGGTGCCGTCACCGGCTTCATCCCCACCGAGTACTACCCCACCGCCCTCGCCTTCGCCTCCGATGAGCTCATCATCGCCAGCGGCAAGGGACGCGGCACCGGACCCAACAATGGCCCCCACGATCCCGAGTCCAGAAGAAAATCCTGGAAGTACGTCGCCGAGCTAACCTACGGCTCCGTCGCTCGCCTCCCGGAGAAGGGAATTGCTGCCGACCTCGCCGCCTATTCTGCCCAGGTCATGCGCAACAACCTCATCGCCGAGACCCAGCCCCGCCTCGACTTTCACGCCAGCGGGCACCGCACCTCTCCCATCCACCACGTCATCTACATCATCAAAGAGAACCGGACCTACGATCAGATCTTCGGCGATCTCGAGGTCGGCGACGGCGACCGCTCGCTCGCCATGTTCGGGGAATCCATCACCCCCAACCACCACAAACTCGCCCGCCAGTTCGGAGTCCTCGACAACTTCTACGACTCCGGCGAGATCAGCGGCAACGGACATGTCTGGTCCACCGCCGCCATCACCAGCGACTACACCGAAAAAATCTGGCCCATCAATTACCGCAACAACCAGCGCTCCTACGACTTCGAGGGCATGGTCAACGGCGAGTATCCCATCCAGCAGCACATCGCTGACGTCGATGAGCCCTCCACCGGATACCTCTGGGCCAACGCCGCCCGCGCTCACATCACCTACCGTCACTACGGAGAGTTCGTCAACACCGAGTGGTGCACGGACCCCGTCGCCGTCAACTCACCCGCCTCCACCGGAACCACCACCGGCCTCTGCGCCATAAAGTCCGTCGCTCCCGGCTCGCCGCTCCCCGCCGGACTCGGCACAACTCCCGGCAAGCCCAGCCCGTGGCCCTGGCCCGTCCCGCTCATCGCCAGCAACTTCCCCACCAAGCCTGAGCTGGTCGATCACTTCGATCCCCTCTTCGCCGACTTCCGCCTTGAGTACCCCGACCAGTACCGCGCCGACGAATTCCTCCGCGAGTTCCAGTCCTTCGTCTCCGCCCGCCAGCGCCGTGACCGCGCCCACGAGCTTCCCAACCTCGTCGTCATGCGCCTCCCCAATGACCACACCTACGGAACCCGCCCCGGCATGCCCACTCCCCAGGCCTCCCTCAAAGACAACGACCTCGCCCTCGGCCGCATCGTGGAAGCCGTCTCCCACTCTCCCTATTGGGATGACACCGCCATCCTCGTCCTCGAAGACGACGCCCAGGACGGCCCCGACCACGTGGACGCCCACCGCTCCATCGCTCTCGTCATCAGCAAGTACGCGCCCCGCGAAGCTCAACCCCGCGTCGAGCACGGCTTCTACACCACCGTCCACATGATCCGTACCCTCGAAGACCTCCTCGGCCTTCCTCCCATGAACCACAATGACTCGCTCGCCTCCCCCATCACCGGCCAGTTCTCCGGCAAAGGCGACCAGCCTCCCTACGAAGCCGACCGCACTCACGAAACCGACGGCAGCCTCTACGAAGCCAACGCACCCAATAACCGCGACGCAAAGACAAGTTCCAAACTCGACTTCAGCCACGAAGACAAAGCCGACCCCGCCAAGCTCAACGCAATCCTCTGGCGCGCCACCATGGGGCGTCAGCCAATGCCCAGGGCAAAGCACACCGTCATCCCCGCTTCCAGGGATCACGACGACTGACGCGGAACCGCGTGGTCTCCAAAGTCAGTGTTCAAGTGTTTCGGGGGGAGCTGGAAGGTTAATGGAAGGGTCAATAGAAACTATGTACTGTTGGGTCAACCAAATGTCACAAAATCTCTGACCAGATGGTCAATCGTATCGGACTGGGCTCAACCATATACCGAAAGGTAACTACAGCGTTTTCAACGATTGACCTCCTCGTCAATCGTTGAACGCCCTGCGAATCTACCCGGTTCTGCGCGTTTCCGCGGTCATTTCGTTGATTGCCGTGTCCAGTGCGCGCCCCAGGTGGTTCGCGCGAGCAGTGTATTCGCCCTCAATCGCATCGTACTTGCGTTTCAGCTGGTAGTAGTCATCCACAATGTTGATCGCTGCCAGCACCGCCACCCGCAGCGAATCCACCGTCGCCGTGTGCTGCGCCACCGCTCTCATCTTGGCATCTACCACCTCGGCCAGCCGCTGAATGTAGGCTGGGTCCGAGCCTCTCAGATGGTAGCTCTCATCGTAAATCTCCACCCGGATGCTGCTGTTGTCATCGGCCAATCGCTCTCTCGCTTTCATCGCCAACCCCGCGTTTTACGCACCTTTGCCGCGCATCTGTGCTCAGCGCCTTCCTACTCTTCCAGGATGGCGTCCACATCTCCCAGCAGCTTCTCCATCCGCGTGCGAACCTCGGCCCGCTCCTGCTGTAGCGCCTGCAATTCCTTGCGCACCGCCTCGGTCTCCCCGGCCTGCGCTTCCATCATCTCGCGCATCGTCACCACCTCCAGCTCCGCTGCCGCCTTCTGCGAGCGTGCCGCCTTCAGCAGTTCGATGGTGCGGTATATCTTCTCTTCCAGCGCCTGGAAATCGCTGCTGGAGCTCTCAAATGCAAGCTGCCCTTCTGCCATCGAAGCCATCAGTCCCCTCATCTTCTCGAACTTTTGGAAAGCTCGAACTTCCGGAAGTATAACGCAGAAAAGCGCGTTGCAATCAGCGCTTCCCTGCCGCCATCCCTGTTCCCCGCTCCCCGCGCAGGGTTGCCGCACCTTCACCAAAGCCGCTGCCCGCGCTAAAATTAGCAATTCCGGAAGAACGCGCAAGAAGTTTTGTGCAACCCCGCCGCCTCCGGAAGTTCTAATATGGGTAAGGCTAGCCACAGCCTGAGAAGGCACCGACCATGAGAACAAAGATCGCGCTGCTGCTGACATTGACTCTCGCGCTCGTCCCCTACGGGCTAGCCGGCGACAAGACCGATAAACCAGAGAAGACGGACGAGAAGAGCGAGTTGGACTTTCCTCATGACGGGAAGACCGACGACGTGAACGCGATTGGGAATCGAAACGTGGGATGCAGCAAGGGACTGGGCAACTGGTACTCGCTGGAGAGCCAGGTCTCCATGGGCAAGAGCTTCGCCATGCAGGTGGAGCAGAGCGCCAAGGTCATCAACGATCCGGTGGTCAGTGAATACGTCAATCGCATCGCGCAGAACATCGTGCGCAACTCTGACGCCAAGGTTCCCTTCACCGTCAAGGTGCTCGACGACGATTCAGTAAATGCCTTTGCCTTGCCCGGTGGATACTTCTACGTGCAGAGCGGATTGATTCTTGCCGCTGACAATGAAGCCGAACTTGCCGGAGTGATGGCGCATGAGATCGCGCATGTAGCTGCATGCCATGCGGCCCGCCAGGTGACTCGCGGCAACCTCGCGAATCTCGCATCGATTCCGCTCATCTTCCTCGGTGGCGGCCTGGGTTACGGATTGTATGAAGCTGCCGGCATCGGCGTGCCTCTGACGTTCATGAAGTTCCAGCGCAACTTTGAAGCTCAGGCAGACTACCTCGGCGTGCAGTATCTCTACGCCAGCGGCTACGACCCGCAGGCCTTCCCGCAGTTCTTCGAAAAAATCCAGGCGCTCGAAAAAAAGAAGCCCGGCTTTGTAGCCAAGGCCTTTGAGACACATCCGCCTACGCCCGCGCGCATGGAACACACGCAGCATGAGATTGCCACCATCCTTCCCGCAAAGCCGCAGTACGTGGAAGACACCTCTGAGTTCCAGGACGTGAAGGCCCGGCTCGCAGCGCTGGAGAATCGCCGCAAGGTTGATCAGGGCAAAGACAAGGGACCGAGCCTTCGCCGCGCAAACACCAGCCAGGGCGATAGTACAAATCCGGATGACCAGACCAAGAGCACGGATGATCGACCCACGTTAAAGCGCAGGGATTAAGACTGTAAGCAAGTGGACTCACCGAGCCTCGCGGCAACGCGAGGCTTTTCATCGCGCAGAATCACAGCCCGGCTTCGATGCGTGATCGCGGATCGAGAAAATCGCGCATCGCGTCTCCCACAAAATTGAAGGCGAGCACTGCGAGCATCACGGCCCCGGCGGGGAACAGGATGACGTGAGGCGAGTCGAACAGATGCGATCGTCCGTCGTTCAGCATCGCACCCCAGCTTGGCACCGGTGGAGGAACACCGAGACCCAGAAAGCTCATCGTGCCTTCCGCCAGGATCGCTCCCGCCATGCCGATTGCCGCCTGCACAATCACCGGCTGCATGATGTTCGGCAGAATGTGGCGCGCGAGAATCCGGAAGTCGGTGGCGCCCAGGGCACGTGCGGCTTCCACATATTCCCGCTCCCGCGCTGCCAGCACCTGCGCGCGCACCAGCCGGGCGTAGCCAACCCACCCCCCGACAATCAGCGCGAGAATCAGGTTGTAGAGCCCCGGGCCGAGGAAGGCGACGAATGCGATGGCCAGCAGGATTCCCGGAAAGGAGAGAAACGCGTTCATCACGATGACGTTGATGAAGCGGTCCAGCCTCCCACCGTAATACCCCGCGAGCGAGCCAACCAGCGTGCCCAGCAGCAGCGATCCGGAGACCACGGAGATTCCCACCAGCATGGAGATGCGCGCACCGAAGAGGATGCGCGAGAGAATGTCGCGCCCAAGTTCATCGGTGCCGAACAGATGATGCGCGGATGGCGCCTGCAGTCGCGCCGCCAGTTCGATGGATGCCGGATCACGTGGAGCAACCAGCGGCCCAAAGAGAGCGCATAGAATGAAGAGCACGATGAGCGCTGCTCCGAAGAGCGCGAGCGGGTTGCGAAGAAACGCACGCGCCAGATTCGAGGTGGCCGGATTCATGCGCGCTCCTACTGCCTGATCCGCGGATTCAGCGCGGAGTAGAGAATGTCTGTAAGGAAGTTGACCGCCACGTAGGTGAGGCCGATGCAGAGCAGGCAGCCTTGCACCAGCGAGTAGTCGCGGTTATTGATGGCGCTGATGGTGAGGCGTCCGATGCCTGGCCACGCGAAGATCGTTTCGGTCACGATGGCGCCCGCCAGCAGCGCGCCAAACTGGAGGCCAATCACCGTGACCACCGGGATCATCGCATTGCGCAACGCGTGCCGATAGACAACACTGCGCTCGCTTAGCCCCTTGGCGCGCGCCGTGCGGATGTAGTCCTGGCCGAGTTCCTCCAGCATGCTGGTGCGCACCATGCGCGTGAGAATCGCGGCCAGCGAGGCTCCCATCGTAACTGCCGGAAGCACGAGGCTGCGCCACGAGACCGCGCCGGAGACCGGCAGCAGATCGAGCTTGATCGCAAACAGCAGGATGAGGATCGGCCCCAGTGCAAAATTGGGGAACGAGAGTCCGAGCAGACTGACGAAGCCAAGCACGCGGTCGTCCCACCGATTGCGCCGAGTCGCCGAGCGAACTCCCGCGGGAATCGAGAGAAGTATCGCCACCAGCAGCGCAGAGAGAGTCAGCGACAGCGTGGCCGGATACGCCTGAACGATCAGGTCCCTGACTGGTTTATTGAGGCGGATCGACTTGCCGAGATCGCCGTGGAAGACCCCGCCCCAGTAGCGCAGATACTGCGTGGGAAGAGGCACGTCGAGGTTATAGGCATGTCGCGCGGCCTGAATGTCCGCGCCGGCTGCGCCCTCGCCGAGCATCGCCTGGATCGGGTCTCCGGGTACAAGATGGATCAGCAGAAAGACGACGCTTACCACCAGCCAGAGGACGGGCAGCATATACCCCATGCGCGTGAGGAGCCGCCGGATCACTCGCCTACCCCGGCCACGTCGGAGAGCAGATCGACCTTCACCGCCCCGACGCGGCGACCTTCCATCTCCATCACCGTGAAGCGCCGCTGCTGGTAAAGAAAGCTGTCGCCCGGTTTAGGAATGCGTTGCAACTTGGCGACGACGAATCCCGCGAGGGTTTCAAAGCCCTCGTCGCGCGGCAGCAGCAGATTGTGCTGAGACTCTAAATCCCGGATGTTGAGCGCAGCATCAAGCACCAGCGAAGCCGGATTGCCGTGATTGGTGTGGGCGACCACATCGAACTCGTCTTCAATCTCTCCGACAAGCTGCTCCAGAACGTCTTCGACGCTGACGACGCCAGCAGTGGAACCATACTCATCAACGACCACGGCCAAATGGCGGCGGCGATGCTTGAACTCGTCAAGCAGGTCCGGCAGTGGCTTGGTCTCGGGAACAACAAGCACGTCGCGCATGATGTGGCGGATGGCGAGCGTGGGTTGCGCCGGCAGCGGGCCGGTGGCGCTCTGCGCGCGCTGCAGGCGGAACTGCATCCAGCGCATCAGGTCCTTGGAGTAGAGCACGCCGATGATTGCCTCAGGCCCGCGGGCCGCGTCATAAACAGGGATGCGCGAATGCTGCTCCTCCACCACGCGTGAAACCGCCTCTTCGAGCGGCATGTCGCCGGGCAATGAAAAAATATCGGGGCGTGGCACCATGATCTCACGCACTGTGATCGTCTCTAGATCGAGCGCATTATGGAGAAGTTCCTGCTGCACGCTGGTGATGAGTCCGTAGCGATGCGAGGCGGTGACGCTGAGCTTCAGTTCCTCGGGCGTGTGCACGCCGCCCTCACGGATGTGATTCCAGCCAAAGGAGCGCAGCACGAAGCGCGAAGAAGCAGCCATGGTACGCGTGACCGGACTGAAGATGGTGATGAAGACATCGAGCGGTCCGGCGACGGCGAGCCCAACCTGCTCTGCCTTTTGCAGTGCGATGGACTTGGGAACGACCTCGCCAAGTATGACGTGCAGGTAGGTGATGGAAGTGAAGGCCAGCACTGTGGCCAAAGCGTGCGCATAGAGGACGGCGTGCGGCAAGCGCGCGAGTGGGACTTCCAGGAGGTGAGCCATGGACTCTTCGCCGATCCAGCCCAGAGCAAGGCTGGCCATGGTGACGCCGATCTGGATCCCGTTGAGAACTTCATCGAGCTTGTTGTGGAGTTTGCGGATCGTTCGGGCACCGATCCGGCCCTCGTCTATGAGCTGTTGCAGGCGCGTGTCGCGGATGCTGACCAGCGCGTATTCGCCGGCTGCAAAGAAGGCGTTGCCCGCCACGAGCAGGATCACGGCGATGATCCGCATAAGCACATAGGTGAACAAGGCTCGGTCGCTCCCCAAAAGAACTGGTAGAGATGGATTTTATCAGTGCGGGGAAGATTCAGTGGAACCGCAAGAATCCGGTCCACGTACATGACAGTGTGCGCAGACTGCGCGAGTGATGCCCTGTTGAGGATTGGGGAGGCAGAAGTGGCAAACGGAAACGGAAAGCGGCGGCGCAAGAATTTCTGGATTGCGGCAATCGTAGTTGTGGCATTGTTGCTTGCTGTGGGCGGGCTGATGGCGGCACGCAGCGGGGGCGCCAAGATCGATCCCACAAAGCTGGCGAAGGTAGAGCGTGGCGACCTGGTGAAGAGCGTCGTGGCCACCGGTAAGGTGGAGCCGATCACTAAGGTCGAAATCAAGAGCAAGGCCAGCGGCATTGTGAAGAAGCTCTACATCGAGGCTGGCGACCATGTGAAGGCTGGGCAGGTTCTGGCGGAGCTGGATCGTGTGGAGATGGAGGCCCAGGTGCGCCAGTCGGAGGCGCAGTTGCAGTCTTCAGAAGCAACCCTGCACTCGTCGGAAGCGGACCTGGCGCGCTCCAGGGTGGACGCCGAGGGCGTGGACGTTCCGATGACGAAGAGGGCCTACGAGCGCGCTGGGGCGATGGCAAAGCAGGGCGTTGTGTCGGCAGCTGCGCTGGACGACGCGGAGAAGAACTACGAGATGGCCGCCAACAAGCAGCACGTTGCGCAGGCCCAGGTGCTGGTCAATTCTGCCAAGGTGTCACAGGCGCGAGCGGACGTGAAGCGCGCCGAGGCGACGCTCTCTCAGCTTCGCGAGCAGTTGAGCTACACCACGATTGTCGCGCCGATCGACGGCATTGTGCTCTCGCGCGACGTTGAGATCGGTGACGCGGTCAGCTCCATCCTGGTGATGGGCTCGGCCGCAACCCTGGTGATGACCGTGGGCGATACGCGCGAGGTTTACGTCAAGGGCAAGGTGGACGAGAGCGATATCGGCAAGGTCTTCCTCGGGCAGCCGGCCCGCATCCGCGTGGAGTCGTTCAAGGATAAGACGTTCCAGGGAAAGGTGACGAAGATCTCTCCGATGGGCGTGGAGAAGGACAACGTGACGACCTTCGAGGTCCGGGTTTCCATCAACAATCCCGGAGGCGAGTTGAAGGCGATGATGACGGCCAACGCGGAGATGATTCTGGAGGAGCACAAGAACGTGCTCAATGTGCCGGAGAGCTCGCTCATCTACGACCAGAACAAGGCCGCATCCATTGAGATTCCCGACGCAAAGGCAAAGGACGGGAAGAAGAAGATCACGGTGAAGGCCGGGATCTCCAACGGAGCGAAGACAGAAATCCTGGACGGACTCAACGAAGGACAGCAGGTAGTGTTGCAGTAATTTGGAGTACGGCGGGAGCCGCCTGGCTCCCGCTAGCTGCGGAAGACCGTCATGACGATCCCGCCAAGAACAACAAGCCCGCCGCCCGCGATCACTCCCCGGTCAATGTTCTCGCGAAAAACGAGCACGGCCACTGTCTGGGCAACCAAAAAGAAAATGACAATGTAGAGCCCCATGAGGCGGCTGAAGTCGAGCCTGGTCAGGTTCACCATCACGCCATAAACGATCAGCGTCACGGCGCCGCCCAGCAGCAGAAGAACTCCCCGCCGCTGCAATCCACCGCGAATCAGCGCATCGCCGCCAACTTCCAGCAGGGCTGCGAGCACGAGAAAAATCAGAATACGTAAGGTCATTTTTCCTCAGCCTGTTTGGATGATCGAGCTTGCGATTGGATTCGAGTTGCTAGCTGGCTTGCGGACCCAGCGCAGCAACAGCCGCGCGGCGGGCGCGCTCGAGCGAGTCCTGCATCTGGTGATGGCACTCATTCATCTGCTCATTGGTGGCGTCGGGGGGAACGTGAATGAGGGTGGTCCAGCGGAGGTGCACCTTGGAGAAGGGCCGCGGAATCATCATTGCATCCCAGGTGCGCAGCATCCACGGGCGGTCCAGCGCAAGATAAAAGCTGAGGATCGGCGCGCCGCTCATGCGGGCCAGAATGACGGGACCGGGTTTGGCCATGAAGCGCGGACCGCGTGGCCCGTCGATGGTGAAGGCTGCAATGCGCCCCTGGGCGAGAGCGCGATTCATCCCGAGCAATGCCGCCGAGCCTCCGCGCGAACTGGAGCCGCGCACGGCAACAAATCCGAAGCGCTCAATAATGCGTGCAATGTATTCGCCGTCAAAGCTGAGACTGGTCATCACCGCGATGCCCTTGCGGCGAAAATACCAGGTCGCTGGAATCACGCAGCGGTGCCAGAAAGGGCCGATGGTGAATGGCTCGGGTTCCGCACCCTCTGCTACCCCGCCGGGCTCGGATGAGCACTCATAGCGCAGCGTGCAGCCGATGAGGCTGATGAGCAGAAATCCTGCCCAGGAGATGCACCACAGCCCAAGCCGTTGCCCAACGGTGAACCTGGTGGGCAGGGCGGGCTCTGCGGATGTCGATGAAGGAGTGGTGCTCACGTAGGAATTGTACCCTGCTCAGCGGCGCGAGGCGGCCCAGGCAATCGCGGTCCTGGTGCGGCGCCCAATTGAGGGGTGAGAGTGAAACAGGAGTTCCACCCAGCGCGACGGATCGCGCTCAGATAGATTCAGCGCTGCGATCTTTTCCATCGCTGAGCAGAATGGCTGAACAGTTCCCAGTGATTTCCACGCGTAAAGATCGGCCTGTCGCTCGTTGAAGCGCGAATACGCGTTCATCACCGGCATTAACACAACTGAAATCCCGGTTGCCACCAGCGCAATCAGCGGAAGGTTTGCGAAATCGATCTGATCCAGGGGATGTACCCAGTCGATGGCCGCCCAGCGAACCGCAAGTTTCAGGCACCAGAAGCCGAGAAACGTTATGACGCTCTGGACCGCAATTCCCTTGAGCATGTGGTGGCAGACGTGATGGCCGAGTTCATGAGCAAGCACGGCTTCAATCTCTTCGTGGTCGCAGGTGGCCAGCAGGGTGTCTGAAATCACGATCCGGCGGGTTCGCCCCAGTCCCATGAGCGCAGCGTTGGCTTTCTTGGTCTTTTCCGAGAGCATCCACTCATATACGCCGCGCACCTTAGCTCCCGCTTTCTCGCTCAATCGAGTTAGGCGTGCGGTCAGTTCTTCGTCAGCCAGGGCTTTGAAGCGGAAGAACAAGGGAAACAGCACGATGGGAGCGATGTGCGCCATGAGCACGCTGAACACCATGAACAACACCCAACCGGTTACCCACCACCACTGTGGCTGCAGGCGGATCAAGAAATAGAGAAACTGAACCAGAATCTGGCAGAGCAGAAAATTCAGGGCGAAACCCTTGGTCTGATCCCAGGCCCAACTGCGCAGGCGCTGGTTGCTGAGGTGGTAGCTGTGCTCGATCAGGAAGCTGTAGTAGTCCAGACCAAGGCTGAGGAGCTTTGTTAGCAGGAGCAGGATGGAGGTGTAAAGGAAGAGCGCGGCGGAATGGTGATCGCCGGCGATTCGCACGGCAAAGTTCCGGATGCTGCTGGTCCAGTCCGCGGCGAGCAGCAACGCCATCAGAACGAGACCCAGCCCCAGGTCTGCGACGCCAATGCGTCGGAGGAGGCGGTTGTAGCGACGCGCCTCTGCCGTCTCCGCAGGTAAACGACGTTCACCGGGCAAGCCGGGAGGGGGAATCATGGTTTCCATGCGATTGTCATCAGTGTACAAGAGTGCTTCGCGGTTCCTGAAGTAATTTAATTGGACGCTTTCCTGCAGGTCAAAGGGTGGCTATTTTAGTTCAGTGACGACTGCGCCCGGCGGCGTATCGAGTTGAAATTGCTCAGGACTTAGCGGCCCGTTCAGGGTTAGCTTAATCATCTTCAGGGTGATGCTGTACTCCTCCTGCGGCCTCTGAATTTCAACCAGAGAAGGGAACTGAACCCCGCCATAATCCTGCAGGTCCGAGTAGGTCGCGTCCGTCGCAATCGCTCCCTTGTCGTCGTAGATCGTCTGCCGGTAGGGCTGAAGGTCTGCACGGCTGAAGTAGATTTTCCGGTAGAGATGCCAGGAGTCCTGCGGACCGCGACGGATTACCACGACATGGTAGTTCGGCTGGGTTACAGACTTGTGAGTCTTCTCGTCCACAACTTCCTGGGTACCCTCTTCGAGCACTGCAATCTCTGTCTTGGGATCGATCTCAGGCATGAGCAGGGCCTCGTAAATCACCTGGGGACGGAGATTCTCCAGTGGATTGTCACTGATTTTCGTGAGCTGGTTGCTGCCGGTGACGAAGCGGTTCCGAGGAGGTATAGACAGTTTGAAGCGATCCCCATCGCTGACCATGTCGAAAGCGCGATTCCGAACAATTGGAAGCAGTCCGATCATGCGCAACATCGACGGTTTTTGCGCCAGGATGTAGCCACGAATCTGCTGGTACTCAATGACTTTGCCCTTCTTTTCGCCGCCAACGGTGGTATCGATATCCACCGTTGCATTCATGGTTCGAACGCTGGCGGAAAGTTGGGCTATCTTCGCCACCAATTCCTGCTGCGTTGCACTCTTGAGAGGCACGGGAGAGCGCTTCGATTCCACCCGGTGCGAGCGGAACAGACAGCCGGTTGTGCTACACAAGCACAGTGCCAGCAGGACAATTGTCAGGCGAGCTCTTTCCATTGAGGACGAAACGTACTCCTGTCGGGTCAGTTTTTAGTATATAGGCTCAGGCAGAATTGAGTGCAGCCGCAGTAGAGACAGGCGCAAAGAAGCTGACCTTCATCGAAAATAAGACAGATTTCAGCAGGATGGAATCAGTGTGATTCGCCGTCTGCAGTGGACGCGGCTGGCTTGGACTTACGGCCCGTCAGGACCTCAGGAGGAGCCTCAGGAAACTGTTCGTCGTCCCGACCGGCAATGGCCACCTTCATGAAGTCCATCCAGATTGGAAGGGCTGCCTGAGCCCCGGTCTCCTTGGCACCCAGTGTCTTCTTCTCGTCGAATCCGACCCAGACCCCGCACGTCATGGAGGGCGAGAAGCCCATGAACCAGGCATCGGTGAAATCGTTGGTGGTACCGGTTTTCCCTGCAAGAGGATGATTCAGTTTGCTGGCGGCGAAGGCCGTCCCGTGCTGAACCACTCCCTGGAGCAGTTCCACCATAACCCGCGCAGAATGAGCACTGATCACATCGCGAACATCCGCGAAATCCTGTTCCATGATGTGGCCATCGTAGTCGGTAACCTTGCGAATGGAATGCGGGCTGAGGCGAACTCCATCATTCGGAAATGTCGAGTAGGCGGCTGCGTGCTCGAGCAGGATGACCTCCGCGGAGCCCAGCGCTACTGGAAGGTAGGGCTGAATGTCCGAGGTGATGCCGAACTTGTGGACGTAGTCGATCACGGTCTTGATGCCGACGCGCTGTGCCAGTTTAATGGCGGGAATATTGCGCGAGTCGGCTAGAGCGCGGCGCAGCGATATGTTGCCCTCGTACTTGTTGTCATAGTTGTGCGGCGCCCATGTGCCGGAGACGCTACTGAAGCTGATAGGGGCGTCAAGGATCGTGTCGTCAGGAAGCGCGCCGTCCTCGACGGCGGCAGAATAGACGTAAGGCTTGAAGGAGGACCCGGTCTGGCGCAGAGCCTGGGTCGCGCGATTGAACTTCGATTCTTCGAAGTCCCGGCCGCCAACCATGGCGCGAATTTCTCCCGTATTGTTGTCGATGGCGACCAGCGCACCTTGCGCTCCGGAATCCTGCTCCAGCGTGAGTTGTAACCGGTGCTCGAGTTCAACCGCAGAGACCCGGACATAGACTACGTCTCCAACGGAGAGAATCTCATTGGGGGAGTGATGGCCCGTCCAACTCATGTCTGCAGGGCGAATCTGCCCACGATATTTACCGACCTTCACTGTTGCCTCGCCTTGCGCAACGCTGGTCACCAGGGCATGGAAGTAGGAACCCGGCTCGGGCGAGTGATTCCAGTCCGGGTGTTCGTACAGTGAGAAATCCTCCCCTGCGGCGATGACATTCCGAACATGGCCCTTCCAGCCATGCCGGCGCTCATAGGCGGCCAACCCATCCAGCAGTGCGCGGTTTGCAGTCCGCTGCAAGTCCATATCCAAAGTCGTATAAACACGGAGTCCGCCTTCGTGAACCTGATCAGTACCATACTTTTTTTCAAGATAGCGGCGAATCTCTTCCACAAAATATGGAGCAAGGTTGTTGGGGTCGGATTGCAGCCGGAGATTAAGAGGCCGGCTCTTTGCTTCCTGTGCCTGCTGAGCGGTAATGCGGCCATCTTCCATCATGTTGTTGATGACGAGGTTGCGGCGACGCTGCGCTTTGTCCGGGTTGTTGACGGGCGAATAAGCGCTTGGACCCTTCGGTAGTCCTGCGAGCAGGGCGGCCTCTTCAATCGTCAGATCGCGCGCGTGCTTGCCGAAGTAGAATTCCGAGCCGGCCTCAAAGCCATAAACCCCATGGCCGAGGAATATCTGGTTGGCATAGAGGGTGAAAATCTGTTCCTTGGTGAATCTGCGCTCGATCTGGATAGCCAGCATGATTTCCTGTACCTTGCGGCCAAACTTGCGGTCGGCGGTGAGGAACAGGTTCCGCGAAAGCTGCATGGTGAGGGTGGACGCGCCCTGCGCGCGCGACCCGCTGGCGAGGTCGCGGTAGGCTGCCCCCATCACCCGCCACAAATCGATACCCCAATGCCGCTCAAAGTCTTTGTCCTCAATGGAGATAACGGCATCGCGCAGCACCTTTGGATAGTCTTCGTAACGGGCGATGACGCGGCGTTGCAGGGCAAAGGTTCCAATCACATTGCCCTTCTGGTCGTAGAGTTCGGTAATCGAACTGGGCCGGTAGCGTTCAAGATCGGTGACCTGGGGAAGGTCCGTGGAATAGACAAAGAGGAGTCCGGCGAGAGTGCCAAACAACGCCGCTGCAATAATGGCCAAGCCAAAGATCACACGATGCACCATGCGTGTGCGTTCGGCGTGGAAGATGGGCGTGGCCCGTTTGTCGAGAAGCGTGGTCATTGCGGGTGAGGGTCAGAGGAAGAATAACACCAGCAGCAGGTCTGCTGCTCTAAGGAATGCGCTGGGGATGTACGAAGGGACACTCACCTCAGGGTTCCAACGGGTGGTGGCGCGCCTCCATCCAATTCTGGAGAATGAGAACAGCGGCAAGCTGGTCAACAACAGCGGCGCGTTTCTTGATGGACATTTCGGTCTCCCGAAGAACGCGGTTGGCCTCCACGGAGGTGAGCCTCTCATCCCAGAGATGGATGGGCAGATTGAAGCGTTGTTGAAGCACGGTGACGAATTCGCGCATCTTCTCTGATTGGATGCCTTCCGCACCACTCATTCGGAGGGGGAGTCCCACGACGAGTTCCACGACGCCATACTTCCGAATGACGTCTTCAAGGGCGGCGAGATCCGTCCGCTTGTTTTTGCGGCGAATGGTGATCAGGCCCTGGGCGGTGAAGCCGAGCGGGTCCGTTACGGCCAGTCCGATGGTGCGGGAACCAACATCGAGGGCCATGATGCGTCCAGAAGGCATTTCTTTATCGTTGGTCTGCACAAGGCAAGTATAGTTCGATATAGACGGGATTACAGCCAGCAGCTCTGTACTGCCGGGAGAAGATGGAGATGGAGCGCACAACAGACACTCTTGAAGGCGGAGACGCTCAGACGGCGAAGTTGCAGGCGCTGGCTCCGGTATTGGAGAACACGGCAAAGTCCGTGTTGCTGACGGACGCCGACAGGCAAAGACACGCGCGAATCCAGAGCGGCTCACTCGCTGTGCTGGCCGTGGGCGGCGTGCTGGTGCTGATGTACCTTGCCAAGGCCGTACTGGTGCTCACCCTGGTTTCGGTGTTAATCGCGTTCATGCTGGCTCCGATCGTTGAACTCTGCCAGCGGATTCACCTGCCGCGCTCACTGGGTTCACTGATTGCCGTACTGCTGATGTGTGCAGCACTCTACGGCATCTTCTACGTGTCTTACAGTCAGGCCAATGAGTTTGTCTCTGAGCTCCCAAAATATTCCGGAAAGATCCGTTCCGTGCTGAACCAGGTGCGCCTGCGGGCGGAGCGCGTCCGCCAAACGACGCGGAACGTTCTGCCAGAGGAGAAGGTGGAAAAGGGAACTCTGACCGTGCGCCAATCCAGCAACTGGATGGATGATCTGACGAGCGGGGCAATTGGAGCGACGGAGGTAGTACTGCTGGCAGCTTTTGTCCCATTCCTCGTCTTCTTCATGTTGAGCTGGCAGGACCACGTTCGGTCCTCCACTGTAATGCTCTTCAACATGGAGAATCGGAACACCGCTTATGTGACCTTGGGGCTGATTTCGCAGATGATCCGAGGATTCATTGTCGGAAACGTAGTCATTGGAGTGATTCTGGGGATCACCAGCACCATCGCATTCTGGATTTTGGGAGTTCCGTATTTTTACATCATCGGGATGATCAGTGGCATCGTGAGCCTGCTGCCGTACCTGGGAATTGTGCTGGCGATTCTTCCCCCGGTGGTCGTCAGCCTGGGTTCAATGAATATCCGGAGCTTCGCGTCCATAGTGGCGGTGGTGGCCATCAGCCACGTGATTGCGCTCAACGTGCTCTATCCGAAGATCATCGGACGCCGCCTGCAACTGAATCCGCTGGCGGTCACCCTGGCGTTGCTATTCTGGGGATGGCTATGGGGGGCGATGGGATTGATTCTTGCGGTGCCGCTTACGGCCGCTATCAAGATCATCTTCGATCACGTAGAGAGCTTGCGGTCGTGGGGGGACTGGCTAGGCGAGTAAAGAGTTCTGCGAAGGAAATAAATCAGCGCAGCCCGCAGGCTGCGCTTGGGCCAAACGGATCCTAAACTTCTATGCTTGCAGCCTCCGGCCAGCGCAGCTTGCACTTGCAAAGCGCCTTGCGGAGTTCCTCTTCCACTTCCTCTTCGTCACGAGCCCTGGCCATGGCCATTTCACTGATAAGAAGGAACCTGGCACGCTCCAGCATCTTCTTTTCACGGAAGCTGAGGGGCTTTTGAGCCGCCAGGACGAGCAGACCCTTGAGCACAATTGCCACTTCCAGCAATGAGCCGGTCCGCATCTTGTCCGAGTTTTCTTTGAAGCGGTTCTTCCAATCCGAACTGCTTTCGCACTTGCCGTCCGACAAATACTCGAGGATCTTCTGGGCTTCCGTGTTCTTGACGATCCGGCGTAAGCCCACCGCCTCGGCGTTCTGGAAAGGCACCATCACCTTAAGACTGCTGGAGCGAATGCGAAGCAGGTAAAAGCGCTCGACCGAGGTACCGATCGTGCGGCTGGAAATCTGCTCGATGATTCCTACCCCGTGGTTTGGGTAGACTACCTTTTCGCCGACGCTAAACTGTGTTGTGCTCATTCATTAGACCCGGAGGCCGGGCAGATTACTATTTCATTATACGTCGCGCGCTGAGAGAGGGTCAACGAAGTGGTCGTGCCACCCCGTAGGCGCGGTATAATAACGGACTGTACCTCTTCCCGTGCGCGGCTTGCCGCGCACAAAGGTTTTATAGGAAATGCCTGAACACGTTAAGAAGAAGCTCCAGGAAGAAATCGATCTGCTCGAACACGAGCTGAATCACGAACTTCCGGCTGAGCTCAAGAAAGCCGTGGCTCTCGGAGACCTCTCTGAGAATGCCGAATACCACATGGCCAAGCAGCGCCAGGAGTTTGTCCGCGCCCGCTTGGGAATGATGAAAAAACGTATGGCCGAGCTGTCATTGATGAATCTGGCCAACATTCCCCGCGACCGGGCAGCACTGGGTTCCACGTTGGTGGTCTTTGATTCCA
This sequence comes from uncultured Acidobacteriota bacterium, assembly GCA_903832295.1. Lineage (GTDB taxonomy): Bacteria > Acidobacteriota > Terriglobia > Terriglobales > Acidobacteriaceae > TOLSYN. Next base: position 49,597 of record CAILAZ010000227.1, read on the forward strand.
CCAAGGATGAAGAGATCGTCTATAAACTGGTGACCAGCGAGGAAAGCGATGTCACCAAGGGTATGGTCTCCACCACGTCGCCTATTGGCCGCTCTCTGATGGGCAAGAAGGTGGGAGATGTGACGACCGTAGTTACTCCAGGGGGCACTCGCGAGTTGGAGGTCCTGAAGTTGACCACCATGCACGACGCCACCGACCAACGAACGGAATCACAAGCATGACCTGGACCAGCGCCGTCGGAAAATATTGCGGAGTGGTGCTGTATAAGATCGTGGACGGTCTTGCCCTGACCCGCATATCCCCCAACACCTTGACGTTCATTGGATTGATCATCAATGTTGTGGCGGCGTTGTTCTTTGGGTTCGCTAGCTCTGACAACAATCAACCGCGGCGATTCGTCTATGCCGGGCTGGTCATCATTGGAGCTGGTATTTTTGACATGGTGGATGGGCGGGTGGCTCGGGCCACCAACCAGGTCACCGTCTTCGGCGCTTTCTTTGACTCGGTGATCGATCGCTACTCTGACGTGGCGATCTTCTTTGGCCTGCTGGTGTACTATGCCCGCGCCAACCGTTTCTTTTATGTGGTGCTGGTTGCCTTCGTCATGACCACATCCGTCATGGTCAGCTACACGCGCGCCCGGGCTGAGTCTCTGATTCCCACCTGTAAAGTCGGATTTATGGAACGTCCAGAGCGGATCGTGCTGGTGATTATCGGTGCCCTGTCTAACCGCATGGGACCGGTCCTCTGGGTGCTGGCCGTGCTCTCAACCATGACAGTCATTCACCGCATCCGCTTCACCTACGTGGAAAGCACCGCGCGCGAAGCTGCTGAGCGCCAGACCACGACAGCTTAGACTTTTCATATCAATCGACTACGGTCCGGCTTCCGCCGGGCCTTTGTTTTGAGTCTGCTGTCACCCGGGTGCAGGCGTTTCAGGTGATATGCTGAAGCGTTCATTTTCGAGTCGAGGTGAGTTGTGCCGTCTCCCATTATTCTTGTACACGGTGGCGCCTGGGCCATCCCGGATGCAGCTTGTCCCGCTCATCAGCAAGGCGTGGAGCGCGCGGCGGCCGCTGGTTGGCGGGCGCTGGAACGCGGGGCTTCCTCATTGGACGCAGTGGAAGAAGCCGTCGCAGTGTTGGAAGATGACGATACCTTTGACGCCGGACGCGGGGCCTTCCTGAATCGAGATGGACGAGTGCAACTGGATGCGCTGATCATGGACGGCGCGAGCCTGAAAGCAGGAGGAGTGGGCTGCGTCGAGCGAATTTTGAATCCGGTTCGGGCGGCCAGGGTAGTGCTGGAGAAGAGTCCGCACATCTATTTCGTCGCTGAGGGTGCCGAGCGCTTTGCCACCGAACACGGCATTCCGCTGATCGACAACAGTGAACTGGTGCTGCAGCGCGAGGTTGAGCGTTGGAAGAGTGCCGCAGAACAGCGATATTTGAGCGTTCCTGCGGAATTCAGCGGAGACTCACATGACACCGTGGGAGCAGTAGCGCTGGACGTCCAGGGTAATATTGCAGCCGCCACTTCGACAGGGGGCACGCTGAATAAAGCTCCTGGGCGGGTGGGCGACTCCTCGCTGATAGGATGCGGCTGCTATGCCGACAACGAGACGGCTGCCGCCTCCACCACGGGATGGGGCGAACCAATGATGAAGTTGGTATTCGCCAAGTGGGCGACTGATAAAGTCACAGCCGATGTGGCTCCAGCACAGGTCGCGCCAGCATCCATTCACTATCTCAAGCGCCGACTGAACGGCCAAGGTGGAATTATCCTGCTGGACCGCGAAGGACGGATCGGCCTGGCGCACAATACTCCGCGCATGGCCTGGGCCTGGCGGAGCCAACAGTCCAGCGAGAGTGGGTTGACCGCTCCGCAGCAATAGACGAGGCAGAATCTTACGCCGACACACTTCTCGCCAAGAACGATGCAGCTCACCGCAATCCTGCTGGTTCTCTCCGGCACGATGGCAGCCGCGCCCGCGTGGACCCCGGCAAAGTTCCGGGGTCTGGTCGTCGGGAGCGCGCGCAGGGCCGACGTTGTGCGTGTATTGGGTTCCCCCGACTCCGATACGCAGGACGGCAAGGGTGAAACCCTGACCTATAAGTCAGGTGGCGACCATAAGGGAAGCTTGACGATTGCTGTAAACAGGCAGGGAATTGTAGTTGAGATTCAAGAGGCGTTCCCCGTCTCAATCCCGCGCACACAAATCTACAAGGAGTTCGGCAAGGATGCCCTGACCGCTCACTTCTCGCAGGCGACGTGTGCAGGCAGGAGCCTCTATCGCGATCCGAAGGGAAACGTGGAACTGACGCTCTTTCCGGCAAGAGGCATCGCCGTCTGGGCCGACCAGTACGGTTATGATTTCGCGGCAATTCAGTATGTTGCGCGCTTTCCCGGGTTGGCACGCAAACCGTCGTGCACCACCCCGCGTTGACTCGCGGTCGAATCCTAAATTGTTGTTGGAGGTGCGCCTTGCGCGTACGCATTCTTCTTCCCGCTCTTTTGCTGCTGTGCACCTGTGGCTGCAAGAACGAGAAACCCGCCCCAGAACGCCGTTTCCCCATAGAAGGACGTGTCGTTGCAGTCGATCCAAAGGAACACACGATCACGCTTGACCATCACGAAGTGGTCGGCTACATGAAAGCCATGACCATGGGCTTCACGGTGCGCGACGCGTGGGTTTTCAATGTGGTGCATCCGGGAGATTCACTCCAGGCAACGCTGGTGGTCTCCGATGATGCTTATCTGGAGAATATCTCCGTAACGCAGGCGCGAGGGACCGCGGAACTCTCCAACACCTCGACCGCGCATTTTCCCCAGATAGGCGAACAGGTTCCTGACTTCCACTTCGTGAACCAGGATGGGAAGCCGATTCACCTGTCACAGTTCCGCGGTCAGCCTCTACTGATTACCTTTATCTATTCGCGCTGTCCGCTGCCGGATTACTGCATTCGGATGAGCAATAACTTTGCCGAGGTTGCAAAGACATTGCAGAAGGACAATGCCGCATCCTTCGCAAAACTACAGATGCTTTCCATCAGCATCGACCCGGAATTCGATGATCCCAAAGTCCTGCGAACGTACGGAACCAGCTATGCAGGAGAGCTAGACCCGATGTTCAAGCATTGGACCTTCGCATCCGGCAAGGACGAAGACATTCGTAAGGCTGCTGAGTTTTTCGCACTTTCCTACGAAAAGCAGAATGGCCAGATCATCCACGACCTGCGCACAGCGCTGTTGGACCGGGACGGGAAGGTCGCCGGCTTTTACCGGGGAAACCAATGGAGGCCCGCTGAATTGGCTGCTCAGCTTACGTCGCTACAGAGATGAACTTTCGCAGGGTATGCATGCACCACGTTGGTGCGTGATTGATTCGCCATCGAAGGGGAGATTTCGGTTTGACTGCCGGTGTGAATCTTTTGTGAAGATTCTTGCATCCATGCTGGAATGGAAGTGGGCCTGCGAGGCGCGATCACCGAAGTTGCAACCACAGCTTCGGGAGAGCGCTCAGGAGTGTTGCTGCGATTGCTGTTTCCAATCGTACTGCTGGAAGCAGCGCTCTGGGCACCCCTTCCGCTTGCGGTGCTCTGCGGCATTTGTGCATTGTGGTATGTGAGCTGGCATCTCTGGGAAGTGGCTGGAAAATCAGCCGCCCTTGGATTGGATTTGCGCGGGTTGCTGAAGGCGCCGGTGTTGCTGGGCGCAACCTCTATGATTGCGATTGCGCTGCTCGCCGCAGCTTACTACTCCGGATCGTTACATCGTCTCTGGGGGCTGCAGAATCCCTGGTACGCCGCACTGGGGTATGTGTGCTGGGCTCTGATACAGGAATTCATGTTGCAGTGCTTTTGCTTTCGGATGCTCAGGGTGCTGGTGTCTCGCGTTGGGTCGCTGCTCTTATCGGGAGTAGTATTTTCAATCGCTCATCTGCCCAATCCCAGCTTGACACTGCTCACCTTCTTTGCGGGCATCGCCTTCACCTTCATCTACGTCCGTAAGCGCAATTTGTACGTCGTGGCGCTGATTCATGCGATTCTTGGCCTGACGCTCGCAGTGTCCGCACCGGACGCCTGGTTCCATGGGTTGCGCGTAGGTCGCGATTTTCTTGAAGGCCCCCGAGCAATCACGGCAGAGGCTATACCCCGTCGTTAACCTTGGTCCTCTTCCACTTCCATGGGCTTCTTGTGCTTCCCGCCGCGCATCTCAGCCTTGGTTTTTGCATCCGGAATTGCGCGGGTTGATTTTGGCATGCCAATATTCACGCGTGCGGCGTCTTTTATGGCTTTCACCTTACTGAACACCTCTTTTTTGCGGGCTTTCATATCTACTACCCTCCAAACAAGTGAAATATTCTTGTTCAAGAATAATTCTGAAACAAGAACTACTCTCGTTTGATATCATAAACACATGGGTCAAACCCTGGACAGTCAATTTCAGCAACTCTGCCGCGAGAAGCAGTTGGCCGTAACGCATCAGCGTTTGGTGGTTTACCGCGCGTTGATGCAGATGTGCGATCATCCCAGTCCGGAGCAGATTTACGAACGAGTGCGGGGCGAGCTGCCATCCATTTCCCTGGGCACAGTGTACAAAACCCTGCACGTCTTCCTGGCGGCCGGACTGATTCGCGAAGTAAGTCCTCATCACGGTTCCCTTCGCATCGAGCCGAATGCGGAACACCACTGCCATTTCTTCTGCCTTCAGTGTCACACCATTACAGACCTTGAGCCAAGCGAGGTGGATGTGGTGCCACTGATGAATTCTGTTCCCGAGAACTTTCAAGTCGATCGAGTCTCATTGGAAGTTCGGGGTGTATGCGGGCATTGTTCGGGAAGTTTTGTTTCTGCGGACGCCTGAAACGCAAGCCGATTCATTCACATAGCTTCTACTCAATAAGGAGATTACTAATGCTGGGTGTTGGAGAAAAGTTTCCCACATATTCACTATCCGCAGTTGTCAGCCTGGAAAAGGGCAAGGAATTCACCACCATTACGAATGAGAGCTTTGAAGGCAAGTGGAAGGTTTACTTCTTCTGGCCCAAGGATTTCACCTTTGTGTGCCCAACCGAGATCGCAGGCTTCGGCAAGCACGACAAGGAGTTCAAGGATCGCGACGCGCAGCTGCTGGGCGGCTCGGTTGATTCCGAGTGGGTTCATCTCGCATGGCGCAAGGATCATGCCGACCTGAAGAACCTGCCTTTCCCGATGCTGGCGGACTTCAAGCGTGAGTTGGCAGGAGAACTTGGCATTCTGGATCCAGTTGCGGGTGCGGCGCAACGCGCAGCCTACATCGTCGATCCCCAGGGAGTGATCCGCTTCGTGTACGTTACCGACCTTTCGGTAGGACGCGAGCCGAAGGAGGTTCTCCGCGTGCTGGACGCATTGCAGACCGACGAACTTTGTCCCTGCGGCTGGCAGAAGGGCGAAGAAGTCCTGCACGTGTAATCTTCCTGAAACCGGGCGCGGCCCCGCAGGGCCGCGCCTGCTACCTCGCACCGAAGAAAGCCAGACATATGACAGTTGAAGCCATTCTAGAAACATTGCCTGAGTATGCGAAGGACCTGCGCCTGAACTGGTCAGCGCTAGTAAACGCGACGGAATTGAACGAGAACCAGAAGTGGGGATCGTTTGTGGCGGCAGCATACGGTGCGCGCAGTCCGCAACTGCTGGCTGCCGTAGAAGCAGAAGCCGCGACATACTTGGCACCTGTGGTCATCAACGCCGCCAAAGGAGCCGCGGCGATCATGGGCATGAACAACATCTACTACCGCTTCCATCACCTCAGCACCAATGAAAAGTACGCCACTATGCCGGCACGGCTACGGATGAATATCATGCGCACGCATGGGGCGGACAACACCGACTTTGAACTGTGGGCACTGGTGGTTTCCGCCATCAACGGATGCGGCAAGTGCGTTAGTTCCCACGAGAAAGTGTTGCTGGAAAAGGGTGTAACTGAGGAGATGATTCTGGCAGGAGTACGCATCGCCGCCGTGGTAAGTGCGACGGCGGCGGCTTTGGACGCGCTGCAACCTGCATGAACGACGGCATTGAAATGCAAAACGGCGGGCCTGGGCGCCCGCCGTTTCTTGCTGCTGGAAATACTCGAACCTATTCTCCGCAGCCGTCCGGTCCTGCAACCGCCCCGACGAGAACTTCGGTGTCGAGATAATTGCGCCCGGCTTCGAGTGCCTTTTCGTTCATCTCTGCCAGCTTGCGATTCTTAACCAGGCCGCTTAGAACTGCCTGTGCGGTGGTGAATGGCAGGCAGTCGGTGGCCTCCAGAAGCGCTCCCATCATGACTACGTTCGACACTTTGGCAGATCCGATCTGATCGGCGATCTCGCTGGCGGGTACGCAAGCGACGGTAAGACCTTCAAATTTCAGATCTTCCGGCAGTTGTCGGCTGTTATAGAGGATCACTCCTCCAGGTCTCACATGGGGCGCAAATTTGCGCAACGACGGCTCGTTCATCGCTACCAGCACATCCGGCGTTGAGACCAGCGGCGTGCCGACGCGATCATGCGAGAGGGTTACGTCGCAATGGGCGCTGCCGGAACGCATCTCCGGGCCATAGCTGGGCAGCCAGCTTACTTCCATGTGCTCGCGCATTCCCATCTCTGCAATCAACTGGCCAAGGAGGAGAATTCCCTGTCCACCAAAGCCGGAAACCTTGATGGTCTTAGCGCGGGTATGCTGGCGGCGCGCATGTCTTTCTTCGTCGCTAAGGCGCTTTCCAGAGATTCCAAGCAACTCAGCAACGCCTTTCTGCGGCACCAGGACGGGCTCAAATTCCGGCTTGCGATCGCGGTAAACACCCAGGGGAAATTGCTTGATCAGCGTGTCGGCAACCCAGTGCCGGGCAACCGTCGGTTCCATCTTGAGGATCGTTGGGCAAGGCGAGAGGATTTCGACCATGGTGAATCCTGCGCCTTCCTTCTGGAGTTGAAGTGCCTTCTTCACCGCGCGACGCGCCTGCATGATGTGCTTGGCGTCGCTGAGGGCAACGCGCTCGATATAAACCGGAGCTTCCAACGCGGAGAGCATTTCTGCCATCTTGATTGGAAAGCCCTCGTTATTCGGGCGACGTCCCCAGGGGCTGGTCGTGCTGGTTTGGCCTATCAGCGTAGTCGGAGCCATCTGGCCGCCAGTCATGCCGTAGATGGAATTATTGACAAAGAACACGGTGATGTTCTCACCACGATTGGCGGCGTGAACGATCTCGGCGGTACCGATTGCGGCAAGATCTCCGTCTCCCTGATAGCTGATGACGATCGATCCGGGGTTGGAGCGCTTGACGGCAGTCGCTACGGCTGGGGCACGCCCGTGGGCGGCCTGCACATTTCCGGTGTCGAAATAGTAGTACGCGAATACCGAGCAACCAACCGGACTGACCATAACGGTGCGGTCCTGCAACCCAAGCTCTCCGAGGGCTTCGGCGATTAACTTGTGCGCCACGCCATGGCCGCAGCCAGGGCAATAGTGGGTCTGGTGCTGGTTTTCATCTTTGCGCTCAAAGCGGTCGAAGAATACCGGCGTCCTACACTGCGAAACGTTATATTCACTCATCGCCGCCTCCTATACCAACACTTCCATGCGGGCAAACAACTCGGCCTGGCACTCTTCCGCCGAAGGCACGTTGCCGCCCACACGTCCGTAGAATTCAACCGGCATACTGCCGTTGATCGACAGTTTCACATCCTCCACCATCTGTCCGGTAGAGAGTTCAACAACCATGACCTTGACTGCGGACTTGGCAGCCGTTGCCAGTGCTTTGGATGGGAAGGGCCAGAGCGAAATCGGGCGGAAGAGTCCGGCTTTCACACCATGCTGTCTTGCGAGATCGACCGTGGAGCGAAGGATACGGGACACGATACCGTAGCCCACCAGCAGCACTTCGGCATCTTCCGTGCGGTAGGTTTCAGACCGGCACTCATTACGCTCGCACTCTGAATACTTCTCTTCAAGGTGGCGGATGTGCGCCTCCATGAGATCAGGGGTGAGATGGATGGACGATATGAGATTTTTGCGGGTTTCGAGGTCGCCCTTCACTGCCCACGGCTTCTGCGGCACCACCGGCTCAACAAGTTCGAGATCCAGCGGCTCCATCATCTGTCCTACGAATCCGTCGGCGAGCAGTACCGCAGGATTGCGATACTTGTCGGCCAGTTCGAAAGCCAGCATCGTGAGCGAGGCCATCTCCTGCACGCTGGACGGGGCCAGGACGATGTTCCGATAACAGCCGTGGCCACCACCCTTGGTCATGCAGAAATAGTCGCTCTGTTCGGGCGCAATGTTGCCCAGGCCGGGGCCGGCACGCATTACGTCCGCAATCACACAGGGCAATTCCGCGCCCGCCAGGTAGCTGATACCTTCCTGCATCAGACTGATTCCAGGTCCGCTGGATGCAGTCATCACACGCTGTCCGGCAGCCGCGGCACCATAGACCATGTTGATAGCCGAAACTTCGCTCTCTGCCTGGAGAAATGTTCCCCCGACCTGCGGAATCAGCAGCGCCGCATATTCCGCGATTTCACTGGCGGGTGTAATTGGATAACCGTAAAACGACCGGCAGCCCGCCATGATTGCAGCCTTTACCACAGCCACGTTTCCCTTACACAGTTGCCGCATCACTCACCTCGCTCTTTGCGACGGCCAATCGATACACGGTGATCGCACCGGGCTCCGGACATACGAAATAGCAGATGCCGCATCCCGTGCAGATCTCGGCGTGATACTGAGCCGGGTGCACTCCGTAGTGATTTAGTTCCGGGCTGAGGGTCAGCCCCTTCGGGGGACAGGACTCCACGCAAAGGCCACAGCCTTTGCACTCATCCTGATTGACTTCAACTTTTCCTCTGGCTTGTTCGGCCATCTCTCACCTCGCCATGTCGGCAAACATCTTTGGCCCCCATCCCATTTCGCGCAGGTGCTCGCTGAGCTCCGAACGGAATTTTGGATGGGCTATTTCTATGAGTGCTTCAGCGCGCTGGCGCACATTCCTGCCGTGCAGATAAGCCACGCCGTATTCTGTTGCCACGTAATGCACATCGGCTCGGGTCGTCACCACTCCGGCACCGTTCTTGATGCGGGGAACGATGCGCGAAACAGTTCCATGCTTGGCCGTGGAGGATATCGCGATAATGGGCTTGCCTCCGCGGCTTCGAGCTGCGCCGCGCATGAAGTCCACCTGCCCTCCAAAGCCGCTGATGAAGCGCGCGCCGATGGAATCCGAGACCACCTGCCCTGTAATATCGATCTCGATTGCAGAGTTGATGGCTACTACATTGTCATTCTGCGCAATCACAAACGGATCGTTTGTGTAAGCACTGGGCTGGAAATCGAAGATCGGATTGTCATCGACGTATTCGTACCATTCCCGTGTGCCCAGCGCGAATCCCAGCACAATCTTATTTGGATTAATTTGCTTTCGAGATCCAGTGATTATTCCCTTTTCGATGAGAGGGATCGCACTCTCGGTCAGTGTCTCGGTATGGATTCCGAGATCCCTGCGGTCAGCGAGAAAGGGCAGAATTGCATTTGGAATGCCGCCGATGCCAACCTGCACGCAATCCCCATCTCCGATCAGAGTGGATACATGGCGGGCGATCATGCGATGTTCTTCCGTCGTCTGCTCCGGCACAAGTTCCGGGAGTGGTTGCGAGCATTCCACAATCGCGTCAAATTCGCTGACGTGCATGAAGGTGTTGCCGAATGTACGCGGCATGCGGTCATTCACCTGTGCGATCCGGATGCGGGCGCAACGAGCCGCGGTCAGCGTGGTTTCCACCGCCACCCCAAGACTGCAATATCCATGACGGTCCGGAGTGGAGACCTGCAACAGCGCTACATCGATCTCGATATCCTTGTCCCGGAAGAGCCCCTCGATTTCGCTGAGATGGACGGGGATGTAATCGGCGCGCCCCTCGAGCACGGTCTTGCGCATGTTGGCGCCGATGAAGAGAGCGTTATGCCGGAAACTCTCGGCAAATTCGGCACGATTGTAAAATGCCTCCCCGAACCCGAGCAGGTGGAGCATCTCCACATTACGGACCTGGCCAGAGCGGCGAGTAAGAGCCTCCAGCAGCACTTGCGGAAATGCCGCATTAGCGTGCACATAGACGCGCATATCGCTCTCGACTGCGCGCATCGCCGCATCGGCGGACATCAATTTCTTCTGATACTCGGACTGCCAGGGCATAAGAGAAACACCTTCGATGAGTGTGACCTTCAAAACAAACAACGGATATTTTTTACTTGCGCTGCTCGCGCGCGTCCCGAACCTGCTCGTGTCCGCGCACCGCGTAATACATGGCACGATCAAAAAACTGATCCACCATTTGCGTGAGTTCCAGCTCTCCGAAAATCTGTGCGGTAGTTTCCAGGTTCTCGTTGTCCTTCAGATACTCCCAGAGGTTTTCCTTTACCAGCACGATGCACCACAACAACTGGCTTACCGGGACACACTGTTCGGCACGACGGGTGCCGATCATGGTGTACCGGCGTTCGATGTCTTCCTCCGTCTTGGCAACAAGCCACTGACCCAACTGCCCATAGATTCCGCCAACCAAGGTCTTCACCTCGCCTGTCGAAACCCGCCAGTAGTCGGCGCACCGCTCCGAGGCCACAATTCTCGCCTCCAGCGATTCCGCAAGCGCCTCGGCGTGAGTCTCGATTAGTCGCATCAACCTGTGAGCCAGTATCGTCATTTGCTCTACCTCGATCACCTAAATGACATGCCACCCTTCAGAAGCCTCCCGCACGCTCCTGAGGACCGTATAGTCTGTTCGTTTCCGGCGGCTCCAGCCGTGATTCGAGTCACCACCTCCTGTGACTATAATCACCGCCGTAACCGGCTTACAATCAATAGGTTGCGGAACCCTTGACTTTAGCCTCTTCGCACCTTGAACGCTGACAAGACAGCCCACCATGAATTTGAGCCGGGAAACCATGTTTATTGCCTGGTGGCGCGCTGTTCCTGTCCGATTAGCATCGGAAATGCTGCGGTCGATCAGGCCGTAGGGGCCTCTTCGATGGCGTGAATTTTCTCCAGGCGACCGGAATGGCGGCCTCCAGAAAATGGCGTATCCAGCCAGATTTGCACGATATGCTTGGCGTTGTTCTCATCAAGAATTCGTGCCCCCAAGGTGAGGACATTGAGATCGTTGTGTTCGCGCGAAATCTGAGCTTCGTACTCGCTGCAGATATTGGCGGCACGGATGCCGGGAACTTTATTGGCTGTGATCGCCATACCGATTCCGGAGCCGCAGACCAGAATCCCGCGCTCGGCGCGCCCGGCGGCTACGTCCTGAGCCACCCTCACGGCATAGTCGGGGTAGTCCACCGAGTCAGAGGTGTTCGTGCCTTCGTCGATGACCTGGTGACCTTGTTCCGTGACGTACTGGCGGATGCTGTCCTTGAGCAAATAGCCGGCGTGGTCGGCTCCAAGCGCGAGTTTCATGTAGGTATTGTATCCGGGAGCGGTTCTCATGACACACAGAAATCGAGGCCGCACAGAGTCGGCACCGGACATGCGTTGCAGCTGTCACTACAGGGTGAGTTGAAGAGGTGCGGCCTCAACCGAATTGCCCTCGGCATAAGCACGATTGAATGCGCGAGCCACGAAACGGGTCACCAGGAAGCCGTCCATGTATTTGTAGGGCGACTCGCCGAGCGTGTAATGGCCGCAAGGAAGGCACCGGATCTCCGCACTAAGCTTGCGTTGCCGGAACTCTGCGGCGATCTTCTGGCTGAACTCCGGCAGGAAGGTGCGGTCATAAGCAGTGTGAATCATCAGTACGCGCTTGGGCCAGCGCTCGAACTTGTCAAAGAAACTCATGGGGCTGACGCAAGCCAGCACTCGGCGCAACTCAGTGCCGTTGAGCACTTTTTCGATGCCTGCGCGGACGTGCCGGGTGGAGAAACCAGTCCAGACAACGTCTCCAAAATAGGTCGATGCGTGATTGAAAATATTGACCCGGATGCGGGCATCGTGAGCGCTGGCGTTGAAGGCGTAACAGGAGCCCAAACTCGTGCCCAGGACGCCAAATTCTGTGTAGCCCTGCTGTTCGAGCCAGTCAACGCAGCAGCGAATATCAATCACACCCTGCCTGGCGGCGTGGATGGTGCGGCCAATATTGGAACTGACCGAGTAATCGGCGCGGTGCAGTTCGGCAGGCATTCGAATGTCGTGATACGGCATGCTCAGCCGCAGAGTTGAAACTCCGAATAGGCGAAACAGGTTTGAAAAGGCGTTGTGGCTGATCGCATCGCCATTCCACTGCGGTATCGCGATTATTGCGCGCTTCGGCTTCCCCTTCGCGGGCGGTGTTGGAAACCAGCGCGCGTTGACCACGTCATTCTCCGGATACGGTGAGCGGACAGGCGAGGTAAATCTCAGAAAGGTCCCGAACTGTCCTGCATACTTGGCGTCATCAACCTCGGGATTCGCATGACTTCCGGTGCCATGTACGCGGATCGGTCGCTGCTCAAGGCGGAAGTCCGTGGGTGTCCGGTAGCCGAAGAACTCTTCGCTGTTTGCGACCAGCCGATCATTCAGATCGAAGAAGAAGCGTTTCTGCTCGTCGAGTGGAGCGGATTGCAAGTCGGAGGTGTCCGGAACTCCGGGAAAGTCACCAATCCAATCCATGCCCCATTCGAACGGACGCACGATGCGATTGCTGTCGCGTGTCTCGAGACGATACTCCCAGGCATTCATCCAGCGTGCATAACGAGAGCGGATCATAGGCGTTCGTAAGCACTCAGTTTACCAAGGGAGGGGATGATGGCGGAGTAGCTCGCAGCAAGATGTTGGCAGAGCGCGTTGAAAGGCAATGAGGCGGGGCTCAATGGCACCGCCTCTCCTACTCGACGTACACCCGGGGAACCCGCGGGGAAAGCCCGCAGAGAATCTCGTAAACGATCGTCCCAGCGAGCCGGGCCTGATCGTCGGCGCCAATCGAACAATGTTGACTGCTCCCGATCAGCAAGACTTCATCTCCGATGGAAGCTTGAGGGATATCGGTGACGTCAACCGTCGTTAGGTCCATGCTGATGTTGCCCACGATCGGAGCGAAGTGGTCATGCAGAATCACTTGTCCACCCGAGGAAAGCCGGCGGTTGAAACCATCTCCATAGCCGACAGGGACGACGGCCAGGCGCGTGGGGCGCGCCGCGCGCCAGCGCTGGTTGTAGCCAACCGGGGTGCCGGGAGCAATGTCACGCAAAGCGATGATTCGCGTCTTCCAGGTAAGCACCGGGCGCACGGGAAGTGCGGCTTCCCTGGCCCCAGGGCCTTCACACTGGAGGTTATATCCGTAAAGCGCCAGGCCAGGACGAACCATATTGTTCCATGTATCCGGACGGGCCACGGTTGCGGCGGTATTAGCGAGGTGGCGGTAGCGGGGGTGTAACCCGGCAGCGGCAAGTACTTGGATGGCTCGGGCGAAATCCAGACGCTGCTGCAAGGCGGCAGGGGAGTCCAGTACCTCGGACTCTGACAGGTGGCTGAACACTCCTTGAAGTTCGACAACGGGAGACGATGCGATGCGTTGAGCCAGCGCAGGAAGTTCCGCCATCGATGCTCCCAATCGCGCCATTCCTGTATCCACCTTGAGGTGAACGGGAACACGATGAGAAATGGCAATCGCGGCGGCTGCACGTTCCAGGGCCTCGATGTGTTCGAGCGTGGCAATCGCCGGGATGAGGTCACACCGCAGAATCGTCTCTTCTTCCCCGCGCCAGAATCCGGTCATCACGAGGATGGGCAACTTCACCCCTGCATCGCGCACGGCAAGGCCCTCTTCCGTGGAAGTGACGCCCAGCCAGACTGCCCCAGCCCCCTCCAGTGCATGCGCGCTCTCGATGACACCGTGACCGTAGGCATCACACTTGATTACGCAGCAGGGGGTGACGTTGGACCCGAGGTGCCGGGCGACGACGCGATAGTTATCGGCCAGCGCGGAGAGTGAAATCTCAGCCCAGTTGGGTCTTGTGTGCATGGAGAACTTCTGTTGTGTGGATGACAAGAGAATTTGACCTTAACAAAAACAGTATAGCTCCGCGCGGCTCTTGCAAAAGGGGAGTACGGAGCGTTTGTATCGGAAATAAAGTGAAACCCCGAATCCCTGCTAGGGAATCCACTCTTCTCGCACCAATGTCTCAAAGCGCGTGGAGGCCTTAATAAACGCAAGCTGGATAGTGTTTGTGGGGCCGTTGCGCTGTTTGGCCACAATTATCTTGGCCTTGTCTTTCAAATCGGGATTGTCACGGTCGTAGTACTCGGGACGGTAAATAAACATAACGATATCGGCATCCTGCTCGATGGAGCCGGATTCGCGCAGATCGCTGAGTTTCGGCTCGGAATCCTTGCCGCCCCGGGTTTCTGGAGCACGGCTCAGTTGCGAAAGTGCGACGACTGGAACTTTGAGTTCCTTGGCAATTGCCTTTAACCCGCGAGATATAGCGGACACTTCCTGCGTTCGATTTTCATAGCGACGGCCCCCAGGAGCCGAAGCCGACATCAACTGAAGGTAATCCACGACAATGAGGTCCAGACCGTCTTTGTCCATTGCCTTGCGGCGAGCCTTGGCGCGCAACTCGGTAAGCGAGATTCCTGGCGTGTCATCGATGTAGATGTGTGCTTGATTCAATTTGGCCAGCGCTGCTCGCAGCTTGCCCTGGTCCTCGCGGGTGATGAATCCGGTGCGCAGCTTCTGGGCATCCACGTGGGCCTGCGAACAGAGCATGCGATTAAGCAGTGCTTCCTTGGACATTTCAAGCGAAAAGACCGCAACGGTTTTGCTGCCGAGGATGGCCGCATTCTCAGCAATATTTATGGCAAATGCGGTTTTACCCATGGAAGGACGGGCCGCGATAATGATGAGGTCGGACTTCTGAAGACCGCTGGTCATGTCATCGAGATCGGCGTAGTAGGTCTCAAGACCGGTGACGCGGCCGCCGCGTTGAAAGAGCTTATCGAGATCTCCTCCGAAAGCTTCGTGTGCAATCGTCTTGATATCAGTGAGTTGCTGACCGCTGCGCTCCTCGGAAATGTTGAAAATGCTGGACTCGGCAGAGTCGATGACTTCGGCAGCGGTGCTTGCCTGTTCGAGCGCTTGCGAGATCACTCCATTGGCCGCATGGATGAGGTTACGCAGCATCGCCTTGTCGCGCACAATGCGAACGTAGTGTTCCACGGAGGAACGCCGGGGAACGCCGTCCGTGAGCGACGCCAGATAGCCTGCGCCTCCGACCGCCTCCAACTCCTTATATCGCAGCAGTTCCTCTGTGAGGGTGACGATGTCGATGGGGCGGTTGGTCTCAGAAAGATCAGCGATCCGCTGGTAAATGCGGCGATGCGCGTCTAAAAAGAAGTGCTCGGCTTTGAGCGACGAAAGAGCCTCGTTCTGCAGGTTGTTGTCGAGCAGAATCGCGCCCAGAATGGAGCGCTCGGCCTCAGGACTGGCTGGGAGACCGCGATCGAGACTGTAATCGGTTGCAGGCATAGTCTGAGTATCTCAAATCCCTTGCGAAAATGAGGCCCGGAGAAGCCAGCCGCCTCTCCGGGCCTTCAACGTCGCGCTGTGCTGCGTGTGGTGACTCGCTCCCGCCGCCTTGCGGAAACCTGGGAGTCTGAGCGTCGAGTGGACTCCGCGGACTTTGATCCGTTGTCGGAGGCTCGCGCCCGACTCCCCTTCCGGCTCTAAGCGGCGACCCTGTTGCCAAGGGGCAGGGCAGTCCGGTTTGGATCTCGGTTGCTATCCACCGTCGGCTGCGATTTCTCGCGCCTGAACCGTGGTTGGGCCGCGTTGTCGCAAACCCTCCGCTACCAATTTCCAACCGGATTCTGCAGTGCCTTTCGCTGCTGTTCGAGCCGGGAAGCACCACGCAGCGGCATACGCGCCGTTGCGTTATTTGAAGAGTGCAACAACCAGAACGATGTTGAACGTGAAATCTGACCCGACCTTGTGGGAATGCTGTTCGGAAGACAGAAATGTTGTGGATTGCTGTGGAAAACGCGGCCTAAGGCTAGGGTGCGGACTCGGGTTCAATTACATTGCGGAACCGGCGAAAGAGACGGAGCGACGCCTCAACTTCGTTGTCCTCCCGCTGGCGCTCCTTCACCGAGGACTTGGGTTGCTCGGAGCCGCTCCAGAGCATGGCACGGTCCCGTGCATCGAGAATGCTCAAGCGAATCTGAGTTACGTTGGGGCTGGAGAGACTTCTGCCGGACCCGGAAGAACGTCCGTTGCCGCCGCTGATGCCCACGCCGGAATCCGACATGGGAGCGACTATGGAGACGATCAAGTCGGCTTTGGCTATCTCATAGACAACTTCGAAGTGTCCCCAACCCTGAAATGCTTCTGAGATGACCTCGTTCGGCAGACGCCCTCCGAGATGCTCAAAGTAGATGCTACGAGCTGCCAGCAGGCGAGCATGGGGTGCTACCACGGGAGGACTTGTCTCCTGTGCTGGCAAAACCCCACCGAACGGGAACATCATCATCACAAAGAGTGCGGCTGTCCGAAATACCCGGTGCTGTCCGAAGGCGAGCATTTGCGTCTCCTGCCTTGGTTACCAACTTTTCAGATACTCTGCCATGGCTCGAACTTCATGATCTGAAGCTTTTACTTTGTGCATGATGGCGAAGCCAGGATTAAGCGGCTTGCGGCCAAGGCGGCGATAAACATCCTCCGGATCGCGAATAAAGTCCTCGACGGTGTGCAAATCGTACTGGGGCAGAATCGTGCTGAGATTAGGACCGCCTCCTGAGAAGTGGCAGCTCGCACAACCGAGACGGGCAAACGATCGCTTGCCAAGGTCGAGTTCGTAAACGTGATAGGAAGCCCAGAGGGCAAATACAGCAATCGGAAGAAGGATCACCAGCTTTAACTTCGAATTCACACTTACTCCTTGCGAAACTTGTGTTCTGGCCGGTTCCAGACACCGGGATCATAGGGCTAGCGCTGGGCTGACAGATAGAAGGAGAGCGCCACCACGTCGCGTCCCGAAGCCGCAAGCCGCGGCATGGGAAGGTATCCTACGTTCAGTGACCGATGTCCCCTGCACGCATAGACAGTCTCGGGATTGCCAATGAACTCGGCCAGAGCTGCTCGGTCATACTTGCTTCCCACGTGCGCAAGCGAAGGTGCACCCCCGGCAAGATGGCAAGCCGGACAGCCTAGGCGCGCAAAAGCGTGCTCGCCCTGTGCTACGCGAAGGTTTCGATACGACAGGCCCACGGAGACAGTGACGCACACAGCCAGGACCAGCCAATGCCAGAATCTCAACTTCAACGGATGTTCTCCGTGACTCCTTTTGAGTATGCCTGAAATTCGAGGGAGGGGAAATGGAGGAATATTCCAATTCCTCGACTTCCAGCCGCAGGGCAACTTCCGATAAGCTCTAATCGGCAGCCATGCTGAAACCTCTCCTCCATTCTGTGGCGTATCTGTCTGCACTGCTTTCCTTGTGCGGGTTGGGATATCTTGCACTCTCGCTCTGGAGCGAGTGGAGATTCATCGTCCGCAGGCGTGAATACACGCGCATGCCGCAGACAACCTATGCGCCACCGATCAGCATTTTGAAACCCCTGCGTGGTACTGACAGGCAGATGTATGAGGGTCTTCGCTCCCATTGTCTCCAGGATTATCCGCGATACGAGATCATCTTTGGAGTGAACGATGCCAGCGAGGAAGCGGTGGCTGAGGTTGAAAAGCTTCGCCATGAGTTTCCGGAGTGCGCAATCCGGCTTGTCATTTGTCCCGAACCGCTTGGAACAAATCGCAAGGTCAGCAATCTCTCGCAAATGCTGCGTGAGGCAAAGTACGACCACATCGTTATCAATGATAGCGATATTCGCGTGCCATACGACTATCTGCGCCGGATCGTCGCTCCGATGCAAGACCAGAAGGTCGGACTGGTAACGGCCCTCTATCGCGCCGAGGCTGGTCAGGGTATTGCATCCCGCGTTGAGGCCATCACCATCGCCACCGATTTTGCCGGAGGCGTCCTATGTGCCATGCAAATTGAGGATGGGTTGCACTTCGGACTAGGCTCAACGCTCGCTTTTCCGCGGAGGGCCGCCTCCGCTATTGGAGGACTGGAAGCACTGCTTGACTACCTTGCAGACGATCATGAATTGGGAAGGATGATCTCTAAGGCCGGGTTCAAGGTAGTGCTCTCCGATGTAGTTGTGGAGACATTCTTGCCGGATTACAACTTCAAAGCCATGTTCGAGCACCAGTTGCGATGGGCCCGCACCGTGCGCGATCTCCGCAAGATCGGCTACATCGGAGTGCTGTTGACCTTTGGGCTTCCGTGGGCGATGGTAGCGGCGGCATGTGCAGGCGGAGCACTGTGGTCTCTTGTTTTGCTGGGTGCGGTGGCCTCGATGCGGTTCGCCTCGGGGTACCTGCTCAGCGGTCCGATCCTGAATTCCAGAAAAGCAATTCGGGACCTGTGGCTCATCCCTTTACGCGATCTAGTGGGAGTTGCGGTCTGGTTTGCGAGCTTTGCCGGGGACACCATAGTGTGGCGCGGAGAAAAGTTCCATCTGAAAGACGGACGGCTAAGGCGAGTGTAGATTCGGTCCACTGGAACGCAGTGAACTCACGCGAGCTCACTCAACAGCTTCGCTCCTGCGTTGAACTGGGGAAATCCGACCGCCGGAAGTAAAGCGGTAAAGCTCGCCCCTCCATCGGAAACTGCTGCCCCCCAGATAGCTGGCCATCCAAACAAAGAACCCAAGAAGGTCGCGCAACGGGTAAAGCCAACAAAGACGAAGTGCTCGTTGATCGCCAATAACCCCGTATCCGATGGAAACGCACTGTGCCATCCTGTTTAAGAGACTCCAAACGAAAAGAGCTGCGCCGAGACCCGAATGGCCAAGGGCGGTCGCGGCGACAAAGCCCAGGATGCCGTAAGGCACAGCAAAGGTGAGACCGGTCCCAAGATGTCCCAGCGGGCGAGAGTAGCGAGTGCTCTTCATCCAGCGTATCTGGGTTGAAATAGTAGTACTCAACGACTGTTCGCACAGAACGTGTGCCGCACGATAGTGCGAGAGCACAACCTGATATCCAGCGGCGTGTACTTGATTGCCGAGGACGAAGTCATCCGAGTAGTACTCCGCCATCGAGGCAATACCGCCGATCTGTTCGAGCACCTCCCGGCGCATGGCCATTACACATCCGAGCGCAAATTTCATTCCCTCCAGCATGTCAGCCGTAATGACCCCGGAAGCCATCTCCACTGACATACCCAGGGCTTCAAGGGACGACCAAATGCCACGCGCCGGCACGCCACGATAGAGGCAAGTGACCAACCCGTTCTTCGGCAGCAAGAGGGGAGGGATTACGTTGCGCAGAAAATCGGGGCTGACCAGAATGTCGCTGTCGCTGATGACCAGGTATGAGTGCTTCGCACCAGCAATCATCTTGTCGAGCGACCACACCTTGGCGCTGGGCCAATGGGGCGCTCCGGAGAGCACGACTCGCACAGGGATCCCAGGATAGCGTGCACGCAAACGCTCAACAATCACCAGCGCCGGATCCGCCGATGAACGGCAGCCAAAGACAATTTCGAATTCCGGATAGTCCTGAAGAAAAAAGGTCTCGAGGTTCTCTTCCAGTTGGGGCTCAGCTCCGTGAAGCGGCTTGAGAATGGATACTGCCGGATGCAGGCGATCTGCCGGTTCAGCCATTCCCGCTTGCTGCGCGCGTGCCAGTTTGAGATTGCGAACTGCGGCCACGAATGCGATCCCAAGGAACGCGGTGGAGGATGCCGTGCCAATCACCGCCACAAACAGGATCGCACGCCAAAACAGGGAGAGGCCTTCGCACGAGAGCAACACGCAGGTGGCTGCGGATTTCACGAGGTACGCAGTTGCCGAGAAGGTCATAGATGATTGGCCAGAATCAGCTTACCCCCGCTTCGTGCAATTGTCCGATACCCCGTCCGTACCAGGAGGGCGGGAATTTCGCCTTGCGTAGTGAATACAAAGACTCGCCCGCGGCCCAGCCAGAGCCTGGAAAATGAAATGTCATCTTCGAAGACCGCAGGGGCGTCCGGAAAAAGTGAACCAAAGTATAGATTTCCGTTTTCGCGCGAATTCAAGACATGCAAGGCAAGATGCCCGTAAAAATTGAGCGTCGATGCGTCTTCATAGGCGCCATTAATGACGATCACATCGTCAGCTCGATACATGGCTGCAACGGAGTCAGACAGTGTTCGCGACGAGAGAATGGGCGCGAAGGTGACCAGCGCCGAATGAACGCACTGCAGGGAAACTAACATCATCAGGGCCAGTGCAGCATTGGCCCCGCGCGCGCGATTCCAGCGCCGCAAAATCCAGTTCATCAGCGCGCCACCAGCCAGGGTCATTCCAAGCAACAGAAGTTCAGGTCGGAACATCCCCATGGCTCGCGGCGTCAGGTCGAAAATATGACCGAACGATAACGCGTATTCCGACGGGTTTCGCGTCAGCAGATCAGAGAGTTCACTCTGCGGCGGGACGCTCTGCGACAGCCATAGCATTCCAAGAACCGCCGCCGCCACCGGCACGGCTACGAGAAGAGTCACAAGCGCAATTCGCTTTCCAGCAATGCGGATCGGGGAGTCTGCCGGTGATCGTTGCTCCTCTGCAAGCCAGTTCCCGAGCAGCAGTGCCAGCGCTGGAAGTGCGGGGATTACGTAATATTCCTGGCGACTGCTGAAGCTGAAGAACCCGAGTACGACCACAATTGTGATTGCACAGAGCAACAGGGCGCGGCCACTTCGGCTGAGAGTTCCCCATGACCTCCAACTGCGCGGCACCGCGGCAACCGCCTTGAAAGCGAATGCAGACCAGGGCAGGAGAAAGAGCAGGGCAAGCGTCCAGAAAAGCAAGAGCGGCACGGTGTCATAGTCACGTGGAAATCTCTGGTTGATGTATCGGAGGAAATGTTCATTGACAAAGTAGAACCAGAAGAATCCGCGGGCCTGCCCTGCGGCGGGATTGCGCAATCCCGCGACGATGTGCCAGGGGGCCGCAATTGCAAGGAAGACTGCCAGACTCGAAACGAGCCGCATACGCAGGAGCAGGCGAAGGTTGCGGGTGAGCACAAGAAAAATGAGGACGGCGGCTGAAGGAAAGACCAGGCCAATCAGGCCCTTGGTAAGCACACCCAATGCGGCAGTTGCGGCCATTCCCCAACATGCGGTAAGCGAAGGATATGGCTGGTCAACCGCCATGAGAAAACAGTGCAGACCCAGCACCAGCCAGAGAGCTACCAGGATGTCAGGAATCAGGATGCGGGTATATATATATGGACCGAATGACAGTCCCAGCACAAGTGCCGCATAATACCCAGCCGCCGTCGAGAAGTGATTTCTGCCGATGAAGAATGTAGAGAGAAGCAGGGCCAACACTCCCACCGCAAGCGGCACTCGCGCAGCCCAGTCTGTTGTCCCGAAGACCTCGTAGCTTGCGGCCATGCTCCAGTAGAGCAGCGGCGCTTTCTCAAGGTAGCGCAGGCCGTTGACGTAGAGCGTTGACCAGTCATGGCGAAGCATCATCTCGCGGGCTGCCTCGGCATGCACCGAGTCAGCGTCGTCAAGCAGCGGCGGCGACCATAGGCCTGGAACGTAAAGCAACAGCCATAGAAGAACGATGAGAGCCACGGAGTTCTTCGTGGTGAACGCTGGTAAGCGAGATTCAGGGGAGGAGCTTGTTTGCTTTTCGTCCATCACAGGCTGCTGGAGCGTTCAGCTAAGGAGTTTCTGCAATTCCGTGAGGCGGAGTTTGCTGGTGGCGCCAAGATAACCTTTGCGCCGAAACCAGTCGGTCAGGCGATCCTCCAGCAGTTCCATGGGAACCCGCAACCCGATTTCCATCACCCCATCAGCAACCGGTAGAGTGTCGTCGAATATCTGGTCATTGGTAAAGCTGCGCATGGAAAAGTTGTCCAGCCATTTCAGCGGCACCGGGGCAGGAACGCCGGCATTGTCATATTCCACGCGAACTTTGCGGACGAACATATGCAAACAGTATAGAACCGCCGTCGAGAGATGGCGAACCACCTCCCGACAACGCTCTAGGTGAGGCTGACCTTCTTCATCTTTCGACCAACGCGGAGGACAATCTCAACTGGAATTGCGGCTTCCAGATGCAGTTCCTTGTGCGATTCTCCGTTTACTTTTACCGATCCGGCCTTGATCTTTCGTTGAGCGTCGCTATTGGAGTCGGCAAGCCCCGCCTGGGCGATCAACTTGTCTAATTTGATTCTGAAATTTCCATCGGCGGCAGAGCCAACGTCCGATGCGTGGATCACCACCTCTTCCAGGTTTTCCGGCACCTCATCCTTCTGGAACTGTCGTGCCCAGTTGTCTTCGGCGGCTTCAGCCTCAGCCACAGAATGGAAGTCGGCGATGATGCGCTTGGCTAGGTCCTTTTTGGCTCGCATGGGGTGAAGTGCACCCGAGGAGACATCCGCCTTCCACTTCTCAATTTCCGCAATTGTAAAGTCCGTGAGCAGTTCATAATAGCGCCACATCAGCAGATCGCTGATCGACATGAGCTTTCCGAACATCTCCTGCGCTGTTTCAGTAATTCCTACGTAGTTGCCGTAGGACTTAGACATCTTTCGCTCCCCGTCGAGACCTTCAAGCAGAGGCATCGTCAATACGATTTGCGGGGGGAATCCGTAATCCTGTTGCAGCTTTCGTCCCATCAACAGGTTGAACTTCTGGTCAGTGCCACCTAGTTCGACGTCGCATTCAAGGGCGACCGAGTCGTAGCCCTGCATCATCGGATAGAGAAGTTCGTGAACGCTGATCGGCTTTTCCTCGTTGAATCGCTTGTTGAAGTCCTCGCGCTCAAGCATTTGCGAAACGGTGAACTTCGCAGTCAAGCGCACAAAGCCTTCATAGTTGAGTTTGAAAAGCCATTCGGTGTTGTAGCGTACCTCGGTCTTCTGCTCGTCCAATATCTTGAACACTTGTGCCTTGTAGGTTTCGGCATTGGCATCAAGTTGTTCTCGCGTAAGAGGCGGACGCGTGGCGTTGCGCCCAGTTGGGTCGCCGATCAGGCCTGTGCCGTCTCCTATGAGGAAGATGACGGTATGGCCCAGATCCTGAAAATGCTTCAACTTTCGGATGAGCACCGTGTGGCCCAGGTGAAGGTCGGGAGCTGTTGGATCAAAGCCGGCTTTAATGCGCAGCGGTTTGCCGCTTTTGAAAGACTTCTCGAGGCGTTCACGCAGATCGCTCTCACGAATAATTTCGACCGAACCTTTGCGCAGGTAGGCCAGTTGCTCGTCAATGGGGCGGAATGAGGACATAGCATTGCAATTATAAGGTTTCGGAGATTCGGTCTTAGGAAGTTTCGGAACGGGTACTGCTATATTCAGCAGATGCTGAAAGTTAAATTGCTCTCGCCTTCGGCCAAACCGCCCTCCATCGCTCATCCTGGCGAAGACTTGGGATACGACCTCTACGCGAGCGAATCCGTGACAATTACGCCACGTGCACACGCCGTGGTAGCAACAGGGGTTGCGATGGAATTGACCAGTTCCAACGGAGATCCCTTGGGGGCGCTCTTGCGCGATAAATCCTCCATGGCCGCGCGTCGCCTGACCTGTACAGGAGGGGTGATTGACGCGGGGTACCGGGGTGAAATTCGAGTCATGATAGAAAACCTGGGTGATGAACCGGCCGAAATCCTTGCCGGGGATAAACTGGTAAACCTGATCCCCTATCCTGTGTTAACCACGCCAGTGGAGGTTGTAAACGATTTAGCGGCAAGCAACCGGGAGACGGGAGGATTCGGGTCGAGCGGAAGAAAGTGAGTCGTCTCCCCGCGTTTCCAGTTCGTGCCGCGCTCTCTCGTTCCCAAACTCCGCTGCTGCAAGGTAAAATTGATTGTTCGCCGTGGCTGGGTTCTCTTGCCAGGGCACGACCCGCCTGCCAGGATTGGTTTCGTCCGCCCCAGGCCAGAATTTTCGAGCAGAAAAGATTGGAGCAACATCCGTCATGGCGATTATTGCCACTCAAATGCGTCCGGGCATGATCATTAAGCACAACAACGAATTGCATTCGGTCTTCACCGTGGAACACCGCACCCCCGGCAACCTGCGTGCATTCATCCAGGCCAAACTGCGCAACTTGCGCACCGGCGCGATGTTTGAGCATCGCTTCCGCTCCGGCGATGCCATTGAGAAGATAACCGTCGATGAAATAAAGATGGAGTACCTCTACAACGACGGGGACAATTATTTCTTCATGGATATTGAGAGCTACGAGCAGACAGCGTTAAACCGCGACACCTTGGGCGATTCCGTGGACTACCTGACTCCGAATCTCCAGATCACGGTCGAGTTTTTTGACGGCAAGGCGGTTGGAATTGACCTTCCCCAAACCGTGGAGCTCACAATCCTGGAGACCGAACCAGGGCTGAAGTCGGCTACGGCTTCCAGCGTTACCAAGCCGGCTAAGACCGAGACAGGACTGGTTGTGCAAGTTCCTCCATTTGTGAATGAGGGCGAGAAGATTCGCGTAGATACTGCCGAAGGCACGTACCTTTCCCGCGCATAAATGCTTGCATAGCCGTCATTTTCGCGGTGTGCAGTTCTCCATCAAGGAGTGCAATGGCTTCCATCGAAGTATTTCGACGATATCTCGTGTCGGGCCGTGTGCAGGGCGTGGGTTTCCGCTGGTTTGTTGAGCGGGAAGCACGCTTGATCGGTGTTGGAGGATGGGTGCGCAATCGGGACGATGGCGCGGTGGAAGTGCTGGCTTCAGGAACAAATGAGCAGTTAGGCTCGCTTTACGAAAAGTTGAAAGAAGGACCGCGCGCCGCTCGCATCGACCTGGTCGAGGTGGATACCGCCGCTCCCTTCAGCGGATACAAGACATTTCAAATTGAAGAAACCCGGTGATCACCTTGTCACAATCACAAACCGTGATGGCCTCTGACGATCTAAAGAAACTTATCCGGGAGATTCCCGACTATCCTAAACCGGGCATTCTCTTCTACGACATCACCACACTTATCAAGGACCGTGCGGGCTTCGCACGCGTCGTGGATTACATGACTTCACCTTACCTGGACAAGAATATTGACCTGGTCCTGGGAATGGAAGCGCGCGGGTTCATCTTCGGACCCGCAATGGCCTACCGCCTGAATGCCGGATTCATTCCGGTGCGCAAGCCCAAGAAGCTTCCCGGGGAGACCGTCAGCTACACCTACGATCTCGAGTACGGGACGGATACGTTGGAAATCCACAAGGACGCGATTCAACCCGGACAACGTGTGCTGATCGTCGATGATCTTCTGGCAACAGGAGGCACCGCCGAAGCTACAGCAAAACTCGCCACGAAGTTGGGCGCTGATATCTGCGGGCTCAGCTTTGTAGTGGAGCTGGACTTTCTCAATGGGCGCAAGCGTCTTGTCCCTTATGACGTGTTCTCCCTTTTGCACTACGACAAGTAAATCAGTCTCACATTCTTTGCGGCCCTAAGAGCCGCGGACGCCCCCACCTCCCCTGGTGGGGGTTCGCCTTTGCATGGGGACAACGGGTGCCGGGGTCGCTCGTAAGCTATAGATTCAACGTGCCTGGAGCATGTCCCCCCAGGCAATAAGTTGGCCGGGAGGAGGAGTGCTCAAGTCCATCCATCACAAGCAGGAGTGAGGCTTGCCACAGACTCCTGTGCGCCCGCGCCAAATAATGCTTGCGGGGATGGCTCCGCCCCATGTTTTTTCGGTTGGCTGATCGCTTGCCGAATGGAGGTTACAGCAATGAGCATGAATCGACGACAGTGGCTGAAGGTTACTGCCGGAATGGGTGCAGGACTGGCCCTCGCGGATCTGGGCGTCAACGTCCAGCAAGTGCATGCCGCCACACGCGGGATGAAGCTGAACGGCACTGCCGAGTTCACTTCCGCCTGCAACTTCTGTTCCTGTGGTTGTGGCATGATCTGCCACGTTAAAGACGGCAAGCTGATCAACCTGGAAGGCGATCCGGATCACATCATCAACCAGGGTTCGCTGTGCAGCAAGGGCGCGGCGATGTCTGCCGTACCGAATTCGCCGCAGCGCATCAAGAAGCCGATGTACCGCGCACCGGGCAGCGCCGAGTGGAAGGAAATCAGCTGGGACGAGGCCTACGACCGTATCGCCCACAAGATGAAGGACACTCGCGAAAAGACCTGGAAGGCAACCGAGATGGACGGCGACAAGCAACTGGTCGTCAACCGCACGGACGCGATCGCTTTCCTGGGCGCGGCGCAGAACACCAACGAAGAGTGCTACCTGATCACGAAGGCCAGCCGCCTGCTCGGCACCGTGAACGTGGAACACCAGGCCAGACTTTGACACAGCCCCACCGTCCCCAGTTTGGGGGCAACATTCGGCCGTGGCGCGATGACCAATCACTGGCTGGACCTGCAGCACTCCAAGGTTTTCCTGATTGAGGGCAGCAACGCCGCCGAAAATCATGTGATGAGCATGAAGTGGATCCGCAAGGCGCAGGAAAAAGGCGCCATCATTATCCACGTGGATCCCCGTTACAACCGCACCTCTTCAATCGCAGATATCTACGCCTGCATCCGCCCCGGTGCTGACATTGCATTCCTCGGCGCGATGATCAACTACATCCTGGAAAACAAGCTGTACGACGATGCCTACGTCAAGCTGCACACCAATGCGCTGATGCTGGCCAACCAGGATTTCGGTTTTGACGACGGCGTGTTCAGCGGCTACGACGAGGCCACACGGCACTACGAGATGGCTAGCTGGAGCTACCAGACCGCAGGGCCGGATAAGAAACCGAAGAAGGCCAAGAGCCTGGACGACCCGCACTGCGTGTTCGCACAGCTCAAGAAGCACTACAGCCGCTACACCATGGAGATGGGATCGCAGATCTCGGGTATCCCCGTGGAGACGATCAAGAAGATTGCCGACATCATGGCAACCACCAAGCCCGGAACCATCATGTACGCACTCGGCATGACGCAGCACACGGTGGGCGTGCAGAACATTCGCTGCTACGGCGTGCTGCAGTTGTTGCTGGGCAACATTGGCAAGCCCGGCGGCGGTGTAAACGCGTTGCGCGGTGAGCCGAACGTGCAGGGTTCCAGCGACATGGCGGTGCTGAGCGGCTACATGCCCGGATACCTGACCTACCCGGCGCACAACGAGCCCACGCTGAAGGACTGGACGAAGAACAACGGCACCTTCCGCGCCAAGTTCCTGGTGAACAACCTGAAGGCGTGGTTTGGCGACCAGGCCACGGCGGAGAACGACTTCGGCTATGGCTGGCTTCCCAAGCGCAGCCTGAAGGCGAACCACACGGTGTACGGGTTCTTTGAGTCGGCCGCCAAGGGCGACGTAAAGATGATGTACGTTATCGGGCAGAACCCGATGGTTTCCAATGCCAACCTGTCGATGACTTTTGACGGGCTTGCCAAGTTGGAGATGCTGGTTGTGCACGAGCTCTGGGAGACGGAAACTGCCGCCTTCTGGAAGCGTCCGGGAACCGATCCGAAGTCGATCCCGACCGAGGTTCTCCTGCTGCCGGCGTGCTACTTCATGGAGAAAGAGGGAACCCTGACGAACTCCGGCCGGATGGTGCAGTGGCGCTACAAGGCCATCGACGGTCCGGGCGAGTCCAAGAGCGACCTTGAGATTGTGGACGCGGTCTTCCGCAAGGTTCGCGATCTGTACAAGGACTCTGTCGATCCGAAGGATCAGATTCTGATGGCGGCGGTGTGGAACTATCCCAAGGACGGGATGTCCGAGGCCGTGCTGAAGGAGATCAACGGCTTTGACCTCAAGACTGGGCTTCCGGTCAATGGCATCGCCGACCTCCAACCGGATGGCTCCACAAGCTCCGGGTGCTGGATCTACGCGGGCTGCTACAAGGGCGGAAAGAACCTCTCGAAGCGGCGCGACAACAAGACCGATCCGAGCGGACTGGGCATCTACCCGGGCTTTGCCTGGTGCTGGCCGGGCAACATGCACGTGCTCTACAACCGGGCCTCCTGCGATGAGAAGGGGCAGCCGTTTGATCCCGCGCGCAAAATTGTGTGGTGGGATGCAGAGCAGAAGAAGTGGGCGGGCTTCGATACGCCTGACGTTCCGGTTCCAACCGACGGCCCCGACACACCCAACGGGCAGCGCGCTTTCCGCATGAACGGCGAGGGCGTGGGTCGGCTGTTGGCGGCCAGCTACAAGGACTTTGATCCCAAGGCAACAGACAAAGAGCTGCCGCGCGATGCCTCCTACACACCCAAGGACGGACCCTTCCCGGAGTTCTACGAACCGGTGGAGAGCCCGACGGAAAATGCACTGCACCCGGAGATGAAGAACAACCCGGTGCTGAAGTATCCACGGGTGAAAGGCAAGCACCCCATTGGCAAGGTAGCGGACTTCCCCTACGTGCTGATGACTTCGAGCATGGCCGAGCACTGGCTCTCGGGTTCGATCACGCGCAACATTCCATGGCTGATCGAACTGTGCCCGGAGCCGCTGATTGAGATCCCGCTGTCGCTGGCGGCGAAGCTCAAACTGAAGACCGGGGACATGGCCAAGGTGAGTTCGGCTCGTGGCGACGTCACCGTAAAGGTCGAGGTCACGCGGCGCATGCAGACCCTGCAGATCAATGGCAAAGAGGTGACCGTGGTCTGGATGCCTTACAACTGGGGATTCCAGGGACTCAGCACCGGACCGAGCACCAACTACATCACCATTGATGCAGTGGACCCCGTTGCCGGAACGCAGGAAGCCAAGGCGTGCCTGGTGAATGTTGTAGCCGCTGGATCCGCAGAGGGAGGGAACCGTGCCTAAGACAACGTTGATTGACACAACAAAGTGCATTGGTTGCCGCTCCTGCCAGGTCAGCTGCAAGGCATGGAACGACCTGCCGGGCGAGAAGACGATTGCTCCCACGGAAGGCCTGGGATACCAGGAGCCGAGGACGCTCTCGTCCAAGACGTTCGTGGTTATCACCGACAGGCTGGTGGACACGCCGGGTATCGCTCCGGGCTTCAAGCAGGTGTTCACCAAGCGCCAGTGTATGCACTGCGAGGAACCGGCGTGCGCCTCTGCCTGTCCCGTAACGGCGCTGCACAAGCACGCAGACGGTCCCGTGGTGTATGACAAATCACGGTGTATCGGCTGCCGCTATTGCATGTGGGCCTGCCCCTGGGGCGTCCCCACCGCACAATGGGAGTCGCTCGATCCATCCATTCGCAAGTGTACCCACTGCGCCGACCGTCTCTCGGCTGAGGTTCCGCAGTACCACAACGGCATTGCGATGACCGCCGAAGAAAAGTCCCACTGGGCCGTGAGACACATCGAGCCCGCCTGCGTAAAGGCATGCCCTTCCGGATGCCTGAAGTATGGCGAACGCGACGAACTGCTGGCCGAGGCCAAACAGCGCATCAAGAAGAGCCCCGGCAAGTATGTGGACCACATCTACGGAGAGCACGAGGCTGGCGGCACCACGATGCTTTACCTGGCCAGCGCGCCCTTTGAAGAGCTCGGATTTCCCAAGGTGCAGTCGGAGGCCTTCCCGCGCCTGAGTGCGATTGCGCTGGGAGCGGTCCCGCCCGCGGTTGTGGGCGTTGGCGCCGCACTCGGCGGAGCCTATGCCATCAGCAAGCGCCGCGAGGCGGTAGCCAAGGCAGATGCCGCCGAACGCTCCGCCAAACACGCCGAGCACTCGCATCCCGAGTTTGCTCCCGTGCCGGGCAACATGTATTCCACCTTCAACAAGGTGCTGATGTTCCTGATGGGCTTCGGCGCGCTCTCCTTCCTGCTGCGCTTCGCGCTCGGGTTGGGCGGCTCCACCGGACTCTCTGACACTTGGGCCTGGGGATTGTGGATCGTCTTCGACTTTGCGTGGATTGCGATTGCGGCTGGTGCCTTTGCCACCGCCTGCATCATCTACGTACTGCGAAGACAGGACCTCTACGCGGTTGGACGAAGCGCTGTACTCATGGGTCTATTGAGTTACACCTTCGTCATGATTACCCTGCTGGCCGACCTGGGATTGCCATGGCACTTCTACTCCCTGGCAATCTACGCGCCCAAGCACTCGGCGATGTTTGAGGTCGCCTGGTGCATCGCCTTCTACCTCTCCGTGCTGCTGCTGGAATTCCTGCCAGTGCCGCTTGACTGGTTCGGGATGAAGAAGTATCGCGAGTTGTGGAACCAGTACTCGGATTGGTGGGTGGTCATCGCCGTCACGGCTTTCGTCTTCATCCTCTCGCACAAGCTGATCTGGGTTGTGCTGGCCGCGGCTGTATTCTCGGCCATGGCAGCCATGCTCAAGCCAAAGCCGGGACAGAAGAAGGAGCCGATCATGCTTGCCATCGGCGCTGTCACCTTCTCCACCATGCACCAGAGCTCTCTGGGCTCGCTCTACCTGCTGATGCCGGACAAGTTGAGCCACCTGTGGTGGTCTCCAATTCTGCCCATCTGCTACTTCCTCTCCTCCATCGCTGCCGGCATTGCACTCATGGTGCTGGTTGAGATGTGGATTGCAAAGGGTTACAAACGTACGCTCCGCATCGACGAACTCGCAACCATGGGCAGGCTCGACTTCTGGGCGCTGCTGGTTTACCTGGCCGTGCGCATCGGCGATGTTGCCGTGCGCGGCGAGTTCAGCCACATCAGCGGAGCTCGCGGAGTGGACTTCCTGGTCGAGGTTGGCCTCATGGGCGTTCTGCCGCTGCTGCTGCTGAGCGTGGGCAAACTGCGCCGCAATCCTACAGTGCTTGGTTTGGCCAGCGCGCTGGTGGTTGTAGGCGTGGTCTGGAACCGCTGGAACGCCGTGGTCTACGGTATGGATCTCAAGGGAGCCATGCCGCAACTTGGGCCGCTGCACTACAGTCCGTCCATCATCGAGTGGGGTATTTCGGTGGGGATGGTGGCTGCAACCATCTTCCTCTTCCGCATGGGTGTGGCATACCTGCCCATCCTGCCCAAGGAGACGGTAGAGAGCGCAGCCGCCGCCGACTAATCAGCACTTCAAATCCTCAAGCCGGGGAAGGCGTTCCTTCCCCGGCTTTTTCCTTGTCCTCAGGAGTAGAATCTGGCCATGTCATCAGCCCTTGAACAGTGGATCGAGTCTCACCCCTATCTGCGCAATGTCGCGGACTTCGAACAGACGGTAGCAGCCGTGTTTGCAAAGCTCGCTCCCCCGACGCTCCCCATGCCTGACTGGAAGCAGGTTTTCGCAGGTTGCGGCGAGGGAATTCCGCTGCTGGGCAGCGTCCCCGGGGAGTACTCCGCCGCCGCGGGAGAGCTGCTGCTGACCGCATGCACCGAGTTGCTCAACCATCCGCTGCCCGAGCCTCTAACGGCTTCCGCAAAATCCCTGCTGCAACATCTGCAGGCGTCCCAGGAGATTCGCACGGCTGCAATCGAGTGGGTGCAGGTTGGCGATCCCGAGAACGCCCCTCCCGCCGCAGGCCTGCTCCGCGTGCTCGCCTGGGAGGCCATCCGGCGTACCACAGCGCCCGTGCTCAAAAGCTATGCGGAACAGCGCAAGGAGGACGAGTGGATGCGCGGGTATTGCCCAGTTTGCGGCGCCGTGCCTCCGATGGCGCAGGTCCTTCCCGAGGGCGGACAGCCGCGCCAACTGGTCTGCTGCTACTGTCATTCGAGCTGGCAGTTCCGTCGCATCGGCTGCCCATTCTGCGGAAACGACGATCAGAATCAGCTCGCCGTCTTCACCATCGAAGAAGAGCCGCTCTTCCGCCTGGATAGCTGCCACGAGTGCAACGGCTATCTCAAGACCTACCTCGGCAACGGCGACCTGGAACTGCATCTCTCTGACTGGTCAACCCTGCACCTCGACGTCCTCGCCAAAGAGAACCATCTCGAACGCAAGGGTGCGTCGTTGTTTGAGATTTAGGTGCTCCGCCGCTAGAAGTTGATGACCTTATCTGCCTCGGCCGCCCAGTCACTCAGTTCGTCGAGCGAGCCGCGCTTTACTTGCGGAATCAGCGAGTTCATCAGGCCGCGCGATTCCAGGCAGGTGCCGCAGGCGGCAATCTCGGCGCCGGTTGCGGCAATGGCCGCCAGCATCTCCTGCGGATTGTAGTCGGCGTGCGCCGGATTGAACCCGGCGAGTGCGGCGGTTACACCATCGCCAAAGAAGAACACCCGAACCGGTGTCTTCCGTGCGAGCGAGACCGCCCAGCGCAAGCCATTGTAGGTGCGCTGGCTGCCATAAGGAGAGTCATTAAAGATAAACAGGTACTTCATCGCAGAGATGGATCCTTTCGCCGTGGCCAAATAGAGTGGCACACAGCATAGTCGATGGCGGGCGAAACGGAAAGAAGCAGTGGCGTGTGCTATGGTTAACTTCGCTCTTCCGGCGTGGAAGCGAGTAGTGTCCGGTGATGCTCCCGGTCTTCAAAACCGGTGAGAGGCGGGTTCATCCCGTCTCTGGTGTGTTCGACTCACACGCGCTTCCGCCAACTCCTGCCGTATCCCCACCTTGAAATGCTTGTGCCCGCGCCTGCTTTCGGCATAACGTAATCGCATGAAATCTGTGATCGTCGGGACCGCCGGGCACATTGATCACGGCAAGACCGCGCTGGTGCGGGCGCTCACCGGCATTGACACCGACCGCCTCGAAGAGGAAAAGCGGCGCGGCATCACCATTGACCTGGGCTTTGCCCACATGGCGATGAGCGGCCCGCAGGGCGAGGTGCGCCTTGGCTTTGTCGATGTGCCCGGCCATGAGCGCTTTGTGCGAAACATGCTGGCAGGCGTAGGAGGCATGGACCTGGTGCTCTTCGTTATTTCCTGCGAGGACTCCATCAAGCCTCAAACCCGCGAGCACTTCGACATCTGCCGCCTGCTGCAGATCCCCCGCGGCATCACCGTGCTCACCAAGTGCGACCTGGTGGACGATGAGACCCGCCAGCTCGTTCGCATGGAGGCCGAAGAATTCGTCCGCGGCTCTTTTCTTGACACCAGCCGTGCCGCCATGGTCGAGGTCAGCGTGCGCAGCGGGGAGGGCCTGGAGAAATTGCGCCAGGAGCTTGCCAGGGCCGCATCCGAAGCCACGCAGAGAGATTCCGCAGCCCCATTCCGCCTGCCCGTCGATCGCGTCTTCACCATGAAAGGCTTCGGCACCGTGGTCACGGGGACCCTGATCTCCGGCCAATTGCGCAAGGAAGATGAGATCGAAGTTCTGCCTCTCCGCCGCCGCGTGCGTGTGCGCGGCCTGCAGGTGCATGGCAGAGCAACCGAGCTGGCGCTCGCCGGGCAGCGCACCGCCGTCAACCTTGCCGGCGTGGCGCAGGAGGAACTCGAGCGCGGCATGACCCTCGCCGAGCGCGGACTGCTGCTGCCCACCCGCAATCTTGACGTTCAGCTCTCTCTGCTGCCCGGCGCGCCCACGCTCAAAAATCACTCTCGTGTTCGCCTCCACCTGTTCACCTCGGAGACCCTTGCCGAAGTCGCGCTCCTCGCAGGCGACGAGCTGCACGCGGGCGAGAGTGCCTGGGCGCAGCTTCGCACCGCCTCCGCCGTAGCCTGCGCGCCCGGTGACCGCTTCATCCTTCGCCGACACTCGCCGGTTGCCACCATCGGCGGAGGCGTAGTGGTGGATGTGCGTCCCATGCGAAAGATGAAAGCGCCCCAGCGCGCCGCCATGCTGCAACATCTCACCGCCGCAGGGGACGAGGAACGCATCGCGCTTCTCGTTGCGCGCCGCGAGCGCCGCGGCCTCAGCCTGCCCGACGCCATTCACGAGACGGGGTGGGCAATGTCTCGTCTGCAGACTGCCCTCGCCAGTGCCCGGCAGAGCGGCAAGGTTCACCACTCCGGCGAACTGCTGATGGATGCCGCCACCCTGCAGCGCATCGCCGCCGAGCTATGCAGCGCCGTGGAGCGATTCCAGAACGCCAACCCGCTCGCCGGGGGAATCAGCAAGCAGGAGTTGCTGGAGAAGAGCGCTCTTGACCGCGAGATCTTTTCTGCCGCGCTCGCATCCATGGCGGTTGCGCAGAAGCTCACCGTCAGCGGAGAGCAGGTTCACCTCGCCGGACGCCGCCTTGTCATGCAGGACGAGGAAGTCGAGTCGAAGCGGCAGATCGAGGCTGTCTTCGCCGCCGCCGGGCTCAAGGTCCCGGCGCTCAAAGATGCACTCGCCGGGGTAAAGATCGACCGCATGCGGGCTCAAAAACTCGTGACTCTCCTCCTCCGGGAGGCCGTGCTTATCAAGCTTAGCGAGGAGTTGGTCTTCCACCACAAGGCGCTGGAGGATCTGAAGCTCAAGATTCGCGCGTGCAAATCGACTTCGCCGAGAATCGACGTCGCCCGCTTCAAGGAGTTGACCGGAGTCTCGCGCAAGTACGCCATCCCGCTGCTGGAGTACCTCGACCGCGAGCACGTAACCCGCCGCGCAGGGGAGGATCGGATCATCGTCTGACGCTCAGTCCGCCATCACACCGCAACGTGAATCAGCGGTTTCGACTTCGCCAGCACCTCGCCGATGCGTGCGGCAGCTATGCCGGCCGCGCAGAGCCTCTCCACCATCGCATCGGCATCCGCCTGAGCCACCGACACCAGCAACCCTCCGGCGGTCTGCGGATCATACAGAATTGCCTGCATCGCTTCCGCAACGTTGCCATCGCACTCCACACATCCGGCCGCAAACTCGCGGTTGCTGCGCAGTCCTCCTGGGATAAATCCCCGGGCAACGCACTCCTGTGCTCCGGGCAGCAGCGGCACTGCTCCTGCGCGCAGGCGCAAACTCACCCCGGAACCTGCTGCCATCTCGCGAGCGTGGCCAATCAATCCAAAGCCGGTCACGTCGGTAATGGCGTGAACCTCAAACTCCAGGCAGATTGCGGAGGCAGCCTTGTTCAGCGTGGTCATCGCGCGCGTCGCGGCATCCATCCACTCAGCCTGCGCCAGCCCTTTCTTGATGGCCGTCGCAATCACCCCCGTGCCCAGCGCCTTGGTGAGCACCAGCACGTCCCCCGCCTTCGCACCGGAATTCGTCAGCACCCGCCGCGGGTCAATCGTTCCCGTCACCGCGTAGCCAAACTTGATCTCCGCGTCGCGGACACTGTGGCCGCCAATCACTGTGCACCCGGCCTCCATCATCTTGCTCAGCCCGCCGGCGAGAATGCGCTCGAGGATTGCCGGATCCGACTTCTCCGGAAAGCACACCATGGCGAGCGCTGTTCGCGGCGTTCCCCCCATCGCGTAAACATCGCTCAGTGCGTTGGTCGCCGCAATCTGCCCAAAGGTAAAAGGATCGTCCACAATGGGAGTGAAGAAGTCCACCGTCTGGACGAGCGCCAGCTCCGGCGTGAGCAGATACACGCCCGCGTCGTCGGACTTGTCAAAGCCGACGAGTACATTCGGGTCCTGCTGCCGGGCTAATCTCCCAAGCACCGAGTCCAGCACCGCCGGACTTAGCTTGCTTGCTCAACCCGCGGCAGCAACCGTCTGTGTAAGCCGAATTGGCGTCTCTTCCGTCATGCGGTGATGGTAAATGAGAATGCGAAGAAATGGCGAGCCGCGTGGCGGGCGAAAGATGGCGATACGCGCACAACTATTCTTACTCAGCGCGAGCAATGCTGTTCAGCGAATTCGCAAGGTACGCATCGTCAACACAATCCACCGTTCGCAGATCGAGCAGCACGCGCCCGTCCTCCACTCGCGCCACCACCGGCACAGGAAACCGGCGCATACGCAATGCCAGCTCACCGGCGCTGATCTCTTTGCACGCAAGTGCCACGGCAAAACTCTTGATACTCTTGCCCGCTGCCGCACCGCCTCCGATCATGGTTTGAACCGCAACTACCTCCGTGACATATCCTTCGACCGAAGCAGCAATCTCCCGGCAGCGTCTTTCAAGCTGCTCGGCCGGGATGCGCATCATTCGCAGCAGCGGTATGTCGTCGTACTCTTCTTGCAGGTAACTCAGCAGCGTGGCCTCCAGCGCGGCATAGCAGAGCTTGTCCACCCGTAGCGCGCGGAAGAGCGGATGTTTGCACACCTTGTCAACCAGAGCAGGCTCTCCTGAAATCAGACCGGCCTGCGGACCACCCAGCAACTTGTCTCCACTGTAAGTCACAAGCGAAACGCCTGCCCGCAACGAGTCAAACACATTGGGCTCGTCATGAATTCCGTACAACGCAAGATCCACCAGTGCGCCGGAGCCAAGATCCTCCATCACCGGGATGCCGCGTCTTTGCCCCAACTCCACCAGATCCGCCACCTCTGGCTGCTCGGTAAAACCCACAATCTCAAAGTTGGAGCGATGTACCCGCAGCAGCAGCCGGGTGCGTTCCGTGATTGCCTTTTCGTAGTCGTCGATCCTGGTGCGATTCGTGGTGCCAACTTCGCGCAGCACCGCCCCGGAGCGCGCCATGATGTCGGGGATGCGAAACGAGCCGCCAATCTCCACCAGTTCGCCGCGAGAGACAATGACCTCGCCTCCTTCGGCAAGCGCGGCTAAGGCCAGCAGAACGGCAGCTGCGTTATTGTTGACCACTGCGGTTCTCGTATCCGTGATCGCCTGGCGGGCAAAGATGCGCGAGAAGAGATTCTGTGCGTGTGCATTTCTCCGTCCCCGCTCACCCTTGTCGAGATCGAATTCCAGATTGCTGTATCCGGTGGTGATCCCCGCAATGCGTTCGGCTGCCAGGCGGGAAAGCGGAGCGCGACCCAGGTTGGTATGGATCAGAATACCGCTGGCGTTGATCACGCGACGAAGGGAGCTGCTCGTGTTCTCGGCCACGCGGAGTTGTAATGTCACAGGCAGAGCACGAAGTTCGGCATCCAGTGTCTCGGCGCTTAACGTCCCGCGAGAAATTCTCGCTCGCAACTCGCTCAGTGCAAGTCGAGCGGCTTCCGTAACATTCAGCCGTCCCTGCTCATGAATCAACGCCGCCATGGCATCGTTGCGCAACAGTTCATCCACGGAGGGCAGAAGGCGGAATACTGACGGGTCAGGAATGGTTGTCATGGTCTCCAGTGCGCTCCAGATTAGCTCGCGGCATGACCAACGGAAATGCGTTGCGCCAGTATGAGCGTTGTGACACCGACGACGCAACATCCCACATTTTAGAATGTCACTTTCCCGCCGGTGGCTTGTCTGCAATTCCTGAACCGGAACGGTGCAGCTCTGATTCCTGAATTGAACATTGGCGCGACTCTAGAGCCTCCCCGAAGCCTTTCGTCGCGCTGGAAACTTGTTACCTTAGAAAGCGCCCAGAGATCGCTTGACTGCATCACACTTGATGTCACGTGAGTTTCGTCTCAATCCATGCACATATTGCTGCTTCCCCGAAAGCGGCCAGAGCGAGGTTCTGATGCTGACGAAGTGTTTTAATTCCCAATGCTCCGCTACCTTTCACTCTCTTGATCAGGGACGGTTGTTCCGCATTGACTACTCAGAAGCACTCAAGAAAATTGCAGGCATGCGTCCAAAAGAAGACCGCGCCTCCCGCAGCAAAACTTATCCAATCGAACATTTCTGGTTGTGCGAGAAGTGCGCGGTGGTCTTTTCAGTCGAGCTGACTGCTGGGGGAGAAGTCTGCCTGCTTCCGATTGCGCGAAAGCCCATCGCGGTAGTGGGACGAAACACCCGCGGGGCGCGAAAAGCCGCGGCTTCGTAATCTCGATTACGCCGAACGCTTGCCTTGCACCAGAACCGTGCCAGGCGTAGAGGCGAGAAACTGGAAGGTCGGACGGTCATACTGCCCGGCAAGATTGAAAATGCGGATTGTCAGCAACTCGTAGAACATCTTGATACCGTCCACGATGGGATCGATCTTGGAGCGGTCGTCGTTGGCCCATTCGACGGCCACCTCGGTCATTCTCAGTCCGAACTTGCGCGCGATGAACAGCAGCTCAGGATCGAACCCCCAGCCTTCAATCTGCTGCCGCGTGAAGATGAGTTCTGCCGCATGCCGGGTGCATGCTTTGAATCCGCATTGCGTGTCTTTGTAAGGCAATCCGAGAACAAGGCGGAGCAGCATGTTGTAGGCGCGGCCCACAAACTGCCGCAGCAGAGACTGCCGTTGCGTCTGTGTTTCCGCCAGCAGCCAGCGCGATCCGAAGGCAACATCGGCTCCCTGCTCGATGGCGGCAATCAGCTTGAGAGCTTCCCGGATTGGAGAGGAGAAGTCGGCATCGCTGAAGAGCAGAATGTCGCCGCGAGCATTCAGCATTCCATTGCGGACGCTATAGCCCTTGCCCCGGTTGCCGGG
Organism: uncultured Acidobacteriota bacterium; assembly: GCA_903832295.1. GTDB lineage: Bacteria > Acidobacteriota > Terriglobia > Terriglobales > Acidobacteriaceae > TOLSYN. Next base: position 87,834 of record CAILAZ010000227.1, read on the forward strand.
GTTTTCCAGGAGCCGGAGTTCAGGGGCGCTCGCCATGAAACTCCGGACGACCTCAGCGGTATCGTCGGTCGATCCATCGTTGACGACGATGATCTCCACGTTCCAGTGCTGTTCGCGAACAAACTCCAGCGCCTTCTGAAGGCCCGGACCAATGCGCGAGCTCTCGTTGTAGGCCGGAAGGATAATGGAGTAGAGGGATGACATTAGGCGCTTAGACGCACTCAGATTGTAAAGTAGTTGTCACCGCCGTCCTAGCGAAAACAACTTGGTTATGCAGCATCCTCGCGTAAGGACAGCATGGAAAAGAACTCTCCTACAATGCTCCCGTCCCAGAACCCCAATCTGGCTTCGGCCTGCATGGTTTCCTGCGCCTGGCGGTGGGAGTGTGCCGCTTTGTACGGGCGCTCGGTGCGCAGCGCGTCATAGACATCCACAACCTGCAGAATCCGTGCGAGCAGCGGAATCTCCTCTCCCGCGAGGTGATCGGGATAGCCGCTGCCGTTCCAGTGCTCGTGATGGTGGCGAATGATGGGGAGCACCATGCGCAGCGAGCGCAGAGGCTTGCAGATATTCTCTCCGATGACTGGATGCTGATGCATGAGGTGCCACTCATCAGGCGAGAGCAGGCCGTGCTTCTTGAGAATCTCGTCGGAGATCGCGATTTTTCCGAGGTCGTGGAGAAACCCCCCGCGCCGCAGCGCGAGCTGCTCCTCATTGCTGAGTCCCATGTGGAGACCGAGTGCACTGGCGTAGTCGGCGAGCCGCTCACAGTGCCCTTCCGTGTAGGGGTCGCGCGATTCAACGCTGCGACCCAGGGTACAGAGCACGTTGTCGGCATTCTCCAGCTCGTCGGTGTAGTCCTTGACCCGGAGCAGCGAGGCGACACGCGCGAACAACTCGACGGGGAAGATGGGCTTGTTGAGGAAGTCGTCTGCGCCCGCCTCAATGCCGCGGATTTTGTCCTCGCGGTCGCTGAGGCCGGTGATCATGACGACGGGGACGAGGCGGGTCTCGGGTGAGTCCTTCCACTGGCGGCAGAGTTCGTATCCGCTCTTGCCGGGCATGATGACGTCGAGCAGGACGAGATCGGGATTGGAGTTGCGCATGATCTCTTCTGCGTCGTCGGCGTTGGAGGCGATGAGAACGTCGTATCCCTGGCGGCTGAGCAGCTCGCGCATGAGCAGAGTGTTGTCGAGATGATCGTCCACAACGAGAATTCGTTGAGAGCGGTGACGGATAGACTCTGCCATTTCATAGTAGGAGCACTGAATTGGAATGATTGGTTGCCCACGCAGAAAAAGACATTTGCGCAAATCAGAAAGCAGAGCTAGGCTGGCGTTGCCATGTCAAAACAACTTTGCTCCGTGCTGTTGATTCCGCTGCTGCTCGTCCCGATTGCAGCCGCGGCCGCAAGTGCGCCGAAGGCGCATGTAATCAGCTTTGGAAAGAGTATGCAGGTGAAACTCTTTCTCGGCCCGGAGGAAGAGCGCACGGTGCCGATGAAGGTGCGCGCGCTGATGGTGGATGCGAAGCTGAAAGAGTTTGTGACCGGAGACGTGCATGAAGTGACGGACCGTTTGTTCGTGGTGCGGCGCGCCTACAGGCTGAACAACAATCTTCCGGCAGATGAGGCGAAGGCGGTGAACTGGGTGTGGGAGCGCGGCGGATGGTTGATGGTGGACAGGCTGACGGCGCGGGTTTCGCAGCTGGCGCTGCATGAGTTTGATCCGTTCTATTCGCATGCGAGCTGGTTCCGGGACTATGTGGCGTACTGCGGAGTGAGCGACAGCGGAGAAAAACTGAGCGCCGTGGTGATGCAGCTGGGAAGGAAAAAACCGGTGCTGCGAAAAGAGCTGGGAAAGGCAAATCAGGGAGAAGAGCCGGATTCCGAGTGTGAGGCACCGGTGTGGGAGAAGAAGCCGACGAGAGTGACATTTGTGCCAAAACACGGGGAAAAACAGGGTTTTTCGATCTTCGGGCACGCCTGGGACGCGGCTCCGGGGTCGGATGAGGAGTAGGGAAACGATTGCACGGGTAGTTCATCGTTGAAATGGCTGTGTTGCAGGCGGGTGCAATGGTTGAGGCAGGTCCGGAAGGATTGACCGAGCGCGAATTGCCGTTGGGGTAATCCGGTAGAGATGAGTAACGGGAGCTTTCGGAAGGTTTCCCTTACATCGTGGGGTGGCCGGAAAGCCTCGGACAGCAGCGGAGAAGTGTGCAGTGCTGGGGTCCTTCGCTGCGCTCAGGATGACACTTAAAAGCAAACGCAAAAGCAAAA